>NZ_BLAY01000015.1 GCF_020521235.1 Microseira wollei NIES-4236 | reverse complement strand
GATGCTGATAGTACCCACTGCAAGAAGAACTTATAGCCATTTTCAGTCGAATCAACGGGTGGTAGGGGCAGGGCATCAGTCAGTTTTGCCGCTTCCTCAAAGTTTTTCTCCTGCCCTGCCCCGACGATAATATGGCGTCGCACCCAATGGAAAATCCCTATGGTAGGGAACATCAGTAAGTTTTGCCACCAACTCAAAGATTTTCTCCTGTTCCCTACGACAATGTTGTGTTGTACCGAATAAATCTCTTTTCAATCGCATCAACGGAGGGTAGGGAACGTCAGTAAATTTTGCCGCTTCCTCAAAGTTTTTCTGATGTTCCCTACGACTTCCCGGATTTACCCAAATCACCAAAAAACTCGGTAGGGAAATTTGGCAAAAGTATCCGGATGGTTATAGCACTCTGGGGAAGAAGGATTTGGTAGATGCACCCTGATATTCATCACCCCGGCTAGAGATAGTTGGGGTTTTTTGTTTCCCACCCAGAAATTTGGCGAAAAACATCCGGAAAGCGTACGCATCCCAGAGAAAGAAGTATTCAGTAGATGCACCCTGATTTTTTAACCCCCGGCTAGAGATAGTTGGGGGTTTTTGTTTCCAAGATTGACCCACATCGCCAACTTTCTAGGAAAGGAATTTTTGCCAAAATATCCAGATGCTGATAGTACCCACTGCAAGAAGAACTTATAGCCATTTTCAGTCGAATCAACGGGTGGTAGGGGCAGGGCATCAGTCAGTTTTGCCGCTTCCTCAAAGTTTTTCTCCTGCCCTGCCCCGACGACAATATGGCGTCGCAGCCAATGGAAAATCCCTGTGGTAGGGAACATCAGTAAGTTTTGCCGCTTCCTCAAAGTTTTTCTGATGTTCCCTACGACTTCCCGGATTTACCCAAATCACCAAAAAACTCGGTAGGGAAATTTAGCCAAAGTATCCGGATGGTTATAGCACTCTGGGGAAGAAGGATTTGGTAGATGCAACCTGATAATTACCCCGGCTAGAGATAGCTGGGGTTTTTTATTTCCCGGATTTACCCAAATCGCCAAAAAACTCGGTAGGGAAATTTGGCAAAAGTATCCGGATGGTTATAGCACTCTGGGGAAGAAGGATTTGGTAGATGCACCCTGATAATTACCCCGGCTAGAGATAGCTGGGGTTTTTTATTTCCCGGATTTACCCAAATCACCAAAAAACTCGGTAGGGAAATTTGGCAAAAGTATCCGGATGGTTATAGCAGCCAGTGGAAGAAGTATTTAGTAGATGCACCCTGACAATTATTAACCCCGGCTAGACATAGCTGGGGTTTTTTTTATCTGGCATTTAGGCAAAAAACAAAGAAACTGGGTTTGTGACGCGGCTACTATTTCCTTCTGGTCCTATTTTCGTTGGAGATAGCTGGTTTCTGGATAAGTCCAGATGGAGATTTACCCAGTTCTTCTTTGAGCATTCGTTCGTATATTTCTGGCAAGTGTTTGCTCATGGAATTGGTTTCGATGCCGTATCCTAGACTTGTCCAAGTGCCGGAAAGCATTCGCAATACTGGACGTACTTTCCCCTGGCGCAACATTTGGGGAATATCGGCATTCCAGTAGTTGCGATCGCTTAACCAATCATGAACCACCCGATCCTGATATTCTGGCTCAAAGCTATAAGATCTCCACAACAATATCCCCCCCGGTCTAGGATGATACCGGCGCGACATTTTACTCCAGGTTTTATTCAAAAACTGATACCGCCCCGCCGCTGTGGAACAATTACCTTTATTAGGTCCAACGGGTATGGTAATGCATCGATTTGGATGGCGATTCAGGTTGCGGACATACCTACCCCCGTAAAGCACGTGGTAAGGACGCGCATAGTTGGACTCGCTTGCCGAAATCGTCCGCATCAAGGCGCGAATGTAAGGATCGCCGCCCCGCATCGCCAAGGGCATTGTACCGCGCAAGCCAGTAATGTGGGTAGGAGGAGCGAGCCAATCTGGCATATAGCGCATTATCAATCCTTCCACATCTTGCCAATTCTGGATGGCAACGGTGAGTCCCAACGCGGCGATAGTAGCGACTAGGAGCTTTTTTCGACGACTTGAATCGGGGGATTTCTCTTCCCCTGATACCTGAGAAGGCGGCGATGTATCTACCAAATTGAGAACTCCTGCATCGACTTAAGGAAAAACACTTGCCTACAAGCAATCAAGCTACATTAGCAAACAAGTCCTGCCAGCTTTTTTCCGCAGCTTCTGGCTTGGCGACAATTTCTACTATTTTATTTTTAGCCTCCGCCTGAAACAATGCTTCGACGCAGACTTGCGCGACTTTGGTGCGGGGTATACTGCCGTCAAACAGGGTGTCAGCGGCGGACATCACAACTGGGTTGGTATTATCCTCATTTTTCAGCCCGCCCGGTCGCACTATCGTGTAAGTCAAACCACTTTTCTTGAGATACTCCTCAGCTTGTTTCTTCCACACCAAAATTAGCCAGAACAAATTCAGCGGGTGAAATAGCAGGGACGTACACAAGGAGGTAACCAAGACAAAATGCTCAATTCCCTTAGCTTTGGCTGCATTTACCAGATTTTTAGTCCCTTCGTAGTCTACTTGGTACGGCCCGGTTGGGTCAAAACTCGGTTTCGCACCCGTGGCGCACAGCAGTACGGTGCTATCGCCTATGGCAATACTCAGGGTATCTGGTTTGAGGACATCGCCTATCACTAACTCGGCCTCCGCAGGTAGAATTTCTCTAGCTTTATCCGCATCCCGCACTAAAGCACGCACGGGAATCTGACGCTTGACTAACTCTTGTACGATGCGGCGACCCGTCTCGCCTGTTGCCCCTGCTACAAATGCTTTCATGGGATCGGTTACCCTGGTTAAACTAGCAATTTTAACGTTTTCTTTAATTTAGTTTAAATATTTCATGAACTAAAAGGAGGAAGTTTTGTTGTTACGGTTAAGATTTGCAGTCAGCTTGTAACAATTGAAACCTGGAAGGGAATATTTAACATAACATTAGGACAACTCGCGCAGGTATGCGTCTATGCAATCAAATTACAGCGATTATCCAGCTATTGAAGTTACTAACAGGCTTGTGGATGCGATGCCGCCTTTTGCCAATCCTGATAATGTAATAGCAGAAACAGATGCGATGCAGCCGGTACGCTTTCACGGGCAGTTTGAAGATTGCATGGAAATGTATGCTGATGTTGGGACGGTTGCCGAATATCTCAACGCTCACCCGGAATGGTTTAGACGCTGCGCCCACCCAATGACGGCGCAACCCCTTGGTAACAATGGCTACGCTTTAACGATCGGGAGCTTCGGTTCTTTCGGATATGAGGTAGAACCGAAAATTGGCTTGGAGTTGCTGCCCCCCGATCAAGGCGTTTATCGCATCCAAACTATACCAGTACCGGATTACGTCGCTCCGGGGTATGATGTTGATTTTAATGCCGCGATGCAGTTGACAGAAGCGACGATTGATGCATCGGTAGGTTGTCCGGGGGATGTGACGCGGGTAGAGTGGCAGTTGGATCTGGTGGTGGCTATTCAGTTTCCCCGGTTTATTTATCGCTTGCCGATGTCTTTGATTCAAAGTACCGGCACTAGCTTACTCCGCCAAATCGTCAGACAAGTCTCTCACCGCTTGACTCACAAGGTACAGCAAGACTTTCATTCCAGCTTGGGTTTACCAATGCCGCGCAAAAAGGGTAATAGGTAATGGGTAATTGCTAATGGCTAATTGCTAATGGCTAACTTAATAGCTCTGCCAGTGTTCTCACGCGCCACCGAACTGTTAGGAAAGTGTCCGTGTTAAGTATATCTACTAGCAATTAGCAATTAGCCATTAGCCATTACCCATTACATTTTGCTAATAATGTTTTGCAGGATTTCCAATCCGGAGACGGCCTGCCAACCAAACAATCCCAACAGGCTGATATTCAGGACAATGTGGGTGTAACGCGCCCAATCTTGTCCTTTTTGCATGTAGGGAGAAAGCGCGGCAGAAATCGAAATCAGTCCGGTCATGCTTAATCCAACCAGCAGGTGAGGTCCAACAAACAGCTTACCGTTGTTGATGTAGGTAACCGCCATAGCGCCTATGGTGCCGAGAACCATTAAAGCAAACAGGATCGATCCTACCTGGTGGTGCTTGAGGTTAAACTTGCCTTTGATCAGCTCTTTGCGGGCGTCCCCTTCGGCACTTCTGGTGCGTCGGACTTGAATGCCTAAGTATAGGGCATAAATCGATAAGCCTAGCAGCACCCACATCAACAGCGGGTGACCGAATTGGCTCCAAGTTTTAATCGAGGCGGGGATTTCCAAGTTCATAGGACTGGGGTCGTCAGGTGAGGAACTTTAATAAAAGTTAGCATAAAAACACTTTTCTACACCTATCCTATGAGGACAAAACCATCACAAAGCATCTCAGTGAACTTCTCAAACTGCTGATTTGGCGCTAAGTTGTCAATGCTGAGGATGGAACGAGGAGCAGGCATGACCTCCACAAAAGATAAGGATGTCTTATTGAGAAGGGCGGCTCAAAGTGATGACATGCATCAGGTACAAGTCCTACTTGCCCAGGGTGCTGATGTCAATGCAACGGGGCGAGATGGCACGACGGCTTTGATGTTTGCTGCCCAAAATGGGTATACCGCGATCGCGCGCTTGTTACTAGATGCTGGGGCAAATGTTAATCAGCCCAAAAAACGGTTTGGCACGACGGCTTTGATGATAGCGGCAGCGGCAAATAACGTTGAAATCGTGCAAATGCTGCTGAATTGGGGTGCGGATATCAATGCTACAAACGAGGATGGCAGCACGGCGCTGATGGCAGCATCGCTGCGGGGTTATGCCGATGTGGTGCAAATTTTGCTTTCCGCCGGTGCAGAGGTGAATAGCAGGAATAAGGACGATAATACAGCCTTGCACTTGGCAGCAGAACAGGGTCATATCGACGTTTTGGCAGCGTTACTCTCTGCCGATGCAGACGCGAACAAACTCAGCGGCGGCGAAACGGCACTCACCCTCTCTGTGGCAGTTGGTAACGTCGTTGCGGTGCGGCTGTTGTTAGAGCATGGGGCAAATGTAGATACTAGAACGGGTGATGGCAGAACTGCTTTGATGCAAGCAGCAGAGTCTGGAGATTTAGCGATCGCTCAAATGTTGCTCGCTTGGGGCGCAGATGTCAATACCCAAGATGGGGAAGGCGAAACTGCTTTAACCCTAGCATCGGACCAAGGTCATGTAGATTTAGTGCGAAGTCTTCTAGAAGCAGCTGCTGATGTCAATATTAAAAACCAAGATGGGTGGACAGCTTTAATGGCAGGGGCGGCAGAAGGTTACGTGCCGATTGTGACGGCTTTACTGGACAAAAATGCCGATATTAACGCCAAAGATAACGATGGGGAAACAGCTTTACACCTTGCTATTGCCGAAGGTCACGATCGCGTGGTAAATCTCTTGCTCAACCGGGAAGCTGATATCGCAGCCAGGAATAATCTGGGCGATACGCCTTTGCTACTCGCAGCTTTGCAAGACCGCAGTACCATTGTGGCAGCGTTGCGACAAAAAGGAGCTGACTGCAATGCTAAAAACATGGGTGAAACGGCTTTAACTGTGGCAGCATCTGAGGGATTTGTGGATACTGTTATGGCGCTGTTGAATGCGGGGTGCGATCCCAATGTGACGGCGGATGATGGGCAAACTGCTTTAATTAAAGCCAGCGAACGTGGCTACACAAATATCATGCAGACATTATTAGCGAACGGTGCTAATGTGAATTTTCCAGACTTATCTGGTTCAACTGCTTTAATCTGTGCAGCTACTCGCGGTAATGCCCCAGCTGTAAAAATATTGCTCGACGCTGGTGCAGATGTCAACCTCGCCAACTTGAACGGCGATACGGCTTTGACAATTGCCCAATTAAACGGTTATCCGGATGTGGTGCAATTACTTTTGGCTGCTGGTACTTAATGCCAAAATGTGGGGGGTGGGGAAAAATAGCCTACTTCCTACACCCAAGCTCAACCAAAAACTAACTAATGAATATCATGAAAATTTTTGTTCCGGGACGCCTTTGTTTATTTGGAGAACATAGCGATTGGGCGGGTGGTTATCGCCGCATTAATCCCAATTTAGAAAAAGGCTACGCGCTGTTAGTTGGCACGAATCAGGGACTTTATGCCGAGGTACAACCCCATCCAACCCATCTAATTCTTCGCGCTTCCTTAAGTGATGGAACTCATCAAACCATATCCTTACCGATGTCAAGGCAGGTTTTGCTTGCCGAAGCCGAAAAAGGTGGTTTCTTCAGTTATGCTGCTGGCGTTGCTTATCAGTTTCTCACCCACTATCGCGTTGGCGGAATTGAAATTGATAATTACTTAACCGATTTACCAATTCAGAAAGGTTTATCTTCGAGTGCTGCTATTTGCGTTTTAATTGCTCGCGCTTTTAATCGCGTTTATGACTTAAAAATGACCGTTCGCGGCGAAATGGAGTTTGCCTATTTAGGCGAAATTACCACTTTTTCCCGCTGCGGCAGAATGGATCAAGCTTGTGCTTATGGCAGTCGCCCAATTTTGATGATTTTTGATGGCGATCGCATCGATGTCATCGAACTAAATGTACCCAAAGATTTATTCTTTGTTATCGTCGATCTCGGCGCGGGCAAAAACACCCAAGAAATCCTAAGCAATTTGAATCAATGCTATCCCTTTCCCACTAACAAATTGCAACAGAATGTCCAAAAATATTTAGGTTCTATCAGCGCTCAAATTACCCAAGCAGCAGTTAACGCCCTGCAAAAAGGCGATGGGCAACAAATTGGCGCACTGATGAAAAAAGCTCAAGCTGAATTCGACCAATATTTAATCCCGGCTTCTCCCTCCCAATTAACTTCTCCCGTTTTGCATAAACTCCTGAATTATCAACCAATTCAACCTGATATTTTAGGCGGGAAAGGCGTCGGTTCCCAAGGGGATGGCACGGCGCAATTTATTGTAAAAGATGAGTCTAGTCAGCAAAAAGTTATAGAAATAATTGAGCGCGATTTTCCTCAGATGCAATGTTTGAAGCTGGCAATCAAAAGTAGTCTCAATTCTGAGAATTTACCTGTTGTGGCGGGCGGGCAAGATGCCCACCCCACAAGAGAACACCCCACAAGAGAAATAGAAAAGTATCCTTTAACTATCAATCTTGGCGGGCAAGATGCCCACCCCACAAGAGAAGCAGAAAAGTATCCTTTAAAAAGAAAGGTTCGCAAAGGTGTAATTCCGGCGGCTGGTTTTGGAACTCGCTTATTTCCAGCTACAAAAGCTGTCAAAAAAGAACTGTTTCCAATTATCGATCGGGAGGGGCGCGCCAAACCGGTAATTCTGTCAATTGTGGAAGAATTAATCAGTGGGGGAATAGAAGAAATTGGGATAGTGGTACAAACATGCGATCGCGCACTTTTTGAGGAATTCTTTAAATCTCCACCTTCCCCCGAATTCTTCAACAAATTATCGCCCCAAAATCAAGAATACAGCCAATATCTCCAAGACTTAGGCAACAGAGTCACAATTCTCACTCAAGAAGTTCAGTCAGGTTACGGTCATGCTGTATTTTGTGCCAAAGACTGGGTCAACAATGAGCCATTTTTGCTATCGTTAGGTGACCACGTTTACTCATCGGATACGGATATTTCTTGTGCCGGACAAGTTATAAATATTTACGAAAAAGTAAATCAAAATGTTGTAGGATTAACAACAATGCCAGCAGAGATTATTCAAAAAGCTGGTTGCGTTACCGGAGTTTGGCAAGAATTAAACTCGATTATTTCCTTGACTCAAGTTGCTGAAAAACCAACCGTTGAATATGCCCGCCAGCATTTGCGGGTAGAAGGAATGGCAGAGGATGAATTTTTATGCATTTTTGGTTTATATGTCCTGACGCCAACAATTTTTGATTGTTTGTCAGAAGATATCAAAAATAATATCCGCTTCAAAGGTGAATTTCAGCTAACAACATGTTTGGAAAAATTGCGACAAAAGGAGGGAATGACAGGCTATGTTGTTAAAGGAAAGTGTTTTGATACGGGAATGCCGGATGTTTATCGGCAAGCAATGATTGATTTTCGCAACAGTTAGCAGTCAATGAATTTACTAGATTTACTACCAAGCACAGTCTCTTTGGTGTTAGTCCCTATTTTATACGGATTGATTGCCGGAATAACAATCGGAGGATTCACTGCGTTGAGGATGCGGAAGATTTTAGTAATAATTTGGACAATTGTTGGGTCAATAATCGGGGTCTATATTGGCTCGGGAATTGGATATATTTTATTCAATATCGTGCATCCCAATCCAGACTTTATCGAGGGACTGGGTTTGATTATATTTTACTTGAATATCGGGATGTTAATCGGTTCTATTTCAGGGGCTGAAATTGGAATTATTATCTTTGAACGCTGGCGTCGTTCCAGGAGTTGATCCGCAAGCGTTAGCGAACGCTAACGCGGTTTAATTCTTCGGGGGGGAAAAGAGTAATATCAAATCCATTGAGATCGGAATTAGTAATCTCTCTTCTCTTTCTCTGCGGAATGTCGCGCCTTTTGCGGTTTATTAATTCAGACAAAACCGGAAACGATATAACTGACAGTTTTACTTGCATACGAAAAAGCGCCTGGGAGTCTTGCCGTGTTTCGACCCCAAGCGCTTTTTCAACAAAACTTGCTCCTCACACTCCTAAAACAATATCAGTTGTTCAATTCAAGTAGATATGGGGTGAGTGACACTTTCCCAACTGTAACATCTTGCTTGCGACATATTTCGTAAAGGAGACTTGAAATTTCTTCACATATATCCCCGCAACTCCCCGCTCAAGGGGGTTGGGGGATATTTTGCTAATGCAAAAAGTGACGAATTTCTGTAAAAATCATCACCAATCCTAGCTGATTCGCAGCTTTAATGGAATCTTGATCGCGCATACTGCCACCGGGTTGGACGATCGCAATAATGCCGGCGGCGGCGGCGGTTCTTACCGAGTCGTCGAAGGGGAAGAAACCATCACTGGCGAGGAAAGCACCTTGAGCTTTTTCCCCAGCTTGTTCTAGGGCAATTTTTGTCGATCCGACGCGATTCATTTGACCGGCACCCACACCCAGGGTAGTGCGATCGCGCGTTACTACAATTGCATTCGATTTTACATGCTTGCAGACTTTCCAAGCAAATAGCAATTCTGCTAATTGTTCTGGCGTCGGTTGTTTTTCCGTCACCACTTGCCACTTGCTGGTATCTTCTACCACATCATCGGATGCTTGTACTAGGAAACCGCCTGCGATTGGTTTCACCGTTTCTTTTGGTCCGCCGCTCAAATCTGGCAATATTAAGACGCGCAAGTTAGATTTTTTCGCCAGAATTTCTTGCGCTTGGGTTTCGCATCCCGGTGCGACGATGCACTCTAAAAATGTTTTGCTTAATTCCTTTGCTGTGGGTGCATCGATGGGTTTATTTAACGCCACAATGCCGCCAAACGCGGAAACCGAATCAGCATTAAAAGCTTTTTGGTAAGCTTCCAATAAACTATTTCCTTCCGCCGTGCCGCAGGGATTGGTATGTTTAATAATCGTAGCGGCGGGTGTATCGGTAAATTCGGCAATAATGCGGCGCGCTGCTTCTAAATCGACTAAGTTGTTGTAACTTAGTTCTTTCCCTTGGAGTTTAGTCGCTGCACTCCAACCGCTTGGAGTAGTTCCAGTTTGATACCAAGCGGCGTTTTGATGGGGATTTTCGCCGTAGCGGAGTGCTTGTAAGGGAAAGCCTGAAAGGGTAAATTGAGTTGGTTGCCCGGATTGGTTGCCCAGGTAGGATGCGATCGCCGAATCATAAGCTGCCGTATGACAAAATGCTTCATAGGCGCAAGCTTGGCGAAACTCTAAAGATACTTCTCCCTGTGAAGATCGCAACTGTTGCAAATAGGCGTCATACTGCGCCGGATTGCACAAAACCGTCAGATGGGCGAAATTCTTAGCCGATGCCCGAATCATAGCAGGGCCGCCGATATCAATTTGCTCGATTGCCTCTGGTAGGGTAACGTTTTCTTGAGCGATCGTTTGCTCAAACGGATACAAATTCACCACCACTAAATCGAGCGGGCGAATTTGATGAGTTTCCAAATCTACCACATCCTGGGGTAAATCTCGCCTTGCCAAAATGCCGCCGTGTATGCGGGGATGCAGCGTTTTGACTCGACCTCCCAAAATCTCTGGAAAACCCGTGTAATCTGATACCTTAGTCACTGGTAACCCAGCTGCTTTCAGCGCCGAAGCAGTTCCACCACTACTGATCAGATCGAACTTAAATTCTTCCACCAAACTGCGGGCGAAATCGATTAATCCTGTTTTGTCAGATGTACTCAGCAGTGCCAGACGTACCATTGTTCAATTCTCAATCTGTAGTGCGGATAATGTTCTCAATTAAAACCCCGCCCTCCGGGACGGGGAGTCAACCTTTATCGTTAGAATCGGGTTGAGAAACACCAATGAGGGTAGGATCGAAAGGCTCATCGCTACCCTTTTTAGATATTTTCCTCAATTGGCGCGATTGCAGGTCAAAATTTAGATTAGCCAGCGTTTGAGCTTCCTTTTCCATCATAGGGGAGTTGGGAGCGCACAAAACTCGTCTGCGCGCATCTTTTAACAATTGACTGGCAGCTTCATAATTGCCGTGGGCGATTTGTTGCATCGCTTCTTTTTTAGCCCTTGCTGCCATCATCAGCGTCACCCGTTGCTGAACTTGTGGATGAGGCAGAAATTCCTCTAGCTGATTTGAGGACATCACGGGTAAATGCAGTGCTTTGAAGATTTTTTGCTGCATATCCTGTTGCGGGTCGATCCAACCCAAACGGAAGTAGCACAGATCTGCCGCCTGTTCGATCGGTGGAACGTGGAGTCGCACCACGACTTCCAGCGCGTTGCCCATGACTAAATTCGGCAATTGGAACTGCCCCCGACTATCGCAAGTCAAATCGCTTAGCACGTCTTCCAGTTCTACTGACCCTTGAGGATTAACCGCAAGCGTCACTGTATGTCCAATCGTTGCGATCAAATCTTGCAGTTCTGTCCGGAAGATCGTTGGTAATTTTTGCGACGATGCAATGTAGTAATATTGCCCGCCTCCCTGGCGAGCCATCACCATCAGCAGATTTTCGTAATAAGCGTTACCGACGCCCATCGTCGTGGTGCTAACGCCTCGTTGTGCCAGATCGTATACATCGGTGCCGATCACTTGATTATTCCGCTCCCCCACCCCTGCTAGTCCGTCCGAAAGCAGAATCACCCGATTTAATTGTTCCGGATTGAGATGCTTCACCACTTGCATCGCACCTGCCAACCAACCTGCATGGAGAGCGCTGCCGCATCCAGGCTCAATTTGCTGGATTTGATAGATAATATTGGCTTTATCCTCTGCTTGCGTACTATTTACCAAAGTGTGGATCGCGCGATCAAACGTGATTACACTGATCCGGTCGTTGGGTCGAAGTTGCTGCACGGCATAGCAAGCTGCTTGGCGAACCAAATCGATTTTCTGCCCTTTCATCGAACCGGAGCGGTCAATCACCAAACTTAAATTGAGCGCTGGTCTTTTGAGCTTCAATTCTATTGCTGGCGGGATGATTCTCACCAGAACGTCCAGGGTGGAGGGTCGGTCTGAACTGACTGCAGCACGTAAGGGTAGTAATTCGATTTGGGGTTTAGGCTCTTCCATCCCGACGATCTCCTTGGGGTGGCGCTTGAGAGGAGCGATTGTTGCTTTCATGGCAGCGCTGTGAACTACATTTTTTCCCTACATACTAGGGTAATTTATCTCGAAATGATATATTGAAATGCCAGTTTTCACGGATTCTTCATAACTCTATCGCTGTTCTTAACAGAACCTTATAATACAGAATTTAAGCTTATATCTGGTTTGTCAAGAACAGGTTAAGTCAAGCGAAACCGGGTTTCTGTTGCCATAGAAACTTATACCATTTTCCTTTGTTGACGCTACCTCTAAATTTCTCTTTTTGCTTTTTTTGTTTTCCTCTCCCCCAGGATATATAGGAGCGCTAAGGGAAACTGGTATTACTTTTGTCTCCAATTTGACCCAAAACATTGATTTGACTAACATCGTCTTACCCATCAGTTGTAGAATAGAGACGATTTGAGTCGTCCCAGTGTCTCCAACGCCACGGGATATCGCTTCAGTTGAGATAATCATCATCAAAACGCCAACCGGACATGGGTGTCTTCCCCCTCACCCCCTGACACCGCTGTTTGTAATTCCTGTTCGGTGACAATAACTATTAGGGAAAGAATATGAACCGATCTGAATGACTGAGGGTGAGCTTTTGACTGATGTATAGCATTCAGTAGCACTAGATCAGCCGAAGATAGGGGTTGAACCAGTTTAACGTCGGTGTGCGTTGGCGCAGCTAGCCCTTGGCATATCGCGGCAGCAACGCTGGCGCGGATGCGCTATGCCAGCCGCAGGCATATCGCTCATACAAGTTTAAAATCGAATGGGTATGCATTTATCTGATTAAGGAGCAACTTTGGAGTCTCTCAGCACAATTACCATTCCCCCCACAACCGGACAACCACCAACGGGAACCATTGTCTGTTTGCACGGCTATGGAGCCAACGCCCAAGATTTGGCCTCCTTAGCACCCTATTTAAAGTTATACGATTACCAGTTCATTTTTCCCGATGCCCCCTTTCCTCACCCGCAAGTGCCAGGGGGAAAGGCATGGTACAGCTTTGAGAATAATGATGGTTTAACCGAAAGTCAGCAAATTCTGACTGACTGGATTTCTTCTTTAGAGAATAATACTGGAGTGCCTTTGTCGCGCACAATTCTAAGTGGATTTTCCCAGGGGGGTGCAATGACTCTTGATGTGGGGTTGAAATTTCCTTTAGCAGGTTTGGTGAGTCTGAGCGGTTATTTGCATAGTGGTGCTGGTGAAACAAAGACGGATTCGTTTCCTCCTGTATTAATCGTGCATGGCGAACAAGATATGGTAGTCCCGGTGAATGCGGCTCAAAACGCAAGAACGACTTTAACCAATTTGGGGGTAGCTGTAGAATATCAAGAATTTAACATGGGGCATGAAGTTACCTTAGAGGTTTTAAATTTAATGCGAAGTTTTGTATTGCAAGTGATGTCTTGAGAATCGCCAGCTTAAAGCCACGGGGATGATGGAACGAAGGTATTTTTTAATTCACGGGATGAAGTGGGTAGTATAGTAAGAATGAATGCGGGAGACAAATCCCGCTTGCAAGAGGTGCCGGGGATGAAAAAAGCAAGCATTTCTAACCGCGATATTGCGGCGATGAGCGTAGCAGATGTAGCCGAGTTGGCTGCAAGGCTAGAGCGAGATGAATATAAGAGTGCGTTTGAAGGGTTGGAAGATTGGCATTTGCTGCGAGCGATCGCTTTTCAGCGTCCAGAGTTAGTCGAGCCATATATCCACCTACTCGATCTCGAACCCTACGACGAAGCGTAACCGATTTTAGATTGGCTAATGGCTAATGGTAAAAAAAGCAATTAGCAATTAGCAATTAGCAATTAGCAATTAGCAATTACCGATGACATCGAACAGGGTTTTAATTGGTATAGGCGGTGGTATTGCCGCCTATAAAGTCTGTGAAGTGGTTTCAGCACTGGCAAAATCTGGCATCGAAGTGCGAGCCATTTTAACTGATGCTGCTTGTGAATTTATCACGCCCTTAACGGTAACAACGCTTTGCCGCCATCCCGCCTATACCGATAAAGATTTTTGGCAACCTACCCACAAACGTCCGCTGCATATTGAATTAGGAGAATGGGCAGAAGTTTTGGCGATCGCTCCCTTAACAGCGAATACTTTAGCAAAACTCGCCCACGGTTTTGCTGATAATTTACTAACTAATACAGTACTCGCTTCTACCTGTCCAATTTTACTAGCACCGGCAATGAATACTGATATGTGGGAACAGGCGGCGGTGCAGCGGAATTGGCAGCAAATTCAACAGGATACCCGGTATCATAGTGTAGGGCCAGGAGCGGGGATATTGGCTTGCGATCGCATCGGGAAAGGACGCATGGCAGAACCCCCAGAAATATTAACCCACATTCAATCTTTATTGCACACAAAAGGCCAGCGAGACTTATCTGGAAAACGGGTATTAATCAGTGGGGGAGGAACGCGGGAACATCTAGACCCGGTGCGCTTTATTGGCAACCCCTCCACGGGTAAAATGGGAATTGCTCTAGCACAGGCAGCCGTTCACCGAGGAGCGCATGTAACCTTGGTACACGGCGCGATGGACGCGAAATTGGTGGAATCGGTGGGGGATATTAGAACGATCGCTATCACCAGTGCCGCCGAAATGCATCAAGCAATGCTAGAACATTTTTCCCAAGCCGATTTAACTATCATGTCGGCGGCGGTAGCTGATGTTAAACCAGCCAATTATAGTCATGAAAAATTACCAAAAAAATCCCTTCCGACTGCCTTACCTTTAGAACCAGTAACGGATATTTTAGCAGAATTAGGACATTTAAAACAACCCCATCAACGCTTAATTGGATTTGCCGCCCAAACGGGAGATATTGTCACGCCAGCCAGGGAAAAAATGCGGCGAAAAAAAGTAGATGCAATAGTTGCCAATCCGATTGATAAATCCGATAGTGGTTTTGGTAGCGACAATAACCAAGCTATCTTTTTAGACACACAAGGACGCCAGTTAGAAATTCAACCTTGTTCTAAATTAGAAATGTCTCATCATTTGTTCGATTTTATATTATAATAAAAATAAATATTTCAAGTAAAAAAAGCGATGATAGCTGAATACGATTATGTTGTGATTGGTGCAGGTTCGGCAGGGTGTGTAGTAGCCAATCGTTTAACCGAAGATGGTGAAACGACCGTGTTGTTACTCGAAGCTGGTAGTCCGGATACGAAACCAGAAATCCACCTGCCTATAACCAGGCCCAAACTACGGGGTACGGAAGTGGACTGGGCATATTTTACCGAAGCAGAACCCCACCTGAATAATCGCAAAATCTATTGTCCGCGCGGTAAAGTTTTAGGTGGCAGCAGTTCAATTAATGCCATGATTTATATCAGAGGTAACCGCCACGATTTCGACCATTGGCAAGCATTAGGCAATCCGGGTTGGAGTTACCAAGATGTGTTGCCCTACTTCAAGAAATCTGAAAACCAGCAGCGAGGCGCATCCGAATTTCATGGTGTTGATGGACTGCTTAACGTCACTGATGCACTTGAACCTAACGCGGTATCACAACGCTTTATTGACGCAGCTGACGCACTGGGATATGGGCGCAATCCTGATTTTAATGGCGCGATTCAGGAAGGTGCGGGAATGTTTCAGCTAACCATCAAAGATGGAAAGCGGCAAAGTACGGCGGTTGCATTCCTGCATCCCATTTTAGAAGGTCCCAATTTAACGACTACTACCAGCGCATTAGTGACTCGTTTATTGTTTGATGGGACACGCACAATTGGGGTGGAATATCTGCACAATGGGACGCTGCACCAAGCTTTTGTAAACCAGGAAGTAATTCTTTCTGCTGGGGCATTTGATTCACCGAAACTATTAATGCTTTCGGGAATTGGCAATGCCCAAGATTTGCGTGCATTAGGAATTTCCCCCATCGTTGATTTGCCCGGTGTGGGTCAAAATCTCCAAGACCACCTAGCTGTTAGTGCCGCCTACCTTGCGACTGTTGATGTGATACCTGCGCCAACCAGCAACCTCGGGGAAGCTGGGTTGTTCCTTCATACTGAAAATAAACCAGACGCTGCGCCAAATTTACAGTTTCATTTTGGTGTACTCTTGTGGGTGCAACCTGAGCTTGCCCGCCCTGGTTCGGGATTTTCTATTGTGCCATGTCTGCTGCATCCCCAGAGTCGCGGTAGTGTGAGTTTGCGTTCTTCTTCCCCTAACGACTCACCAATAATTCGGATGAACTATCTTCAAAGTGAGGAAGACCTGCAAGTGCTAGTAGAAGCGATTAAAATTGCGCGAAATCTTGCTAATTCAGGAGCATTTGATGAGTACTTGGGCGAAGAAGTTGCTCCTGGTGTCAACGTGACAAGCGATGAAGACATTAAAGCTTACATTAGACAAAATAGTGATAGTCTTTACCATCCTGTCGGCACTTGCAAAATGGGAACTGATTCAATGGCGGTTGTAGACCCCGAATTGCGAGTACATGGTGTTGAGGGGTTGCGCGTTGTCGATGCATCAATTATGCCAACCCTGACTTCGGGAAACACGAATGCACCCACAATTATGATTGGGGAAAAGGCAGCCGATATAATTTGGCAAACGACAAGAAAAAATCGGGATGACAGGATTTGAACCTGCGACCCCCTCGTCCCGAACGAGGTGCGCTACCAAGCTGCGCTACATCCCGGATTTAACCGACAGCCTTATTATCATATCACGACGTTAAACCAAAAATTCATAAATATCATCGCGCTTGCTATGATAGAAGCCTTGATGGTGAATCGGTAAAACTTCAGCAGATAGAGGGCAGGCGTGGTAGTTAAGCCAGAATGGTTGCGGGTGAAAGCGCCTCAGTGGGAGCGCGTCGGGAACGTTAAAGAAATTTTGCGGGATTTAGCCCTCAATACCGTTTGCGAAGAGGCATCTTGTCCCAACATCGGCGAGTGCTTTAATAACGGTACGGCAACTTTTTTGATTATGGGACCAGCCTGCACGCGCGCTTGTCCCTACTGCGATATTGATTTTGAGAAAAAGCCGAAACCCCTCGATTCGACAGAACCACAACGCTTAGCCGAGGCTGTCCGGCGGCTAAAGCTCAATCATGTAGTAATTACCTCGGTAAATCGGGATGATTTGCCAGATGGGGGCGCTTCCCAGTTCGTCCGATGCATTGAAGCAGTCCGCGCTGCTTCCCCCGGTACGACAATTGAAGTGCTGATTCCGGATTTGTGCGGTAATTGGGAAGCTCTAGAAACCATTATTGCCGCAGCGCCAGAGGTACTAAACCATAATACGGAAACAATTCGGCGTCTATATCGGCGGGTGCGTCCCCAAGGTGAGTATGACAGGACAATGGAATTATTGCAGCGATCGCGCACAATCGCCCCCTGGCTCTACACCAAATCTGGCATCATGGTAGGACTGGGCGAAACCGACGCCGAAGTTCGCGCAGCGATGCAAGATCTGCGAGCGGTCGATTGCGATATCCTGACGATTGGGCAATACC
Organism: Microseira wollei NIES-4236; assembly: GCF_020521235.1. Taxonomy (GTDB): domain Bacteria; phylum Cyanobacteriota; class Cyanobacteriia; order Cyanobacteriales; family Aerosakkonemataceae; genus Microseira; species Microseira wollei. The sequence goes on along the minus strand of NZ_BLAY01000015.1, from coordinate 64,161 downwards.
TCCAACCCAGTCAAAAGCACCTGCAAGTGCAAAACTTTATCCCCCCAGAACAATTCGACGCCTGGAGGCAATACGGCGAATCTTTGGGATTTTTACAAGTTGTTGCTTCACCCTTGACAAGAAGCTCATATCATGCTGAGCAAGTGAGAGCGTTAATGGAACGATATCCCCGCTCACGAGGGGTGAGCCAGATTAATTAGAAATTGCCACAATTTGTGCGCAATTGCGCACAAATTTTTTCTCTGTCCGCAATTTGGAACCAATTGGTGCCAAATTTCCCAGACTCATCCCTCCACCCCAGTCATCGGTCACCACTTGGTCAAAAATAACTAAGGACTAAAGACTAAGGACTAATGACAATCCAAAACCCAAAACCTAAAATAGAAGCAACGATTGCCATCCTGGGTGCAGGTGCTTGGGGGACAGCCTTGGCAAACTTGGCGGCAGCAAACGGTCACCAAGTAGGCTTGTGGTCGCGTGAATCTTCTGAAAGTCTGGCAGATGTTATAGCGGGTGCAGATATTATCCTGTCAGCGGTTTCGATGAAAGGCGTCAGACCCGTTGTAGAACTGATAAAGCCGTTAGCGTTATCTTCCGACACAATTATCGTCACGGCGACTAAAGGATTAGACCCCTCGACGACTTGCACGCCTGCACAAATTTGGCAAGCGGCGTTTCCCTCCCATCCGGTGGTAGTTTTGGCGGGACCAAACTTATCTAAAGAAATTGAACAGGGACTACCAGCGGCGACGGTAGTTGCGAGTACCGATGCAGAAGCAGCTAAAGTCGTGCAAGCAAGATTGAACTCGACGCGGTTTCGGGTTTACACCAATTCGGATCCTTTGGGTGTAGAGTTGGGGGGGACGCTGAAGAATGTGATAGCGATCTCCGCGGGTACGTGCGATGGTTTGCAACTGGGAACCAATGCCAAAGCGGCGCTAGTAACCCGTGGTCTAGCTGAAATTATTCGCATCGGTACTCATTGGGGAGCCAAAACCGACACCTTTTATGGTTTGTCGGGACTGGGAGACTTGTTAGCCACTTGTAACAGTCCCCTCAGCCGCAATTACCAAGTCGGTTATCAACTCGCCCAAGGCAAGCAGCTTCCGGAAGTTTTAGCGGCGCTACAGGGGACTGCCGAAGGGGTAAACACCACCCAGGTGCTAATTCAACTAGCCAATCAGCAGGGAATTTCCGTACCCATATCTTATCAAGTTTATCGATTGCTCCAGGGAGAAGTAACGCCGCAAGCGGCTGTAGACGCGCTGATGCTGCGCGATGTTAAGCCGGAGATTGGGTCATGGCGTTACTAGGCTCTGCCGTGGAAGGGTAATGGGTCATAGGCGAAGAATTTTTTCCCTCCTATGACTGACGATCGATTTGGCGCAAGGCTAAGTAACAAAACTTAACAGAGGGCTTTGCGGTTTTTTGGCAAGTGATCGGGAAATATTCTATCTAGTGATGTAGATTAACTTACCCACTGACAGAAGTCACCCTTGAGTATGAGGGATTTTCCCTATACTAGCTGACAGGTTGAGAATCTAGAAACCCGTTGTAATCGATTTAGCTGCTCGATTCAGCAATTCTATGAATGGGAGTAACTCTCGATACCGAGTTTAAGACCCGTGCAAAAGTCAGCGATCGCAGGGTTAAACAGGGAAGTGCATCACTGGCGGCGTCCCGAATCGCCGGAACTCGTTTGGGCGCTTCGCGCGTTATAGAGGACGCCAACAACCGTAACAAGCAGCCGCTTTCACCAGCCCTTTGTCACATGGAGCAGTTGAGGCAATAACTATGCCAGCCACCTTTTTTTCTACCGATGCCACCGACGACAGTCAATTAGATGCTTTGAGCTTTCAACTAGACAACGATGCTGAACTAACAGGCAGCGACTTGGTCGAATTGGATGTAGAAGAGGCAGATGTTGCCAGCGTCGGGCAATCTACCAATCGTCGTACTACCGATCTGGTTCGTTTATACCTCCAAGACATAGGCCGGGTGCGCTTGCTGGGACGCGATGAAGAAGTTTCAGAAGCACAACAAGTCCAGCGCTATATGCGGCTGCTGGAACTGCGCGATCAAGCCGCTAAGCAGGATATGGGAACGATCGCACAGTACGTGGAGTTGATCGAGATCCACGATCGCTTAGCTTCTAACTTAGGTCACCGTCCTTCTTGGGAACGGTGGGCGACTACCGCTAACCTAACCGTGTCCGAGCTCAAATCAACACTGGCAGCGGGGAAACGGCGCTGGGCAGAACTCGCCGGATTAAAGATTGAGGAACTAGAACAGATCCAAACCGAAGGGATTCGGGCGAAGGAACACATGATTAAGGCCAACCTGCGCTTGGTCGTGTCCGTTGCCAAAAAGTATCAAAATCGCGGTTTAGAACTGTTGGATTTAATTCAAGAAGGAACCTTGGGCTTAGAGCGCGCGGTTGAGAAGTTTGACCCGACTAAAGGCTATCGCTTTAGCACCTACGCTTACTGGTGGATTCGTCAGGGTATTACGCGAGCGATCGCAACTCAAAGCCGCACGATTCGCCTACCCGTTCATATCACTGAAAAGCTCAACAAAATTAAAAAAGCTCAGCGTAAAATTGCCCAAGAAAAAGGTCGCACGCCCACCCTGGAAGACCTAGCCAAGGAATTAGACATGACTCCGCTGCAAGTGCGGGAAGTTTTATTCCGCGTTCCTCGATCGGTTTCTTTTGAAACCAAAGTGGGTAAAGAAAAAGACACAGAATTGGGCGATTTGCTGCCAACTGAAGACGAGTCTCCCGAAGATGTCCTGATGCAAGAAGCTCTTTACAGAGACTTACAGCATCTGTTGGCAGATTTAACCAGCCGCGAGCGCGATGTGATCTTAATGCGGTTCGGTTTGGGAGATGGTCACCCCTACTCCTTAGCAGAAATTGGACGTGCTTTGGATCTATCTCGCGAAAGAGTGCGACAAATTGAAGCCAAAGCACTGCAAAAATTGCGCCAACCCAAGCGTCGCAACCGCGTGCGCGACTATTTAGAAGCCTTCAGTTAAGCTTCCTCCTGACTGGGAACGGGTGAGATCGTCAACCACCTATGCCAGCAAAAGCATTGCTTTTGCTGGTTCTTTAGTTAAGTTTTTTATATTGATTCACTCGGAATTATTATCAACAAGCTCTCTATCTTTAAAATGCTTTTAGCTATTTATTCTCAATAAGCAAGTTTCTTGAAAATGAGTCAATATATTGTGTATCCTTCGTCATATAGAGGGCTTTCTTGAGAATGTTTATATGGCTAACTATACAGCAGCCTCGTTTAAAGCTGAACTGAACGAGAAAGGTTGGCGTTTGACCCCCCAGCGAGAGACAATTTTACAGGTCTTTCAAAATCTTCCCAAAGGCAACCATCTCAGTGCCGAAGACTTGCACGCCTTATTGCAGAGCCGAGGAGAACAAATCAGCTTATCTACCATTTACCGCAGCCTCAAGTTAATGGCGCGGATGGGCATTCTGCGAGAACTGGAACTGGCAGAAGGACATAAACATTACGAAATTAATCAGCCCTATCCCCATCACCATCATCATTTGGTGTGCATTCAGTGCAACAAGACGATTGAATTTACCAACGACTCGATTTTAAAATTGGGCTTAAAGCAAGCTGAAAAAGCAGGATTGCACTTGCTTGACTGTCAGCTGACCATTCATACAGTCTGTCCGGAAGCGTTGCGTCAGGGATGGCCTTCCTTACTTCCCAGTAACTGGTCGTGCATTCGCTCGGCTTCCCTACCCGAATTGTGAAAGACTACACAAGTTGTAACACTTCCGGGATAGCAATTGAGGGCTGATTATCCTCCAGCCCTGGAACGGGACTGACAGCAGTTACCGACCAGGGCTGGTGATGCGAGCCAGAATATTTTCACTAAGCCGAGTTTGTTGAAAATACATTGCTAGTTAGCTATTATTGTCAATAGACCACCTTTGTTGAGAAGGTTAATATGGCTGTCTATTCAGCATCCTCACTCAAAGCCGAACTAAATGAGAGGGGCTGGCGTTTAACTCCCCAACGAGAAACGATATTACAGGTTTTTCAACAGCTTCCTAAAGGCCAGCATCTCAGTGCCGAAGAGCTTCATCACCTGTTGCAAAGTCAAGGGGAAGCAATCAGCCTGTCCACGATTTACCGGAGCCTGAAATTAATGGCTCGCATGGGCATTTTGCGGGAACTGGAACTGGGAGAAGGACACAAACATTACGAACTCAATCACCCCTATCCAGATCACCACGACCATCTAATTTGCGTTCGGTGCAACAAGACGATCGAATTTAACAACGACTCGATTCTCAAAATCGGGGCTAAAATTGCCGAAAAAGAGGGATATCACCTGCTCGACTGCCAGCTGGTCATCCATGCCATTTGTCCGGCTTGCCAGCGGGCTTTATTACCTCTGTGAAGCTCAAGAAAATAGCTCTCAGATGAAATATCCGAGAGCCTTCTGAGCTTAAGCCGGTTATAGGGTACCTAAAAGCGTGCTTGGAGAATGTCAGCCTCGCTGACACCGTAGGCTCGCTGAGCTGCTTTAATCGCTGCCTTGGTCTGCTCGTTCAAGTTACCATCGAGCGGGCCGCTATAGAAGCCTCTTTCTTTTAGGCGCTGTTGTAAGTCTCTCACACTCAAGTTGCTAGCCGAACCAGCTTTCGTCTGCAACGCCGCCTTGGTTGCTTCGTCTACAACGCCACTAGGAGTCAGTCCAGAATCCTGCTGGAATTTAATCACAGCAGCCTTGGTTAAGGGGCCAAAGTTACCCGTGGTACGCCCGTTGAAGTAGCCCAGCTCTTGCAGACGCTGCTGAAGTTCTCGCACTTGCTCGCCTCTGCTACCTTGCTCGATCATGGCGGCGGTTACCTGCTCGCCTACCTGCTCGCCTACCTTCCCGCCTACCTGCTCGCCCTCGCTTGGCGGTGTTTGGACAGTTGTACCATTTTCACCCAGAAAAGGATCTCTGTTAAACGGCGTCGCAGCCGTAGCGTTCCCGTTGCTGTCGAGCAAAGCAGACCAGGTTCGCCCCCCCACGATGCCATCAGCCCCCAGGCGATTTTTGCGCTGAAACTGCCTGACAGCGGTGAAGGTTTTTCCGTCAAATTGCCCATTGGGGCTGCCTTCGTATACACCAGCTGCTGCCAAAAGTTTCTGGAGAGCAACGACTTCGTTGCCCCTAGCGCCGCGTCTGAGAGTGATGCGGCGAACGGTTTCGGGAGTGGCTGTGGCGGCCTGTGTGTCGGCAGGTGGAGTTTCAGCGTCGCTTCGACCCAGCCGACGCAGCAAAGCTGCTTTGGTTTTTGTTTCTACAACCCCATCTGGTGTCAGTCCTTCATCTTGCTGAAACCGGATCACGGCTTGCTTGGTTAAAGGGCCAAAATTACCCGTAGAAGGACGATCAAAGTATCCGAGTTCTCGCAATTGCTGCTGAAGTTCTGCTACCTCCTGACCTCTGCTGCCTGCTTCGATCTGCGCTGTTGCTGGCGCTGCCATTCCTATGACGGTTGAGGCGGCTAGCAACGATACCAAACGAATCCAAGTCCGGCTTTTAGGCTTTTTCCCCTTCAGCCCCCGGACAACTTTTATCTCACTGAAATCATCGGCAGGATCTATGGTCTCAGATGATTCGCAAGCACAAGCAAGATATATATAGGCTAGAGTTTCCATATTTGCGTTACTAAAATTAACTAGCCAGTCCGGAATAGTTATTATACTGCTTTTAGCAGTTTTTGTCACTATTTGGGGATTATTCCAGGTTGGCTAGTTGTGATGGACAAGTTATTACAGCGTTAGTTCCCAGATTCGATCCGGAAGCTATGGAGGCCGTTAGACTAGACCCAAGCGATGGCATACCAACGCCACTATCACCGCCAATCCGGTAATTTCCAGCGCCATCAAGGGATTCTGACCCTGCGCGACGGCAAATGCACACACAACGCCTGCGCCCAAGGCAGCAGCAACGACACCACCCAAAAGGTCTTGATTAGAGTTTTTGTCGTACATGGTTTGTCAACTCGTGGTTAGGTTATGCGGGTCATAAATATTAGTTTTCCAACCTACCACTCGGATCGGGCTGCCTTACACTTGAGTCCGGATTTTGCAATCAAGCTTTAAACAAAGCTAATTTTCTTAACAAATCAATCAGTAGCAGGCTGAGTTGGTTCTGACTCAACTCGTTCCACATTCCCGGCTTTGACCCAACCTTCTTCGTTATTTTCCTCAACGCGAATCTTAATCCATCGTTTGTCCTCGCTTTCTGTCACGACAACAATCTGTTGGTTATAGCCTATACCGCCGATGCGGCGAGACTCGGTGCCGGGACTATCTCGGAGAATCAAACCGTTACGCCAGGTAACTTTGGCTCTGTAGGCTCCAGGTTCGAGGGGTTTTGGGGAGGCTGTTTCCGTTGGGGTGGAGGAGGCGTCTGGCTGTGCCGCCGAGACGGTTTCAGCCGCGTTGGTGGCTGGAGTTGCCCCCGCGACGGGCTTGCTGGCTGGTGGGGAAGGCTTGGGTTTGGCAATGGGCTTATCATTGGCAAAGATAGGTTTGGGAGGGGGTGCGGTGAGCTTGGTGACGAAGTAAAAGGCGACTCCCACGCCGCTGCCAACTAACAGCGCGATCGCAATAAAGAAACCAAGTAAAAACTTAAAAATCCCAGACCAACTCATACCTACTCCTGTGTCAGACAAGCTTTTTACCCCATGCTCCGCTTCTAACCCCCTTATTTTCTAAGAGAGGGGGAAGGAGGACAAGGGGAAAGATTTAAGATTTAGCGGACTGCTGGCTCAATTTATGGCGCCAGCTAGCGAAATTGGCCTGGAATGCGACTGCCCAGAATGCTGTGCTTAGAGGCTAAGCGAGCTTTACCAGCAGCCGCCCAGTTTTGCAGAAACTGAATTTGTTCTTGCGCGGTTCGCGCCAAGGGGATAATCTGGCTGGCGGCTTCTAAAATATCATCCGTAGCAAAGTCTCGATTTTGACTAAAGCCAATATGCATTGCTTCAATTAAACTTTGCTCTATTTCTGCCCCAGAAAAATCGGGGGTTTCGTAAGCAAGTCTTTCGATGTCGTAACTTTTGAGATTGTGGGCGCGCAACCGCGATAAATGCACGCTAAAAATCTCTTGTCGCTCTTCCTGAGTGGGCAAACCGACAAAGAAGATTTCATCAAACCGACCTTTGCGGAGCATTTCCGGGGGTAATGCCTGGATATTATTCGCAGTCGCGACGACAAACACGGGTGAAGTTTTTTCGGCTAACCAGGTAATAAAAGTGCCAAAGACGCGGCTGGTGGTACCGGCATCGCCTTTGCCATCAAACCCAGAAAACCCTTTATCAATTTCATCGATCCAGAGGACGCAGGGAGCCAATGCTTCCGCCAGTTGGAACATTTGACGGGTGCGGGATTCAGATTCGCCTACCAAGCCGCCAAACAGGCGTCCAACGTCCAATCGCAGCAGGGGTAGATGCCAGTGGTGGGCGATCGCTTTCGCCGTCAGAGATTTCCCGGTTCCCTGAATCCCCACTAACAATAACCCGCGCGGATGGGGCAACCCGTATTGCCTCGCCCGTTCGGAAAAAGCACCGCCTCGCCGCAACAACCATTCTTTTAAATTATCCAACCCGCCAATATCGGAAATTTTTTCCCTTGCCGGGTAAAAATCTAATATTTGGGTTTGGCGGATTGTCTGGCGTTTTTCTTCTAAAACGAGTTCGACATCTTCCGGACGCAATTCGCCTCTTGTGGCGATCGCTCTTGCCAAAACGCGCCGTATCCGTTCCATCGACAGTCCCTGACAGGAACGAACCAGTTCGTCTAAAACCCGCGTTTCCAGAGATTTTCCCGTCGCCGCTGACAAGCGTTCTACTTCGCTTTTAATCTCCGACGCCGAGGGGAGGGCGAATTCCAGTACGGTGAGAACTTCACCCAGATCTTCTGGAATCGCGATTCTGGGGGACAATATGACGATATTTTTCGGCTGGGATTTGAGCAAGCGAGCCAGATTTCGGAGTTTGCGCGCCACCGAGACATCTTCTAGGAAGCGGTGGTAGTCGCGCAAAATAAAAATCCCTGGCGCAGTTGCCGGCAGTTTTTCCAGTAATTCTAAAGCTTGCAGGGGATTTCGACGTCCAAACCCGGCATCGGTGGGGTTGCCTTGGTAGCCATCGACAAAATCCCAAGTATAAACCCCACGGTTGCCCTGCTGTTTAGCGCAGGCGGCGATCGCTGCTTCTACTCGCTCTTCTTCGTAGGTGGGAATGTAGATTAAAGCGTAGCGCGCCCGCAGCAGCAGTTGAAACTCGTCACTGAAACTCATAGCGATTTTGGATGGGAGGATTTCGGATGCGAGGATTTTTAGATTAACAGCTAACACTAAAAAGGCTAACTAATTATCTCCAATCTCAAATCTAAAATCTCCAATCTAAAATTCTTTTGGGAATTTTCCCTTGAGAACTTCCAGCGCTGCCCAGCGTTGGTCTGCGGTTGGTTCCGATTTGCTTGGGCGTTCCAGTTGTATACCTTTACACTTGGGGTCGCATAGCTGCCTGGGTGGTAATGCCAGACACATCTGCTCGTACAGCCACTCTCCTGGGTTGAAAACACCGTCTGGCGCTAGGGTTTCTACTAGGTCATCCACGTCAATTTCTTGCTCTATCGGCCCAGTATAGGGTTGGTTAGCGGCTGCGTCTAGCCAGATCAGTTCGGAGGTATTAGCTACCAGGCGGTGATTGTATTGTTGCAAACATCGGTGGCACGTTAAGGTAGCGATCGCTTCCGCTTTGGCAGAAACTTCCAGATAAGTCCCTTGATGGGTAACTCGCACCTGCCCTCGAACGGGCGTCAAGGTTTCTAAATTTGGCAGAAACTCTTCAACTTGAACCACCTGGGTCTGCTTGGGTGCTTTAAGCAGATGCGGAATATAAATTGCTTCCATAAGTAATTGCGAGCCATCCTTCTTTGATTTTAGATTTTGGATTGATCTAAAATCCAAAATCTAAAATTCTTGGGTTGAATCAGATGAGTCGCACGACTAAACGGCGGTCTGGTTCTTTGCCCCGACTGTAGGTTTCCAGGTCGGTGAAGTCCTTTAAAAAGGTGTGAACTTGACGCCGTTCTGCTGCCGAAAGCGATTTTAGTTCAAACTCTCTACCCGTCAAGCGCACCTGTTCGGCGGCATATTGCGCCATTTCTAGAAGTTCGGCTTGCCGCCGGACGCGGTAGCCAGCTAGCTCGACCGTATATGCCGCTTGCTCCTCTGGGGTTTGACCCAAGTTGACGGTGGTATTGGCTAAATACTGAATCGCATCTAAAGCCGAGCCGTCAACCCCAATTAACGCCTGAATTTGTGCGGGCGTTAGATTGGTTTCATCAATGGTCAACCAGTAGCTATCAGGTTCTGATTCATCCTCTTGTTCGGCTAGAGATAGAGTGGCGTGCTTTTCGACTTGCACCTGTGCGGGGGTTTTGGTCAGACGCAGCAGTTCTTCTAGCCACTTCTGACCGCGCTGCATTCGACTATCGGTCATGAAACCCTACCCTGAGGCTTTTTTCTTAGAACGACCGGGTTCAAAGGGAAGCGATTCCCTTCCCTTTGTTTCTTTTTCCTGCACCTCTACCAGTTTTTGTAAGTTTTCGGGCAGGGGTTCCCGCGACAAAACAAATGTCTGAACCGTCTGGAAGATGTTGGCGATTAACATGTACATCAACACCCCAGCGGGAAGCGGGAAGAACAAAAACATCCCGGAAAAGATAATCGGAGTAATTTTGTTTACCGTATCCTGCTGTGGGTTATTACTGGTACTTCCTTGACCGGAAAGCAGTTGGTTAACGTACAAACTAACGCCAAACAACAGTACCATGACCACGGTATCCCAGTGGATGGTTCCGTCTTTGTCAACCGCACCGACGCGACCCAGGGCTTCGATGAACAGAAAGCCTTTCTCAGCTGCTAGTCCGGGAATTGTGGCTTGGATGGTAGCATCTCCCGGTTCTAGGGCTTCGATGTTGCCATTTTCATCGATTCGCACCCGTTCTTGCCCTTTGGTTACCTGCCAGCGGGGAACGAGTTGGGTGTCGGGGTGTTCGGTTACAAGGGCGTTCAGCGGTTTGCCTTCGGGGGTTTGAAATTCAAACTTGGTTTTCTCGCCCACGGTTAAGCCGTTGCCACTTGGCACCAGCCCCATAATGGGAGCGTGTACCCCATCGGCGACATAAATATTTTGGGGAGAAGTGGCAAAAGGTTGGGGTTGAATCTGCTCAATTTGTTCCTTGGGAAAAATTTGCAGATTGACGGTGTAATTTACATCTGAAAAGGGCGAGCCGCGCAAGGTGGCAAATAATGCAAATAGCACCGGCATTTGCAGCAATACGGGCAAACATCCGGCGAGGGGGTTACCAAATTCTTTATAGAGCTTGCTCATTTCCTCCTGCTGTTTAGCAGGGTCTTCTTTGTAGCGCTCTTGAATTTCTTTCACCCGCTTTTGCATGATGGGTTGGGTGATTCGCGTGCGGCGCATACTGCGAATTGAGTTCGCGCTTAGAGGATAAACCGCAAAGCGAACCACCAGGGTCAGCGCCACGATTGCTAGCCCATAGCTGGGTACGATCCTGTAGAAAAAATCCAGGATCGGCAGCATTACGTTGTTGGAGAGAAAACTGACACCAAAATCCATGCTTATGAACTCTACCTGTCAAGCGCTGTATTATGCAACACAAAACTTACTCAAATCGACCAGGCATTAACTAGCCTGACTCTTAATTGACGGAAAGCTTCCTGTTTCGACCAAGGGAGTCGCCTCCGACTTGTCCACAGGCGTAAATTCCCTGCTTGCCTCACCTTAAACCTCCGGGAGTATGGAGAGCCACCCATCTTTTAAGTGGGGGATGAAATACAAAAGCGAGCAATTTTAATTGCCGTCCCCTTTTGGAGTGGAGGGGTATGGTTGACCCTCAGAGGGGATATGGTTGTCCCCTTTCACCCATTTGGGGCGAAAGTTAGCAAGGCCATTGTTATCGGTCGGTACTATCTCGAAAGCACTGTCTTACCCCGAGTAAAACTGTTTAACCTTTGAGTTCTATGAGCAAGGAACTAGCAAAGCATTCCCTGGTAGGAACTTGAACGCTTGCCGATAACTTCGTTTCCCCGTTAATGGGACACTGGGCCCGTCAGCTACCTAAAGTTTCTGGGCATGAAGCACCGTCTCTTTAGAGCGGGGTGCTGACGTACTCTGTTTAATATCTATACTATGCTGCACCCAAACGGTGGGTTGTTCTGGTAAGCGCCCGGTGTGGATTGCCGCCCCATCTCAAAAAACATGGAAAAATATGCTCTGTTTTTCTGATTTGGGTTAAGCTCTAACGGAGGTACTAGGCTTGCTGTGAACCTCAAAGCAAGTAGCTTGAGGAATTGTTAGGTTGGCGATTTTAGTTACCTGTCAAGCTACCGGCTTTGGGAATATTGAGACCTGCTTTTTGGGAAACGTAGTCGCATATTTCGCGGTACTTGGGAATGGCTCTTAGTTCCAAGCGACTGCCGCCTCTGAGGGTGACTACCATATCTCCCCATAAGCCGATACCGCGAGCTACTTTCTTGATATCGACGATTTCTGAGTGGATAATATCAGTACGATCGCGTCCCATCCATCCGCCAATCACCGTGATGCGGCGATTGGTAATCCGGTAGCGCAGCCACAACGCTCTGGTAATTGCCCCCACCGTTAACGGCAACCCTACCACCGTCAACCCGATCAGGATATTAAGAATTAGATCCCCGATATGGGGGCCACCTTCATAAAAAACTTCCTCTTTAATGCCCATTTAGTACCTCGGCGTCAGCCAACAACTGCTCTAATTCTTGCAGAAATTGCTGATAATCGCACTCTGTGGCTTTTGGTTTTACCACCACCACTAACAACCAATCCGACTTCAGCCTGGGCAGTAGCTGGCGAAAAGCCGCCCGCAGCTGTCGCTTGATTCGATTCCTTTGGGTGGCGATTTTGCTGACTTTTTGGCTCACCGAAATGCCAATTCTAGGGGGAATTTTGGCTGATTCGGCAGTTTTTGGCTTTTGCTGCCATGCTCTTAAAGTCAAGTGCGGAGACTGGCGACGAATGCCCTGACGAAATACGGCACTAAAATCTAGCCGATGTTTAAGTCGATTTACTTTTGGCAAAGCCACAGGCAATCGCAACCCTCCCTGCCCTTGACTCATCGTTGTCAGCAATTCTAAACCGCCAGACGATAACGGCCTTTGCGACGGCGTGCTGAAAGCACTTTCTGTCCGTTTTTGGTTCTCATCCGGGCGCGAAAACCAGATGTTCTTTTTCTCTTGCGGTTTGTTCCGCCCAAGGTGCGCTGGGTCATTTTCTGTTCTCCAAATTGTCTATTTTACTTGGATATGGGGCTTCTTAGGCAGGTGGGCTTCTTAGGCAGGTGGGCAGGTGGACTTCTTAGGCAGGTGGGCAGGTGGAACTGCAATCTCACCTGCTCCTCTGCTCTCCCGCCGTCGTCCTCCTCTGCTCTCCCGCCGTCCTGCTCACCTGCTCCATAGTACCGTCTGCACAAAAAGTCACAATCTTTTATGTTACCACTCCCCAACCGCAGCTAATCAATGCTGAGGATCCAAGTACCGATGTAACGCAGCAGCGGTACATCCCCAGGGGTTTGAATTTGGCAGTTGAAGAGAAACATTCCGCCAAATGTTGGGTTTTTGACGTTGGATAGCACCAACTCGACTGTGTTTCCTGCCGGTACGGGTTCTCGCGGGAAAATTTGAATCACCCGATTTTCTCTGTCCCAGTTGACTTCCTCTAAGGGTACCGACTTACCTCGGACTCGCACCTCTATTTCTTTCGGATCAAACACGCCCTCGAAGTAGTTTGGATAAGAAATTGAGAACTGGGCAACTGCCAATTTCATTTGTTTGGAGGGAATTTGCAGTCGGTAACGATCCCATCCATTCGTTCTGCCGCCAAAGTCTAGCCGAAAGGGTAACTGGTTTTCGCGGCTAACTGGACCCCAGAGGGTAAATCCAGGCAAGCCATTGCCTAAGCTGATAGAAGGCACCCCGCTTAGTACACAAGCACTAATTGCCAGGGCAGAAAACAGGCGTCGTAGAGAAGACATAGGTTAGCTACTGAAATAGTTTTTTAGAGAAACTGTTGTTACAGAAATTAACTATACAGAGTTTATCAGCATATTTTAGTCTGATAAAAAGTCGATAATTTTATAGTCATAGATAGTCAGGGATAGTATATAGTTTTTATGAAACTAGCTGATTATGCAAAGCACTTAGGCATTAGCTACCAGACGGCGTGGCGGTGGTGGAAGGCAGGAAAGCTGCCGCATCGCGCTTACCAGTCAGAAACAGGAATGGTGATTGTTGATTACAATCCATCTACTGAAACAACCCCAGCAGGCACTAATCGCGCTGCAATTTACGCCAGAGTTTCGTCCTCTGAAAACAAAGATAATTTAGAGCAGCAGGCAGAGCTATTAAGTCAATATGCCATAGCCAAAGGTTATCAAATCACCAAAGTTGTCAAGGAGGTGGGAAGCGGACTTAATGACAATCGAAAGAAACTAGAAAGCCTTCTGATGTCAAAAGATTACGACATCTTAATCGTTGAACACAAAGACCGATTAGCAACCTTTGGAACTCATTATTTAGATGTTTTGTTGTCTCGGTGTGGAGTCAAGCTAGAGGTTGTTAATCTAGCTGACAAGGTCAGAGATGAGTTGATGCAAGACTTAATTGCCATAATCACCTCGTTTGCTGCACGGCTTTACGGACAAGGTCAAGCCAAACGAAAAACTGCAAAAATCATCAAAGAACTTTCCGAAGGTGATGATGAAACGAGTTGAAAAGCAAGGCAGTTAAACGCTTTGTCTATGTTTGACTATCCTAGATGGAACTATGAAAACCAACTTGAAAGGGGTCAAAGAGTCGTGGGCGGGCGAGGGGGAAGGATGATGTTTCGATTGTCTAGGGGTTGGCGCCGCTTTAGTCTTTTATTTTTGCTGGGTTTAACTTTTTGGTTGTTGTTAGAGACAAGGGTGTTGGCTTTCTTAGTTCTGGTTGTAACACCAGGTACTAATGTAGTTATTGCTAAGTCTTTAACTAATATTAAAACTAAGGCAGAGCCTTGGGAAATACGTTCCCAGGTTGAACCTGGGAACGAGGGGAACGAGGGGAACGAGACTGAGGCATCTATGAGGGTGCAGCAGGGGTTACGGCTTTATGAGGCGGGGAAGATTACCGCAGCAATTAATGTGTGGTCACAAGCGCTTGGTCAAATTTCAAATACTTTGGATAGGGCTATTGTTCAGACTAATTTGGCTTTAGCTTATCGGCAAATTGGCAATTTGAATGAAGCTGTGCAGCAGTGGGAGCAAGCGATTCAAATTTATCGGGGGCAAAGGAATGAGGCAACGCAGCAAACTTTGGCTCAATTGCTGGTGAAGGGCAAACTTATAGCGATTTGGGACAGCAACAACGGGGGATTCAATTGTTGCAATCTGCTTTATAAATTGCTCGTAAAACTAATTTAAAGATGACCGAGGTGGTGGCTTTAGGTGGATTGGGTAATGCTTATTGGGCTACAGGAAATTACGAACAGGCACTCGCTTCTGTGGCAGCTAGCTTGAAGATTGCTCGTGAATTGAGTGGTGGTGAGGCTTTGATTGTAACGGCTTTGAATAATTTGGGAAATGTTTATGGAAGTAGGGCAGATCGATATCGCTATCAGGCGAATGTAGCAACTATTGAAGGGGACGAAAAAGAAGCGTCTAGGTTAAACGATTTAGCTCAAAAGGATATAGCAACAGCGATCGCTTCCTTTGAGCAAAGCGTGCAGGTGGCAACACTAGCTGGCAAAACTAACAATATTCGCATCGCCCAAGTCAAAGCTTTGTTGAATCTTAATCGTTTGCTTGGTGGAATGGCGGCGCCAAATTGGGATTTAATCGCTAATAATCGCGGACGCATTCTATCTATTTTAGCACAATTGCCGGATTCGCGGGATAAAGTTTATGCATTGATTAATTTAGCCTCGGCGAGGCAGAGGGAACAGGAGGCGGCGAGGTTATTGGGGGGTGAGATCGCATCTGCCAGAAATATTAATGATGCCCGTGCTGAATCGTTTGCGCTTGGTAGTTTAGGACACTTGTATGAGGAGTCCAGACAATATGTCGAGGCGATGGAATTGACGCAACAAGCACAGTTTGCAGCACAGAAAACTCTTGCTGCGGATAGTTTATATCGCTGGCAGTGGCAGGCGGGGCGTATATTTAAGGTTACAGGCGATTCGCCCAAAGGGCGATCCGCTTCGCGGAATCGCACGCGCGCGATCGCGTCTTATGAGAGTGCGATCGCAACTCTCCAAAGTATTCGCGGAGATATCTTAGTTGCCAATAAAGATTTGCAATTTAACTTCCGCGACTCAGTAGAACCAGTGTATCGGGAATTGATGGGATTGTTACTGGAAACTGGTAATGAGAAAGAAACTGCCAATTACCAAACAAATCTGAGTCAAACTATCAAGATAATAACGCAAGTTGCTAGTTATCTTTTTAGGGCTGAAGACAGGTTAATGGCTAATAGCTAATGGCTGGTTGAACCGAAAAATATTCCCATCAGCAATTAGCAATTAGCGATTAGCCATTTACCAACCCACGATAGTTATAACTAGCAACTTGAGTTACTAGAATTGCTTAAGTTAGCTGAATTGCCAAACTTTTTTGGGGATGATTGCGGGGAAATTGCGAAAGAAGATGCTAAAAATCATGGCAATTTAGCCTGGACTGGGACGGGGGTGATTTATTCGGCAATTTTGAGCGATCGCACCGAAATGATTCTCCAATCTCCCGATGGTAATTTGAAGGGTTACCCACTAGCAATAGGGCAAGATAAGCTGCAACAGGAAATCGACGAATTGCGGTTATTGCTAGAGAATCGGGCTACGGAAGAATATCTGCCACAAGCACAAAAAATCTACAATTTGTTGATGCGCCCGATGGAAACAGACTTGGCTAAATTGGGGATAAAAACCCTTGTATTTATCCAGGATGGGGTATTGCGAAAAGTGCCGATGTCTGCATTGCACGATGGTCAGGAATTTTTGGTGAAGAAGTATGCGATCGCTACCACACCCAGTTTGAGTTTAACCGCTAGCAAATCGGCAGATATCCGCAACTTAAAAGCCCTTGCTGTTGGTTTAACAGTTGAACGTCCGCCGTTTCCACCGCTGACAAATGTAGCTGCGGAAGTTGCCGAAGTAAACAGCCTTCTGGGAGGCATGAAACTTTTGGATAGAGATTTTACTATAACTCGCTTGGAAAAGGAACTAGGAGCTAATAATTTTCCGATTATTCACCAGGCTACCCACGGCAAGTTTGGTGTGGATGCTGCGAGTACTTTCTTGTTAGCTTATGATACTAAAATCAGTCTGGAACAACTCGATAATTTATTGCGAAGCGTTTCGCAGAATTATGCGCGACGCGAAAATAAATCTGTAGAATTGCTGACTTTAAGTGCTTGTCAAACGGCGGCGGGAGATAATCGATCCGCGTTGGGAATTGCTGGGGTCGCTGTGCAGGCGGGGGTTAAAAGTGCCCTGGCTAGTCTGTGGTTTATTAATGATGAAGCGACCGTGAAATTCATTGAAGAATTTTATACTCAACTGCGGCAACCTAATATGACAAAAGCCGCAGTGCTTCAGAAGGCACAACAGAAGTTAATCGCGTCGGAGGACTATAATCACCCGGCTGTTTGGTCGCCTTTTATCTGGCTCGGCAATTGGTTATAATCAGAATCCCGGTTTCTCTAAGAAACCGGGATTCTGATTAGGGTGGCAACAAAATATCTACCGGGATAACGTTTAATTCGGCTGGATTTATTTATGATACCAAATCCGCTTGCATCACCTCCATCCCTCACCCTGAAGGGTGGGGCTACACAAACAAAGACCGCCTGCGCGGTCTATAAAAATAAAGGGGGTAATCGCACCGAATTCTGGATTAAACAAGTAGGCTACCTAGTCTGGATTGCAGGCAGTTTTGCTTGGCTTGGTTTGAGCGCAATTAGAGTCCAAGCGCAAATTATTCCAGATGCGACTTTACCCGTTAATTCAATTGTTACGCCTGATGGTAATACCAGTATTATCAACGGCGGTACTGGGGTTGGCAGGAATTTATTTCACAGCTTTCGAGAATTTTCCGTTCCAACTGGCGGGACGGCTTTGTTTAATAATGGGCTGGATATTCAAAAGATTTTTACTCGCGTTACTGGCAGTTCTATTTCTAATATTGATGGCACTATCAAAGCGAAGGGCGCGGCGAATTTATTTCTAATCAATCCCAATGGGATTATTTTTTGCCCGAATGCTCAACTCAATATCGGCGGTTCGTTTATCGGCAGTACTGCTAGTAGCATTCGATTTGCCGATGGCAGTTATTGGAGCGCTACTAATCCCAATACTCCCCCGCTTTTGACGGTTAATGTTCCCGTTGGCTTGCAATAGGGAGAAACACCGGGAAATATTATTAATAGATCCACAGCCACCGATGGGAACGGTCAAATTGTTGGCCTTCAAGTTCGGGAAGGTCAAACTTTGGGGTTAATTGGCGGTAATGTTCTGCTGGAAGGGGGTAACTTAACTGCGCCTCAAGGCAGAATTGAGCTAGGCGGTGTGGGTTCTAATAGCTTGGTTCGCCTGATTCCTAATAGCAATAATTTCAGTTTGGGATATGAAGGCGTTGATGGTTTTCAAGATATCCAACTTTCCCAACAGACAGTTGTAGATGCCAGTGGCGTTGGCGGCGGGGATATCCAAATCCAGGGACGGCGCGTTTCTGTACGCGATGGTTCTCAAGTATTAACTATTACTCAAGGGTCGCAACCCGGAGGAAATTTAACGGTTCGCGGTGCCGAATTGGTAGAAGTTAGCGGTAATAATCCTGCCAATTTTACCCGTTTATCCAGCGATACGATTGGTGGCGGGGCGGGTGGCAATTTAACCGTGGAAGCAGGGCAATTTCTGCTACAGGGGACGGCTTTTTTGTCCAGCAGCACTTTGGGAGAAGGGTCAGGAGGAAACTTGACCCTGCACGCCTTTGATCGAGCTGTTTTGGTCGGGACTGGGTTTAATGCCTTGGAACAGTACGTCGCCAGCGCTTTCCTGGGACAATTACTTCCTACCACCCGCATCGGGGGATTGTTTGCTTCAACCGCAGCAGGTGGACGCGGCGGCGATATCGCAATTGAAACGGGTTCTTTAAACCTCCTCAATGGCGCAATTGTCAGTGCCCCCACCTTCGGTTCAGCGTCTGGCAGCAATATCAACCTTCGCGTCACCCATTCCATCGAGTCCTTCGGTTGTGCGATCGCTACCGCCGCCAACAGTCAAGGGTCAGCAGGCAACATCACCCTTACCACCAACCAGTTAACTGTCAAAGATAGCAGCGTCGTCTCCAGCTTTACCTTTAGCAGGGGACACGCAGGAGACATTGCGATCGCAGCCTCCGACTTTGCAGATATCAGCGACACCCGACCTTCTGCCTTCTTTCCCACAGGCATTACTAATAATTCTTTTGGGACGGGGGTAGGAGGAAATGTTCGGATTGCGACGGGACGGCTGTTTAACCGAGGGGGGGCGATTATCAGTTCCAATAGCGGCGGCGCTGCGATCCGCACAGGAGTTATCCCGTTTGGCGGTCGCGGCGGCAACGTTGAGATCGAGGCGCGAGAGTCAGTAGAAATTAGCGGGACGGTCAACTTTACCTAGACAGGCGGGAAAGCCCCCGCCATAGCGTACTCGCTTGGCGGTGGGACGGGCGCCTCGCGAGATGAGGAGTCCCACCCCGACCAAAACCGACAAATCGAAGATCTCGGACGGAAGGGGTGGGCGACGAGATGAGCAAAATCGATGCTTATTCCCAGTTTCCCTGCTATACTTATACCAGATACACCGACGTAAAAATGTTAGTATTTGAGTCAAAACTAGAAGGAATGCAGCAGCAGTATGACGCTCTCGATGAGGCGATTCGTACTGCTAGATTCATTCGCAATAGCTGTCTTAAATACTGGCAAGAAAATCAGGGTGTCGGTAGATACGATCTGAGTCGATATTGTGCTGTTTTAGCTGATTGTCCAGATTTCCCTTGGGCTAAGAAGTTAAACAGTATGGCACGTCAGGCTAGTGCTGAACGCGCTTGGTCGTCAATTGCTCGGTTCTATGATAACTGTAAGAAAAAAGTATCAGGCAAGAAAGGATATCCCAAGTTTAAGAAGTACCAAACTCGTGCTTCCGTTGAATATAAAACTAGCGGATGGAAGTTGTCGGAAGACAGAAGGTATTTAACCTTCAGCGATGGTTTTGAAGCTGGCACATTCAAACTCTGGGGTAGTCGAGATTTGCACTTCTACCAACTCAAACAGATTAAACGAATCCGAGTAGTAAGACGGGCTGACGGTTATTATGCTCAGTTTTGTATCGACACCGAACGATTAGAGAAACGGGAACCAACAGGTAAAACGATTGGGTTAGATGTGGGATTAAACCATTTTTATACTGACTCAAACGGTCAGACTGTTGATAATCCTAGATTTTTGAGAAAGTCAGAACGTGCTTTAAAACGGGCACAAAGAAGACTAGCTCGGACTAAGAAAGGCTCTAAAAATAGAATTAAAGCTAGGGGAAAATTAGGTAGAAAGCATTTAAGAGTAAGTCGCCAGCGTAAAGATTTTGCTGTGAAGTTAGCAAGATGCGTGGTAAGGTCTAGCGATCTTGTGGCGTATGAGGATCTGAAAGTGCGAAATATGGTGAAAAACCATCACCTAGCCAAATCGATAAGCGATGCTAGTTGGTCGTTATTTCGTCAGTGGGTAGAGTATTTTGGTAAGGTGTTTGGTGTGGTCACGGTAGCTGTTCCACCTTACTACACCAGTCAAAATTGCTCGAATTGTGGTCAAAAAGTGCAGAAAACATTAAGCACTAGAACTCATAAATGTTCCCACTGTGGATACATCGCAGATCGTGATGAAAACGCCGCACGCAACATATTAGAGCGCGGATTAGCTACCGTGGGGCACACGGGAAGCTGGGAAGATAATTCCCGAAACGTCTCTGGAGAGATCGACCTCTGCTTAGGTGATGAAAATCCTCTAAGTAAGCCGACTCGACGAAAGAGAAAGTCTAAGCTGTGAAGTTTAGAATCCCCCACCATAGCGACAGCTTGGTGGTGGGAGAA
The DNA here is from genome assembly GCF_020521235.1 of Microseira wollei NIES-4236. Taxonomy (GTDB): domain Bacteria; phylum Cyanobacteriota; class Cyanobacteriia; order Cyanobacteriales; family Aerosakkonemataceae; genus Microseira; species Microseira wollei. Next base: position 43,897 of record NZ_BLAY01000015.1, on the reverse strand, counting down.
TGTCAATCGCACTGGAGGACAGAATGTTTTAACCAGCGGGGTGGGTACGACCACGTTTACGTCCTTCCCCGCAGGAAACATCAAAATTCCCACGCCCCGGTTACTAATTGCCGAGGGTGGGAACATCTCCAGCGCCACCCTTTCCTCCGGTAATGGCGGCAATCTGACCATTGAGGCTTCTGAGTCAGTGGAATTGAGAGGTCCTTCGGCGCTCGACGGACGGCTGTCGTTCTTGCTCACCTCCTCGGGACGGGCGGATTTTCCGCAACTTGTCGCGACGGGTCATGGGGGCAACTTAACAATTAACACCGGAGAATTAGTCGTGCGAGATGGGGCAGATCGCCAAAGATGCCAAAGCCGCCGTCCGTTGCGCTCTGGAAATGGCATCTGCCTTGGAATCCCTCAATCAACGATGGCTTTCTCAGGGACGTCCCACCGTTACCATGCGAGTCGGCATCGCCACCGGCACGGTGGTAGCTGGCAGTCTCGGCGGCATCCACAGATTGGAATACACCACAATTGGTGATTGCGTTAACCGGGCGGCGCGGTTAGAAAGTTTTGACAAATCAATTGATGGCGGTATTTGCCGGATATTGATCAATAAACGAACTTATAAATATATTGACGGGCATTTTGCCACCCATCTAATCGGTAGCGTCCAGATTAGAGGACGCCAACGGCTGACAACCATTTACCAAGTTCTACTCGCACAACAAACTTAGTTGCAGCGGGACTTACGCACGATTAACCTAGAGAGAAACTTTGGTGATTTGCGTAATAAAATGCGGTAGTAAAGGTCGGAAAAGTCGGAAAGGTCGGGAAAAATTATTCTATATCTCCCCTATCTCTTTTGGCGTTATTCTAATTATGTATAGAATATTAAAATTATTTAAATCCGAAAAAATTAGGTATATATTAGGTGGTAGATAGGGGAAAATATTAAAAAATAAATACAGGCTAAAATTCAGCCTGGAACCAGGTCTTAAAGGGTGCAACATCTTCTGTGACATAGGTGATTTGTACAATTTAAGGAGATGTGAGAGATGAGAATTACTTCTCACCAAGCTAGGGGGGTAGCAGGAGCGATATCGATTCTGTTGATGCCATTGATGGGCGCGATCAATACCCCATTAAGTCCAAATTTCAGGCATCCTTTAATCGAGGTTGGTTTTATATCTCCTGCAAGGGCAGAAACTGCTCAAACAGAGGATTTTGATGACGAACCGCCCAACCGGGGAATGCCGAAAACGACCCAAGGAACTGGTTCGCGAGGCTGTACTTTATCTGAACCCGTGACGGTGACTTTGTTAGTTCCCAACGACCACAACGGACAGACTATATCCGGTCGTCCCACCTTTTTCTGGCATGTGTCGTCAATTCCTTTGGGATCGCCCAAGGGTTTTTCTGCGGGCGATCGCAAATCATATGATGTCAGGCAAATCGCGCTTAATTAAAAATCTCCCCGTCCCCGTGTCAGAGCGTCAGAGCGTCAGTCCTAACTATGGGTATTCCAGCGGAAATGATATCATTTATATCGCTTGCGTTTACATAATCACACTAAAATCCCCGGTGGGAAAGATGTTTTGCACAACCTGTATAATATTCGTATGAAAAATCTAAGACTGAAAATTTATGATGAAACTCTTCGAGATGGGGAACAGCAAGTTGGAGTGTTTTTCCAAGAAGAAACCAAGCGACATCTGGCTCACATCATTAACCAAACCGGAGTTGCTCAAATTGATATTATGCCTGGGATTCATAAGACTGAGGAGCGCTTAGTTAAGACATTGGTGGCGGAAGGTTTGGGTAGTAAAGTTGCTGCCGCCACCATGATGGATAAGGAATTCATTGACCAGTCTCAAGCCTGCGGTGTCAAGGAAATCATCTTATTTTATGCAGTCTCCGACCGACTCCTGTTTCTCAGAGACACTGAAGTTTGTCATAACCCTTCATTTAAGGGGAAAACTGTGGATGACGATATCCCAAAAGCTGTTATCCACAAGGTGCGCCAGAACATGATAGATAAAGTTCTCAAAAATCTGCGCTATGCTAAAGAAATTGGACTTAAGGTATGCTTTGCCGCCGAAGATGCCAGTCGGGCTGATTTTGATTTTTTAGTCGAGTGTATTTGTACTTTTAGACCTTACCTCGAACATTTCTTACTCTGCGATACAGTCGGAGTTCTGTCTCCAGAAAAAACCTTTGTGTGGATACAAGAACTCTTGCTGCATACAGAGTACTCGCCCCTAGTTGTGCATTTCCACAATGACTTAGGTATGGCTCTGGAAAATACCATCCAGGCAGTGTAAGCTTATCGCCTCCGGAGTTTCTGGAACTTTTGCTGGCATTGGGGAGAGAGCAGGGAATGTAGCTTTAGAACAAGTTTTAAATGGTTTAAGGGTACGTTTCGGTATAGAAGTAGAGGGAATCGATTATGATGCCCTTGCTAAAGTAACAGACTATTTGGAGCAGTTAGGGGTGCGAGCTAATCCTCCCTACTCTAAGCAGGCTCAACGTCATGAATCAGGCAGTCATGTCCACTCTATATTGCGCGATCGCAATAGCTACTGTATCTTTCCTTACCAGGAGCCAGAGATTTGGTTTGGTAAATTCAGCGGTGCTAGCAACGTTCAGTATCTTTTTGAGCAATATCTGCAAAAGCCTCTAAACCGGGAGCAATATGAGCAGATGCGCTCGATTATCAAAACTATTTCTATTCAACAAAAACGCTCTTTTTCTGCTGAGGAAATACTCGAGTTGTTGCAACAAGGAATCTTGAAGGATGAGATCGATCGCGTTGGAACAAAAAGAACCGAGGAGAGGAAGAAGCCATGAACGCCACAGAAGAGAAATCAAACAATCTAACTCAAGAGCTTACAGAGTCCCCAAAATGGTGGGCGATGTTAGGCATTGGCATGGGTGTGTTCATGTTTGCCTTGGATGTCCACATTGTCAACCTTGCCCTTCCCACATTGGTTCAATCGTTCCATACTAGCTTTGCCACCATTCAATGGGTTCCCTTAAGCTATCTGCTGATGAGTACCGTTTTTGTGCTAGGTGCGGCGCGCTTGGGGGATATGTGGAGCAAGAAGTGGTTGTACCTGGGTGGACTGATGGCGTTCACCATCAGCTCGCTGCTATGCGGACTTGCTCCTACGGTTGGTTTTTTGATCGGTTTTCGAGCGCTTCAAGGACTAAGTGCTGTGTTTATTTCGGCGCTAGGACCTGCGATTATTACCCAAGTGTTTCCCGAACAGGAGCGCGGACGCGCGCTGGGTATTATCAGCGGAATTTTCTTCGTGGGAGTTGCCCTGGGGCCGACGGTAGGAGGACTGCTAATCAGTCTGATCGGCTGGCGTTTAATCTTCTTTTTAAATGTGCCGATTGGTCTAGTTGCCAGTTTAATGGTTGCCTTGGTTGTACCCGCTTGTGCGAGCAGTCAGGTCAAACAAGACTTTGATGTGCTTGGAGCGCTGATAATGATGGTCACTTTGACCTGCTTTGCATTGGGAATGACTTTAGTACAGAGGGAAGGCTTTGGCTCATTGATAGAGCCTTACGCCTTCGCAATCGCTGCTATCGGCTTAGGGTGTTTTTTATTAGTAGAATCGCGCCACCCACAGCCGATGCTCGACCTGGGAATTTTTCGCTCCCTAGAGTTGAGCCTGGGCTTATTGCTGAGTTTGATGACCTATGTCGTTACAGCGAGTGTGGTTTTTATCCTACCGTTCTTCCTGGAGTTGGTTAAACAGTATCCTGCCTTTGAGACGGGGTTGTTGCTAGCAGAAGGACCGATTTTAGCTGGGTTGATGGCACCTGTTGCTGGCACTTTGTCTGATCGATTTGGAGAACGCATCATCAGCTTAATTGGGTTGGTATTAGCAGTATTTGGATGCCTAAGCTTAAGCACCTTTGACGCCCAATTGACCGTCCCTGGTTATATTCTGCGGATGGCACCCTTTGTGCTGGGAGTGGGAATGTTCCAATCACCCAATCAAAGCGCCGTGATGGGGTTAGTGCCGTCTGAGCGGTTAGGCATCGCTTCGGGGTTGTTGTCTTTGTCGCGGACTTTGGGTCAGACAATGGGTTTGTCGCTCACAGGCGTTCTGTTTTCGCTCCTGATTATGACTCGCACACAAGCTCAACCTAACATCAATGTCACCAATGTACCGATTGAAGCGTTGGTTTTTGGCGTGCAGATGAGTTTTCGGCTTGTTGCTCTGATTCTGATGGCGGCGACGCTCTTGGCTGCTTTCTTGTGGTGGTTGAAGCAAAGAAGATAGTAGATAGCTGTCACAAAAATCGGCATTGAATTAATTGCATTAAGTCCGAGCGAGCGATCTAAGTGGTAAACGATATCGCTTAACTAAAAAGATAATAACTTGTCAAAAAAGAGGGCATCGTAGGCGAAGCCAACTCGTGCGAGTACCCTCTTTTTTGACCGCTGTCCTTCCCCACTCTGTAATATCAAGTCCGGTTGCATCGGTTGCGTTTGGAGAGCTGGGGGAGCAAAGGGGATGGGGGAGCTGGGGGAGAAAAAACGCTTTTTCGCACAATCAACTATACACAACTGATCTCTCGCGGACATGATATAAGAGGGTGGGGACTGCTGCGATTAGTTCAAACCGGGTTTCTGCTAGAAGCCGGGTTTTTATAGTTTTTGTGAGTTATTACCTAATTTTAGCCGGTATGTAAAAAAATATGTACAAATGTATAGAAAATCGAGAAAAGGTTAAAAAAACTTGAACAAGTGAAGGGCAAAACAAGAGTCAATAGGTACTTTCATCTAAGTTAAAAGAAAGACGCTGAAATAATAAGAGAAGTTAAAGATACAGATACAAAGGTGGGGATCGACATAGGATATCAAAAAAGTAACTCTATACTTGAGAAAACCCTTGAACTATTGCATCGACATCAACAAACCGAATCATGAGAATAGCTCCAGGCTGCCTGCAGCAATGTTGTAGAGACTTGCCAGAGGTAGCATCTAGCTACTGAAAAACTGCAAAGGCAAAGCTTTTTAAGCAGTAAATTGCCGGGTTGCCTAAAAGCTTGTAGGGGGAAAAAAGCGCCCGCAAGAAAAAGCAACCCAGATAAAGCGGCTAGTCGCTTAGCCGCCTGTATGGGATGAGTCTTGCTTTAAGGAGGATTGGATGAAATTAGCGGTTGCTAAAGAAATTGAAATGGGCGAACGCCGCGTCGCCTTGATCCCGGACACGGTTGCCAAATTGGTAAAACTGGGTCTAGAAGTGTGGGTCGAGGCGGGTGCAGGCGAAGGGGCATTTTTCAGCGATGCCGCTTACGAAAGTGCTGGAGCTAAAATTATTGCCGATGCGGCTACGCTGTGGAGTGGAGCCGATGTAGTGTTAAAGGTGAGTCCGCCCAAAGAACATGAAATCCACTGGTTGCGGGAAGAAGGCGCATTAATTAGCTTTCTCAACCCGCTGGCAGATCCGGCGTTAGTAGAACGTTTGGCGCACCGTCGCGTTACCGCGTTCGCCATGGAACTGATCCCGCGCACGACGCGAGCGCAAAGCATGGATGCGCTTTCCTCCCAAAGGTCGGTAGCGGGATATAAAGCCGTATTGCTGGCAGCGGCGGCGTTACCGAAATATTTCCCGATGTTGACGACAGCTGCGGGAACGATCGCCCCGGCGAAGGTATTGATTATCGGAGCGGGGGTTGCAGGGTTGCAAGCGATCGCAACAGCTCGTCGTTTGGGCGCTATTGTAGAAGCCTACGATATCCGCCCCGTAGCTAAAGAAGAAGTACAAAGCTTGGGCGCTAAATTTATCGAAGTCAAACTAGACGAAGAAACGCAAGCAGCAGGCGGGTACGCTAAAGAAATTTCTGACGTCGCCAAACAAAAAGCCCAACAAGTCCTCGCCGAACATATCAAGGCATCGGATGTAGTAATTACTACCGCCCAAGTTCCCGGTAAGAAAGCCCCCGTCATGGTAACCGAGGAAATGGTCAGCCAAATGAAGCCGGGATCTGTAATCGTCGATATCGCAGCAGATCAAGGCGGGAACTGCGCTTGCACCGAACCGGGTAAAGATGTGGTCCGCCACGGGGTAACAATTCTCGGTCCAATTAATTTACCCGCAACTGTACCCGTCCACGCTTCCCAGTTGTATGCCAAGAACATCCTCACCTTGCTGCAATACCTAATTAAAGATGGTGGGTTACAGCTAAACTTCGAGGATGACATCATTGGCGACACCTGCATCACCCACGCAGGGGAAATTCGCAACAAACGGATTAAAGATGCCCTAGCCGAGTTAACAGTAAATGCTGGGTAAGTTTCATTTGTCCTTGGCTAATGGCTAATGGCTAATAGTAAAAACCCTCTTACAATTAGCAATTAGCAATTAGCAATTAGCAATTAGCAATTACCAAATCAAAAACATGGCAGAAGGATTAATAGCAGCAATAGTTGTGTTTGTTTTGGCGTCTTTTGTGGGATTTGAGGTGATTAATAAAGTCCCGCCCACCCTACACACGCCCTTGATGTCTGGATCGAATGCAATTTCTGGGATTGCGATCGTGGGTGCTTTGTTAATCGCTGGCCCCAAAGAATGGAATTTGACCGAAATCTTCGGTTTAATTGCCGTTGTCTTCGCAATGATTAACGTTGTTGGTGGTTTCTTAGTCACGGATCGGATGCTGCAAATGTTTAAGAAAAAGGAGGCTAAGGCGTAATGAGCGACTTTCTGCCGTCAACAATTCAAATCAGTTATTTAGTGGCTGCATCCCTATTCATCGTGGGTTTGAAGCAGATGAGTTCCCCAGCTACGGCACGTCGAGGCAATTTGCTAGGTGCCATCGGGATGCTAATCGCCATTGTTGCCACTCTCCTCGACCAACAAGTTCTCAACTACGAAACCATTGCAGTCGGAATTATTTTAGGTTCTATCATCGGCACGGTGATGGCCCAGAAAGTCGAAATGACCGCCATGCCCCAAATGGTTGGTTTGCTCAACGGTTTCGGGGGCGCAGCTTCGATGCTGGTGGCGATGGGCGAATTCTGGCGCTATCTTTATATCCCGGAAAGCTTGGCGGTTGATTCTAATATTGTCGTGCTGCTGGGTGTTCTCATCGGCGGCATTACCTTAACGGGTAGTTTGGTAGCGTTTGCCAAGTTGCAAGAATTGATGACGGGTGCGCCGATTACTTTCCCGTTACAGCAACCTGTGAATGCTTTCTTATTCCTGGGCTTTTTGGCAGGAAGCGGCTATTTGCTGGTATATCCAGAAGAGCCAAAAGTGTTTCTCGTCCTCGTGGCGCTTTCCTTAATTTTGGGCGTAATGTTTGTTATCCCCATCGGTGGGGGCGATATGCCTGTGGTGATTTCGCTGCTGAACTCCTATTCGGGAATAGCAGCAGCAGTCGCGGGTTTTATCGTGATGAATAACATGCTGATCATCGCCGGGGCGTTAGTCGGTGCGTCGGGTATCATCTTGACTCAAATTATGTGCAAGGCGATGAACCGTTCGCTCTTAAACGTCCTGTTTGCGGCCTTCGGTACGGGTGGCGGAACCAGTACTGGTAGCGGATCTAACATTGAAAAAGTCGTCCGCAGCATCGATGCTGAAGAAAGCGCGATGATGTTAGGTTATGCGCGTTCTGTGGTGATCGTTCCCGGTTACGGGATGGCGGTGGCGCAAGCACAGCACGCGGTGCGAGAATTGGCGGATCAGTTAGATCGGTTGGGCGTTGAAGTTAAGTATGCGATTCACCCGGTTGCTGGACGGATGCCGGGACATATGAACGTATTGCTGGCTGAAGCTAATGTGCCTTATCCGCAACTGTACGATATGGATGATGTGAATCCGCTGTTTGAACAGACGGATGTGGCGCTGGTGATTGGGGCGAATGATGTGGTCAATCCGGCGGCGCGTCACGATGCGAGTAGTCCGATTTATGGGATGCCGATTTTAGATGTGGATCGGGCAAAGCATACGATTGTGATTAAGCGCAGCATGAATACGGGTTTTGCTGGTGTAGATAATGAGTTGTTCTACAAAGATAAAACCATGATGCTGTTTGGTAGTGCGAAGGATGTGGTGGCGAAGTTGGTTTCTGAGGTGAAGCAGCTTTAACATGACTTACGCAAAGAAACTAAGGTGATACGAAAAATCGTTGGGAGAGGAAACTCGAGAGCGACTCTTCACCTTTGTTTCTTTTCTCGTCGTGCGTAAGTCCTGTTTAATAAACCGCGAAGACGCGAAGTGCGCGAAGAGAAGAGAGGTATAGAGAGATAGCTTGCCTGGTTGTTTTACTGGGCAAGCTATTTTGTTTTAGTTGATTCACAATAATTCGATAAACTCGTCAACACTGAGTACAGCATCTCGAATAATCGCTCCCAGTGTTCCTTTAGCAAGTTCCTGATGATCTGGTACGACGACTTGGGCAAAGGGTTCATCTCGACACAAAGAAATATGGCTTCCTTTTTGACGCAGGAAGTAGAAGCCAACCTTTGCCAATGCTTTGAGGCATTCCCTCCCAGAAATACGGGGTAATTTACTCATACAACCATCAATATCATGTCAAAGCGGTCTTCTGGTATGGGTTGGCCTTTTTCTTGCAGCACTTCGATGTATAGTTCGATTGCTTCTTTGATGTTGGTAATAGCTTCTTGTTTGGTTTTTCCCTGGCTGTTGCAACCTGGTAAGCTGGGGCATTCGGCTATCCAGTAGCCATCTTCATCGGTGTAGAGAAGCACTTGCCGCACGATCTCACCTCTAGCGATCATCTGGTTTGTCTATTGTTTTATTATGGCATTTAGGTGGGGATCGCATATACGCTCGCCTGATGCATCAAGGCAAGCTTACACAAGATAAAATTTTAAGTAAAATATGCGAGCGCGTAAACAGCCCACCTATGCTAACTACAGACTTAAAAAAACAACTTCTCGCTTTAAGTCCGGTAGAGAAAGCCCAAGCAATACAGTTATTAGTCCAAAGTTTAAGCAATACTTGGCAAGGGATTGAAAAGACGCCGGGGGTATGTGGTGGTGATGCTTGTATTGCAGGGACTCGGATTCCTGTTTGGTCGCTGGTAATCGATCGTCGTCTGGGTATGAGCGATGCTCGTATTTTAGAGGCATTCCCCCATCTTACTGCTGCTGATTTGGTGAATGCTTGGGCTTATGCGGCAGCACATCCAGATGAAATCGAACAAACAATTCGAGAAAATGAGGAAGTCTGAAAAGTGGCAAATCTTTATACAGATGAAAATTTTCCTCTGCCAGTTGTAGAATTTATACGCAGTTTTGGTCACGATGTTTTAACAGCTAGAGAAGCAGGTAAGGCAAATTTGCGAATTCCCGATGAGGAGGTGTTAGCTTTTGCGGTGAGTAATGAAAGAGCCGTTTTGACCCGCAATCGCCGTGATTTTATGCGATTGCATATTTTACAACCTGACCATGCTGGCATCATTGTCTGCACGGAAGATCCGGACTTTGAAAGGTTGGCTACGCGGATTAATGAAGCTATTGCTGGTGAAGAAACTTTAGCGGGTAAGTTGATTCGCGTCAACGGTCCGCAGGAATAGCGATGTCTGCGGCAAGCTACTGTACGAGAAAGCTTTGCCTATGCTAAGAAACTAAAATAGCAAGATAAGATGATTTGAATTGAAATGCGTTCGCGCAGCGTGCCGTTAGGCGTATCGCACACATATGCTAACTACAGATTTAGAAAAACAACTCCTTGCCTTGAGTCCGGTAGAAAAAGCCCAAGCTATACAAATCCTGACCAAAACTTTAAGCAATGGTTCCCCAGGAATTACAAAAACTCCTGGTGTGATGGGTGGTGATGCTTGTATTGCCGGTACTCGCCTTCCTGTTTGGCTGTTTGTCAGTTTGCGTCGTCAAGGTGCAAGCGATGCCGAACTTTTTGAGTGCTATCCGCAACTTAGTGCCGCCGATTTGGTAAATGTCTGGGCTTATGCTGAGGCGCATCCAGAGGAAATTGATACAGCAATCCGCGAGCAAGATGAAGCAATGGAATCTGAAGTATAATCTATGGCTAAGCTTTATGCCGATGAACAATTTCCATTGCCAGTTGTGGAATTATTACGGGCTTTAGGCCATGATGTTATGACTGTTCAGCAAGCTGGAAATGCTGGAGATTCCGATCCAGAAGTGCTGGCTTTTGCTGTTAGTAATGAAACAGCAGTTTTGAGGCAAAATCGTCGCGATCTTATGAAACTGCACTTCCAAGAATCTAACCATGCTGGGATTATCGTTTGCACGGATGATCGCAAAATAGAAAGATTGGCTACGCGGATTAATGAAGCTATTGCGGCTGTTGAAAGTTTGCAGGGTAAATTGATTCGCGTCAACCGTCCGCAGGAATAGCGATCGCTCTCGATTCCCCAAACTAAACAAACCTCGCGATTTTCCCTTAATCCAACCAGCCAGAAGCATCAATTTTGTTGGGATAGCTAACCTGTACGCGCTCATCCATTACTGTTTTATAGTTGCTTTCCCAAACTGTATTTACTTTCGGTTTATAGCTGTGCTGCACGGTCGATCCAGAGCGAGCAGGGGGGGATACTCTGGAGGAGGATTTCGGTGCAGCCTTTATGGTTGGGGCTTTCTGTACCGCAAATTGCAAGCGATCGCGCGCTTCGTTGATTTCTTGTATTTTGGCGTGAGCTTTCTGGTGCAATCGAGGATGGTTGACAAACCGATCCGGATGCCATACAAAAACCATGTCTCTGTAGCTTTGGTTAACTTCTTCTATGGAAGCGCCCGGTTCAAGCTCAAGAACTCTATAATATTTCTCTAGTTTGGTCATCATAAGCAACAATTGGGCGATAAGAATTCTGCGATCGCCGCACTATTTCCAGTTTTAATCGACTTTCGATAAGCTGGAGTAATTCCACATATTGGTTTAACAAATATATGTTTGGGTTTGTTTCTCTTAACTAAAGTTTATGAGGGTGTAATGATAAACCTTCATAAAGTTATCGGGGCTTTATATTTTAAAGCCCCTTTTTAGATTGCGTTGAGTATTAATCCCTAATTTCTAAGTCGTATTGACGGCAGAGGTCGATTAGTTTTTGTTTGATGCGATCGCGCATTGCTTCTGGTGCCAAAATGGTGCAATCCTCCCAATACCGCGAGACTTCTCGAATCAACCAGAAGGGATTGACAACGCGCCGCACTACCTGGCGGACATCTCCAATGACTTTATCCTCTAGATCGTCATCTTTGAGTTGATACGCTTTGACCATCCAGCCGCGAAACTGTAAGTACACTTTAATGGCATCAAGTTGACCGCGCCAATCCCCGCTAATCGGCAAAACCGACTGGATGCGGTCAAAACTTAAGCAGCGATTGTGCCAGAGTTCGGGCAAATCGGGGATGTCATTTTCTACGTCTTGAGTCTCTTCACACCAAATCAGCAGGTAGAACCGTTTCTCAAAGAAGCGAACCTCGGCATGGCGCACGGTGTATTCGAGTTCGTTGCTTTGGGAGTTGCGGTAGAGCAAATAGAAAGGCTGTTGTCTTTGCATCAGATCCTCAATCTCAGGCCGCCATCCTTTAGCGGGTTGGCTGAGTTGTTTCACGAGAGACTGGCGCAGGGGTGGTTCCAGGTTGCCTCGCTCGATTAAAAGTGCAAGTACAGTTTGGGCTTCCCCAATCTGACCTGCATCGTTTAAGGCTTTGATGGCTTGCTGTAAGGCTTTTACCTGGTTGGAGTCGAGGGTAAAGGGCTTTCCGACTTCTACAGTTGCTTGCGCGATCGCTACTAACAACCCGGAAATACTGGGAGCTTGACCCCAAAAGATGTTGAGGCGGCGAGCGATCGCTTCCAGTTGCTCCTTAGTTCCGGGCGGGATTGACAGTGTTATCGTGTCTTTTTTTCTGGGCATTGCCAAAATGTACTTGCATTTTGCTTTTTGGTATGCAATACTCTTTATTGTAAGTGTATAAAGCCCGGTTTCGATAAACTGTATGGACAATAGAAACCGATCAAAAAAGCCAGAGTTATAGCGCATGGCTTGTCTGGTTGTACACCCAATAGAGGCAAATGCCATGAAAGAAAGTCTTCCAGATCGTTTGCTGCGACTGATGTCCGATGGTCGCTGGCACTCTACTGAAGAACTGGTAGAGAAAATCAGCCACCGATTTTCTGCAACGATCCATGTTCTAAGAAAACGAGGTTATAAGTTTGAAGATCGCCGTGTAGAAGGCCAACGACGCGAGTGGCGACTGGTAATTTAGTGTAGAGCGATCGCTTGGCTGCAAGCATCTCTAGGGTAGTGGGATAGTGTTTACTACTCCTACTATCCTCGAAAATATAGCGCGGAATTTTGGCAAGTTTACTTATGAGAAAAAAGTCTCATAGGAGGGATCTATTGTGTCAAACCAACGTCGGCTTTTAAACCGTCCTCCCAAAACCTTGGACGAGCGATATTTCAGCGAAATTCGTCCTCGATTTTACGAACGTTATGCACACCATCACCAGTACGGTGTCAGGAAAGGGACAACTTTAGCAGAACATCTCGACTCTGCCTGTCAGTTTATGTTGACGGTTAGTTCAATCGGAAAAGTCCCGGAAGATAAACGTCCTGTATTGCTGGCAGCAACGGCGGTTCACGATCTCAATAAGCTGGATTCCCAAGAGCGAAATGTCAAAGTTTTGGCGAGAAATCGGGAATTTTTGCGAGAACAATTAGAACAAGCTTGTGTACTCGACGTTGTTACAGAAGATGATTTTGAATTAGCCAGACGATTAATTGAGCGGCATTCAGGTCATAATCGCACTGATGGAGCATTATTTTTCCCAGAAGATGAGGCGATCGATCGCTGGGCTGCAATGCTAACGGCGGCGGATTTATTCGATTTAGGAATACCAGAACAACAGCGGGTGAGGAAACTTCAAACAGAATTGACTGTGGCTTTTAATCGTCCTTGTAAACTTTTCCGAGTGCGGGTTTCTGAAGATAGAGGTTACATCACAGCTTTGTTACTGGGGGCTTGCGAGGAAGTTTTGCAAAGGTATGGGTTGCATCCTTTGGCAATTTTTCCCGATGGAGAACTTTTTGAAGGAGAAACATTACCAACTGTTGATTTAACAACAGAGATAGCGGTTTGTTGGCAAGGAAAGATTGACCAAGTTTTTGGTAATAATATCGAACAGCTAGTACTACCGACGAAAGACGGCATTAAAATTGCCCAGCAAGCAATGCAGCAAGATATTGAGCAAGTGCTGCTGAACGTGCTGGCCCTTTTGGAGAAGAAAAAAGCGGGTTATAAAGCCGACAAAATTGGAAAAGATATCGCTAAATGGTCAGAGGCAGTTGGTGAAACGGCTTTAGCGAGTGCGGCGGCGGTTGGTTTGTTGCCCGTTGGGAATGCAGAAGAGTTTGCGATCGCAGAAGGATTAAAAGCTGCATATCTCAGCTACCGAAAAACCGGACTCAACACCAAAGATGTTTGGGACAAGATTGCTAGTCATGTCGGTATTTCTGAGGGACAAAGAGCAGCCCTCGAACCCTTTGACGGACAATATGGGCGACCTTTATTTGCCGCCAAAGCAGTTACAAAAGGAATCGAAGGAATTGAAGCAGCGTTGCGCGAATCTTTTCAATTAAGAAAAGAAAGCACGCAAACATCGGATTCAGAAGTTTCTGATGAAGCGATCGCAGCAGTTGCCAGAAGTTTAAGTTTACCCATTGCTACTCGATGGAATGGATTTGAAGAACTCGATGCGTATATCGAAGCAAATCCGCGCAAGCGTTGCTCTTTAGGTTCTACTTTAGGCGAAACAGATGAACTAATTTCTGCCAACATGCCTCCTGGTACAAAAGTGCAAGCTTTTTCTAATCGTTTGCCGGGTGGAATTAGTGCCGAACCCAAAAGACAAGCCGATGCGATCGCAGCTTTAGCTTATCAATTAATGGCAGTTGGGGCAAATTTCCCGGCTGTTAAAAAACAAGACCCGCTCTATTTGCACTTAGCATTGCCGAAAGGATCTTGTCCAGAACTGCTAAGAATATGGCGAGAACATCTAGAGCAACTTGCTGCTACTAATGCTGAAGGCGGTACGGTAACAATTGATGAACTTAAGCTATATAAAGATAATTTGTTGGAATTTAAAGCCAATAAAGTTGTGGGTTTTGCTTTTCCCAAACGTCCTGAATTTGTTCATACAACGGTTATCGTTCCGCTACTTTGGGGAGATACTAATAATTCTTTAGCATTGCTCAAATCACTGCGACTTGCTTTAGAACTGTCTTTATCTCTAGAGTTTGGTTTTCCCTTCACAGTTGGGGGAAACTTGGAAGTTGAATTATCAGATGATATTTACGGACGAGTTGAAGGAATTCCTGCTACGCTTCAACCTCTGCTGGAAACGGGACAATATAACCGTCAAGATGCTGAGAAGATTTTGATGCGATTGCGCTGCATCAGCCAACTTGCAATAAATGTTGCCAGCATTCAGAAAGCGGATGATTGTTTGTACGACTTAGCCCGCGCTTGTGCCAGACCACTCGAACTTTATTATGTCCTATTACGTTGGACTTTGAGAGAACAAGATGAACCGAATTTGAGTGTAATTTGGATCCGCATTCGCGAGCCATTAAATACTTTACTGGAGAGCCTTATGCCCAATCAAAACACGCCTTTGACGCAATATCTCAAACAAGCTGCTCAAATAGCTGCTGAAGCTAAAATTTGGGGTAGTTCCTTTAAACGCACCGCTCAAGCTGAGCCTTTTACGGCTTTTACATCTGCTATTCGTTCCCAAAAATCTCATTTAGATTTAGATGTAATTTTTGCGGCTTTGGTGCAGCAATATCATACTCGTCTAGACCGCATTCGCGAGCATGGTGTGGGTGCAACTAAATACGAGCAAATTAAGGAATATTACCAAGTCTTGCGCCAGCTTTATCAAGAAGTTTACCAAGCTCGTCCTGAAAAGCTTTTAGCTGACCAAAAAACTTTGGAAGCGGCTTATTTGTTCTTCCTTGAGGAAGCGCGTCAGCAGCTAAAAAGCAAGTCTGAAAATAATTCTGCTGAAACTACTACAACTGTTTAATTTAGGAGGTTACTATGTCAGTGGAAAAACTTTCTCCCGTTCTAGCTCAAACTTATGAAAACTTTCCCAAAGGACGGTTTATTAGTTTAGTTGTTTTGAGGACAACGCATTCTGAAACTATCTTGCGGACAGAAGGTTCTGGGGAACCAATGTGTAGCGAGTTTGTTCAAGCGGGTGTAACCGATACAACTATTATTCAACGCTTGGTGATGACGAAGCGCAAACAAGTTGCACCAGAAAGACGTTACGGACGGGAATTTTTACGGGCGCACGAACTTTTATACACCAAAGACGGTTCTCTTTGTGCTTTGAATACCAATGCACCTTGCGAAATGTGCGTAGATTGTTTTCTCTACGGTTTTGCAGCAGGTGGCGGTGGCGCACAAAAAAGTCGTATTTGGACTGAGGATGCTTTTAGTATTTTACCTGCAACTGAATTGGTGGGCGATCGCACGATTAACGCTATTTTTGAAACCGGCACGATGCGCGATGAAAAAGGCAACGCTTCGACGGCATTAAATACCAGCGAATACATCAAACCGGGCGTTCATTTCCTAGATGTAGTCACGCTGAAAGATATTACTGCTGATGAATTGCGATATGTCATTGGCAACATTCTTTTGACAACTCGCTACGGGGCTGTTTCCAGTCGCGTGGGACGGATGGAAAACCAGATTTTAGGTGTATTTGGCAGCATCAAAGAACTGCCTAGTTCTCTGGAATTGGTACAAGCTGTTTATGAGGCTTTGGGGCAAAATTTAGAACATCCTTTGCATAGCGATCGCCTCATAGCTGCCACTCAACAAGTCATTGCCACTTGGAAAAACAAACGCGGTGTTTCTATGCAACTTTCTGAAGATGAACTATCCGCTTTAATTGCCGATGTAGATCGTCATTGGTCAGAAGCAGAACGCGATAATTTCCTCAAACGATTGAGTCAGTCTTACGAACCTTTCCGCCAAGTTGCTACAGAAACTAAAAAGACCAAAGGAAAGGGAAAAAAAGCCACCGCTGAAGTAGAGAGTTAATTTATGTCACCACTTCCTTTTCAACAGGCAAGAATGATTGAGTTATCTTGCATCGAACCAGTCTTTTTTGCCTCTAGGGAGTTGTCAGATACCTATTACACTGAAGGGGCGATAGGGAATTATGCACTTGCCTATGCTTTTGGCTGGGTAAATTCCTCTTATCGCCTCCAAGGTGATAGAACTGGACGACCAACTTACAAAGAAGATTTAGCCCCCATTGCACAAGATTGTTACGTGTTACCCGCTTCACCTTTAAATGGCAGAGTTACCTTTAGGTTTGAACGGTTTAATGCACTTTCTGATAGTTATTGGTACGCCATGACAAACAACCGCGTCGCCACCGCCCGTGAAGATTTACCGTTGCAAAGACAGGGCAAAAAACCGAGTTCGTATAGACCCAGTAATTTTCCTCAAACTGGGCGTTTAAGAATGATTGAACGCGGCAATAAATTTCGCACTTTGGTATTTGGAAACTTTGAAATTCCGGATTACATTCGCTTGGGTAAATTCCTGAGTAAAGTTAAAACCAATGTTGTGGATGAATTAGAAGTCGTTGCATTACCAGAAGGTGAATATCGCAGTCAAGCTTATTTGAGTGTTGCTGACTTACCACCCAATTTAGAAATGTTCTCGTTTGACCTAATTTCCATGCCACCTGCACCTTTGCTAAAAAACCTACACTTTCGAGGTGCAGCTTGGCAAATTGGAGAAACTATTGTGCCAGCAAATTTATATTTCTGCGGTGGAGGTAGACAGAATGAGCAATGAAAGATTATTGACCAAATTGGAATCTCGCAGTATTGCTGCTTGCGTATCTTTGCCATCGGAATTGGCATTTATGGAAAAAGCACTGAAACATCAAGTTGATGTGTTTGACCTCTCTCGCAATGCCGATATTATTCTCGATTTATCGCCAACTGGAACGGGAAAAACTCAAGCGGGATTGACAGTAATTCTGCACAATCCCACTCAAAGTGCTATTTACATTGCCCCGACGAATGCGTTAGTAGAACAACAGCGAGAAGCCGCAGAAAAGTTTGTCAAAAAAGCTGGTTTACGTCACGTTGTGAAAGCGGCTTCTGCTAGAGAAGTAAGGGCATGGCCTAGCGATAAAGTGGGTAGTCGTCCCAGTGAAAAGCTGTATAATGTAATTCGCAATCCAGCTACGGTTTTTGATGATGTAGGCGCAAATCAGCCGATTCTTTTAGTCACCAATCCGGATATTTTCTACTACGCCACTTTCTTTGCATATAACCAGCTAGATCGCACTAATATCGCCAGCGGTTTTTACACCAAGTTTGCTACTGTTCTGTTTGATGAATTCCATCTCTATGACGCCAAACAACTCGTTAGTTTGTTGTTTTATCTGGCATATTCCCACGTTTTTGGATTCTTCAAAAATGGTCGGCGAGTGGTGTTGCTGACAGCGACACCCGAACCTGCTTGCGAACTGGCTTTGAAAAGTTTAGAAAGCCAAGGTGTGAGAATAGTAAAAGTTGATGGAGAGAATGACAAAGCTAATCTTTTACCTTCTCAAACAGCAGTTAATTTGGAGTGGCGATCGCAACCCGACAAAGATGAATGGTTGCCAGAATTAGCCGATGAAATTGCCAACCGATTTCGCGAAAAACCTCACCATAACGGTGCAGTTATTCTTGATGCTAAAGACCACATCAATCGCTTGGCAGATTTACTTTATGCTAGAAATTTAGGTGGCAAGTTTGGACGCATTACAGGTTCTACTCCCCAAACTGAACGCAAGTCAGCAGCACAAAAACAGATTATTCTGGCTACCAGTACAGTCGATGTGGGATATAACTTTGAAAAAACGCCTGCACCAACGCGACAAAATTTAGATTGGTTGATTTTTTCTGCACGCGATCGCTTCTCTTTTTGGCAACGTTTAGGACGAGTTGGGCGGGTATTAGGCAAGTCGCAAACGGATATTGATTCGGATGCGATCGCTTACCTTTCTCCTCTCGCTTGGGAACAAGGTTTATCTTCTCTCGACTGTGCGGGAGGACGGCAAGCTTTAAGCCAAACTCTACATAGTCTTTCCTGTCTTGATAAACCTTTTTTACAAATTTACTGGAGTTCGGAAGCCTTTTTAGAAATTGCCCGTCCTCTTTTAGAATTAGAGGATAAATTGACAGGTTTATCTGGTAGTCAATTCATTCTGCAACTTTTTGATACTCTAAGAGAAACACTGGGAGGAAACCGCGACTGGGATTACTACCGTGGCAGGATGAAAGCATTACAAGGTGCTGAAAATATTGCCAAGGCTTCTCTAAAAGATATCAAAAAAAAGTGGAAGTTTACCAAAGGAGGTCAGGCTTTTGTTAAAAGATATCTTCAAGCCAATTTTCCGGAAGATTGGGAAGACTTGAAAGCTGGGCGTTCAACTTTAGAAGCATACGAACCAGTTTTTCAACAAGAAGAAAATGCTGTCGATTTAAAAGAGTTTGCTTCAGTTTGGAGTGCTAGTTACGCACCGCTGTTTCAATTCCGTTCTAGTTTGTTTGAAAGTTTGACGATTCGCGATCCTCATGGTTTGTTGCTGGATGAAGCTGAGGAAACAGTTTTAGACCCGATTCATTTGTTGCGATACTACGAATTTGTTCAAAAGGGTGAATTTATTGAAGTAACAAATCGCGTCGATACACCCTATGAATTAAGTTTTCATTTACGTTATTGCGACAGTTGGCAAGAGTTTGTTAACAAAGAAATCAACAAGTTGACAGCTTTCAGAAATTGCCGCATTGAAAGGCGACTGGGAGGCGCGATCGCACCCTCTCCCCTACTCAAAGAACTTGAAAAAAATTTGCTCCCAGGTGTGATTATCTGCCCGATAGCAAATGCCAGTACAATATATCAACTTCAAAGGGAACGCATTGCATCTTATCCGATTGTCATTCAAAGCAATGATGCTAAAAAAGAATACAGGTTTTTACCTGGATTAGCAGGAATTTTAACAATGGCGATGAAAGGCAAACAACTGCGTCTTCCTGATGATGAGCTTTTCATTGTTTAGCCAATTTATTAGTAGATAGGAACCAAAACATGCCTCACAGTCTTGTCCTCAATCTCCTACCTTTATCACCCATTCCACCGCAATATCTCACCGGAAGACATTTCCACGCGCTTTTCCTTAGTTTGGTGAGTTCTGTTGATTACGAACTCGGTACTTATCTCCACGACTCCCAAGCTGATAAAGCGTTTACTCTCAGTCCTTTGCAAACGAACAAACGACGCAAGGAACAGCGAGAAAATCCCCTGCAATGGGAACATAAAATCGCAATTCCGCCGGGGACTGCTTGTTGGTGGCGCATTACTTTACTCGACGATACTTTGTTCGGTAAGTTAACCCATCTTTGGTTGAATCTTAATCCCGAACATCCTTGGCATTTGGGACCTGCGGATTTACGCATCACCAGTATTCTAGGGACGCCTCAATCTACTCAACCTTGGGTTAATGCAATGACTTATGCTCAATTATACGAGCAGGCTTCCGAAAGCGATCGCATCATCTCTCTTTCTTTTGCCACGCCGACTGCGTTTCGACAGGGACAATTTGATACGGCACTGCCGACGCGGGATAGTGTATTTAATAGTCTGCTGCATCGGTGGAATAAGTATAGCGGGATTGAGATTTCTCATCTGGCAATTGAGTCGATTTTTCCCAGCTATTTCAATATTAACACGGAAATTGTTCCCGATTCCCGCAGTAAGTTTATTGGTTGTGTGGGCGAAGTTAGCTATCGTTTGATGGGCGATCTAAACCCAGTTGCAATTAAAAACATCAATGCCTTAGCAGATTTTGCTCTTTATAGTGGTGTCGGACGGAAAACCCCAATGGGTATGGGTATGGTACGCAGATTGCAGTAACCAATTAGCAATTAGCAATTAGCAATTAGCAAATTTATGAACGAAGACTACATTCCCATCGCTTCTCTCAATCATTATTCCTATTGTCCCCATCGCTGTTGGCGGATGTTTTGTGCGGGAGAATTTGTCGATAATCAGTATACGATTGAGGGGACAAGTTTACACGATCGCGTCCATACTTTAAGCGAAGGGATGCGGGAAGATACCTACCAGGTGCGGGCAATTTGGCTCAAGTCTGAACGGTATAAATTAATTGGAAAATCGGATTTAATTGAGTCGGATTCGGGGCAGATTTATCCGGTGGAATATAAGCGGGGAAGTAAGGGGGAATGGGATAACGATGAAATGCAAGTTGTGGCGCAAGCGCTTTGTTTGGAAGAGATGACGGGGCGAACTATTACTCAGGGTTATGTTTATTATGCGGCTTCCCATCAGCGGCAATTGGTGGAGATTAATCGGGAGTTGAGGGAAGAAGCGATCGCTACCATTCAAGCTGTTCAAACTTTGCTACAAACCGGGACTATTCCCCAGCCAATTTATACCAAACGTTGTCAGGGTTGCAGTCTTTATTCCCAGTGTTTGCCCCAAGTGG
The DNA here is from genome assembly GCF_020521235.1 of Microseira wollei NIES-4236. GTDB lineage: Bacteria > Cyanobacteriota > Cyanobacteriia > Cyanobacteriales > Aerosakkonemataceae > Microseira > Microseira wollei. The sequence goes on along the minus strand of NZ_BLAY01000015.1, from coordinate 23,336 downwards.
CAGATAAGGTTAAACGCTATCAAGAAGCAAGTTAATTGGAGGGAAAATATGGGTACGGTTTACATTACGCAAGCTGAGTCTTTTATCGGTAAAACTGACGAACGGTTGCAAGTTAAAGCCGATAAAAAGACTGTTTTAGATGTACCATTGCTGAAAATCGATGGGGTGGTGGTTTTGGGACGGGCGACAATTTCTCCGGCTTTGATTGCGGAACTTTTGGAACGGAAAATTCCTTTAACGTTTATGACGGAGACGGGGAAATATTTGGGCAAGTTGGAACCGGAGTTGACTAAGAATATTTTTGTGAGAAATGCTCAATGGGAAGCTAAAGGAGAAACGGCAAAAGCGATTCACGTTGTGCAAGGATTTGTGCGGGGGAAATTGAAGAATTATCGCCGAAATATTCAACAAATTCAGCGCGATTGGACAGAACTGGATTTAGACTCGGCAATCCAAAGGATAAATGATGCGATCGCATCGGTTAACAAAACCCATAATATCGACTCGTTGCGAGGTTTTGAGGGGGCGGGAAGTGCGGCTTATTTTGGCATTTTTAACCAATTGATTCGCATTGAAGGGTTCACTTTTAAACCCAGACATCGCCCCGCTACCGATCCGGTAAATTCTTTGCTCAATTTTGGTTATACGCTGCTGCGTCACGATGTGCAAAGTGCGCTCAACATTGTGGGATTTGACCCTTATTTGGGATATCTTCACCTGCAACGTTACGGGCGTCCTAGTTTAGCCTTCGATTTGATGGAAGAGTTTCGACCTTTGGTCGTGGATACGATGATATTGAATGCGATCAATCGCCGACTGCTAACCCTCGACGACTTTACTACAGAACCACTGAGCAATGTAGTAAAACTGACTGAAACCGGATGTCGGGAATTTTTGAAACTGTACGCCCAGAAGAAACAAACTAAATTTACGCATCCCGTTTTGGGACGGAAATGCACCTATCAAGAAGCGTTTGAACTTCAAGCGCGTCTGCTGGCGAAATATCTGATGGGCGAAATCGAGAAATATACACCTTTAGTGATGAAATAATTATGTACGTTGTGATTTCTTACGATATTCCAGAAGATAAGCGCCGGACTAAGATCCATAAAGCGCTAAAGTCTTACGGACAGTGGATGCAATATTCGATCTTTGAGTGCGAACTAACTCCAACCCAATATGCTAAGTTAAGATCGCGCCTCGCCAAGTTAATTAAACCGAAGGAAGACAGCATCCGCTTTTACTTCCTGTGCGCCTGCTGTCAGGGTAAAGTCGAACGCATCGGTGGCGAGATGCCAATGGACACGACGGTGTTTTTTGCCTAAACTCCGGGAGAGGGTAGGTGTAAAAAATGGAGGATGAAATTTTTCGGCCCAAACCTTTACCCCACAAGCTTTTGACCCCCCTCTCCCCAAAAATTCTCTCCCGGTACTTCTGAAACTATTGCTACGACTGCGATCAAGCGCGATCGCTTCAGCGAGAGCTTGACAGGTCGAAGCCTGAAATGGTAATTTTAATATTGTCTCCCGGTAACGAACCTTGAAAACCTCATACAGTAAGCATTCTAGAGCCGGTCGGTTGCAACTTATCAAAATCCCTATTAGGGATTGAAACATTTCAGTAAATTACCCAGATGGTAGTTCTTCCATGTTGCAACTTATCAAAATCCCTATTAGGGATTGAAACATAAGGCGTAGTACCAAGTGGTGCGCACTGAATACTGTTGCAACTTATCAAAATCCCTATTAGGGATTGAAACAGAAGAGTCTTTCTGGGTCTTTGAAATAATCAAGTTGCAACTTATCAAAATCCCTATTAGGGATTGAAACATGATGACTCAATTATGGCTGCTGCCATAAGCTTTTGTTGCAACTTATCAAAATCCCTATTAGGGATTGAAACCTTGTCTACCCAAGGCCACGTTTGGCTTGACACCTGTGTTGCAACTTATCAAAATCCCTATTAGGGATTGAAACAAAGACATGCTCGCATCAGAACAGGCACTTCACGGTTGCAACTTATCAAAATCCCTATTAGGGATTGAAACACCAATCGTCCAACATACAACCCCGGCAGTACCGTGTTGCAACTTATCAAAATCCCTATTAGGGATTGAAACTGGCAAATTGGCTTTTGCTAACTGTTTCAGGTTGGTTGCAACTTATCAAAATCCCTATTAGGGATTGAAACGGATAACGAATTTCAACTTCGTGAACAGGCCGCCCAGGTTGCAACTTATCAAAATCCCTATTAGGGATTGAAACAGATGGAGGAGAGGTTGTAATCACAGACTGAAGGTTGCAACTTATCAAAATCCCTATTAGGGATTGAAACTTTATGCTGCCGATTTAGCTAGCGCGGGCTGCCCGTTGCAACTTATCAAAATCCCTATTAGGGATTGAAACATTGACCCAGCGCTCGCTGCTTCCCAAAACAAACGTTGCAACTTATCAAAATCCCTATTAGGGATTGAAACATATCCACTTCTGTGGTACTACTAACATACATATCAGTTGCAACTTATCAAAATCCCTATTAGGGATTGAAACCAGTAGACTCCTGAAGCGCTGCTTGCTGCTTTCTACGCGTTGCAACTTATCAAAATCCCTATTAGGGATTGAAACATGTACAACGGACGGGATAAAGTCGCCTGTGCCTTTGTTGCAACTTATCAAAATCCCTATTAGGGATTGAAACGGGCGCTGGAGTAGCAGCCTCCACCGGCTTTTCTGGTTGCAACTTATCAAAATCCCTATTAGGGATTGAAACGGAATGAAGATTCGCTTTACCGCCAGCTACTTGGGTTGCAACTTATCAAAATCCCTATTAGGGATTGAAACACAAGCAAAGTAGATGGTACTCGATACCCGCTCTAGTTGCAACTTATCAAAATCCCTATTAGGGATTGAAACCCCTGCGATTGCTCCTCAACTTCCAAGCGGAAGTCAGTTGCAACTTATCAAAATCCCTATTAGGGATTGAAACTCGACGTTACGGGTCAATCCTATCTTGTACTCAGGTTGCAACTTATCAAAATCCCTATTAGGGATTGAAACTCATCCGAGACCGCTGAGTTTGCGCCCATGTTTCTGTTGCAACTTATCAAAATCCCTATTAGGGATTGAAACATTTATCTCTCGCTTATTCGGCAAGAAACGCGACTCGTTGCAACTTATCAAAATCCCTATTAGGGATTGAAACATTAATTAATTCATCATTAACCAACAGTTCATCTGGTTGCAACTTATCAAAATCCCTATTAGGGATTGAAACTAAATCTGAACGTCCATCCCCTTCCAAGGTGCCACCGTTGCAACTTATCAAAATCCCTATTAGGGATTGAAACAAAAATGACGCTGAGACAAAAGCAAAAGCCTTCTTTGTTGCAACTTATCAAAATCCCTATTAGGGATTGAAACTGGGTAAATCCAAATAGGCTGTTTCAACCAGGTTCGTTGCAACTTATCAAAATCCCTATTAGGGATTGAAACATTGCTTCCGGATTGAATCAATGGGCATATCCACGTGTTGCAACTTATCAAAATCCCTATTAGGGATTGAAACCTCTCTTGTGCTGGCATACCCGCTGGTATTTGTCACGTTGCAACTTATCAAAATCCCTATTAGGGATTGAAACAAAGGTTTCCTGAAATACTCGAATTTCTTCCTGAGTTGCAACTTATCAAAATCCCTATTAGGGATTGAAACGACATTTGTTTTATCAGTTGGTGAAGGTGTTGTTGAGTTGCAACTTATCAAAATCCCTATTAGGGATTGAAACTACAAGACAGATATAGTTGAAGAAAAAGGTTTTTGGGTTGCAACTTATCAAAATCCCTATTAGGGATTGAAACAAAGCTATCTGGCTTGACCTCCTGCGAACTAAGTGGGTTGCAACTTATCAAAATCCCTATTAGGGATTGAAACGGGCAAGTTTTGGATCGCTGGCATGGACGGTAACGAGTTGCAACTTATCAAAATCCCTATTAGGGATTGAAACAAGGAATGAGCTTCTACTTAGTTCTCAATCGAAAGTTGCAACTTATCAAAATCCCTATTAGGGATTGAAACAGAGTTAGCGGCTGTCAACCTGCGATCGCGCGAGTTGCAACTTATCAAAATCCCTATTAGGGATTGAAACGAGAATTCCTATTTGTCTATGAGTATATTCTTCGCGTTGCAACTTATCAAAATCCCTATTAGGGATTGAAACGCGAGCCATGAGAGTAGAAAGGAGAGGATAATGCCTGGTTGCAACTTATCAAAATCCCTATTAGGGATTGAAACTGACCATTATTACGCCTACAAAAAAGAGATGCGTTGCAACTTATCAAAATCCCTATTAGGGATTGAAACGCAAACAGGAACCACTCTGTATATCTGGGTAAAAAGTTGCAACTTATCAAAATCCCTATTAGGGATTGAAACGTATGAGCCAACGGGGACTGGCACGAGCATGTGGGGTTGCAACTTATCAAAATCCCTATTAGGGATTGAAACATTGAAAGGCAGCTCCAGCTAGAGGGAGCCAAAGATGTTGCAACTTATCAAAATCCCTATTAGGGATTGAAACGGATTTACCTTTCTCAAGCAAGGATTTTTCCTCTGCGTTGCAACTTATCAAAATCCCTATTAGGGATTGAAACCTTTTTTGTTTGCTTGTGGAAAGTTTATCTCTAGAGTTGCAACTTATCAAAATCCCTATTAGGGATTGAAACAGGAAGATTCAGCCCCCTGATATTGTTTCGTCGAGTTGCAACTTATCAAAATCCCTATTAGGGATTGAAACTGTGAGCCATTCACTCGTTGCTAGGGGCTGATAAAGTTGCAACTTATCAAAATCCCTATTAGGGATTGAAACGATGAACTTGCTGGTAAGTTTAAGTCTGCCAATATGGTTGCAACTTATCAAAATCCCTATTAGGGATTGAAACACGTCACCACCGCTATCCCCATCTAGTTTTACCCGGTTGCAACTTATCAAAATCCCTATTAGGGATTGAAACGAAGGAGAGCGCGTCGCTGCTGCCCTTGAGTACGAGGTTGCAACTTATCAAAATCCCTATTAGGGATTGAAACATTTGACAAAACCCTTTAGGCACTGGCGCAATAACGGTTGCAACTTATCAAAATCCCTATTAGGGATTGAAACGAAGTACAGAAAAAGCGGGGACGGCTCCCGACGTAGAGTTGCAACTTATCAAAATCCCTATTAGGGATTGAAACCGATGCGTACTTGTAGCATTCGGCGCAATGAATGGGTTGCAACTTATCAAAATCCCTATTAGGGATTGAAACTTGCAAAGAAAGTAAACTACCTCTCTCCATAGCTAGTTGCAACTTATCAAAATCCCTATTAGGGATTGAAACAAATCCTTTAGACACTCGCTAAGAAAGCGAGTGTCGAGTTGCAACTTATCAAAATCCCTATTAGGGATTGAAACTTAGAGGTTCGCTCCAGGTCTGTCTCAAGCCATTCGTTGCAACTTATCAAAATCCCTATTAGGGATTGAAACGCGAAGCTCCAGGCGGAGCAAGCCAACCTAGAAAGTTGCAACTTATCAAAATCCCTATTAGGGATTGAAACTGGAAAAATAAAATTATTCCAGAAAAGCCTCCCTCACCGTTGCAACTTATCAAAATCCCTATTAGGGATTGAAACATTACCAGAGAGGCCGTTGCTTTTTTTGATAAAGTTGCAACTTATCAAAATCCCTATTAGGGATTGAAACTGATGTGCCTCCAGCCCCCACGAATGTTGATGATGTTGCAACTTATCAAAATCCCTATTAGGGATTGAAACCTCGGCAACCCCCATGGCGTTTTTGGCGGTCTTCAGTGTTGCAACTTATCAAAATCCCTATTAGGGATTGAAACTTCGACGAAGCTGCGGCCGACGCTTGCGCAACAGGGTTGCAACTTATCAAAATCCCTATTAGGGATTGAAACCCATTCAGCACCTTTCTAATAGATAACAAAACAAAAGTTGCAACTTATCAAAATCCCTATTAGGGATTGAAACTTCTCTATATCCGAGAACGAGATAGCCGCCGCCATGTTGCAACTTATCAAAATCCCTATTAGGGATTGAAACTAATAGCTTGCCCACAAAAGCAGCCGCGGCACGGTGTTGCAACTTATCAAAATCCCTATTAGGGATTGAAACATAGAGATACTCATCAAACACGCCGCCAATCTGCGTTGCAACTTATCAAAATCCCTATTAGGGATTGAAACTTCCACTTAGTTGTCCATCCAGGCGATACACCCGGTTGCAACTTATCAAAATCCCTATTAGGGATTGAAACCAAGGGGAATATTCGGTTAGTTACGGGTCACTCTCTGTTGCAACTTATCAAAATCCCTATTAGGGATTGAAACTCATGGTCTGCGCCTTTGTTTATACGGACATTTGGGTTGCAACTTATCAAAATCCCTATTAGGGATTGAAACGATGGATATTACTCTATCTATGGGCGATACCTTTCGGTTGCAACTTATCAAAATCCCTATTAGGGATTGAAACTTTAATGGAAAGAGCGATGCGTTGAACTTCATTGGTTGCAACTTATCAAAATCCCTATTAGGGATTGAAACGAATACCCACGGCTTCGAGTGCGTGAACCAAGTTGTTGCAACTTATCAAAATCCCTATTAGGGATTGAAACCAAGCGCTGAGCTGGCGTATGCTACCCCACGACAAAGGTTGCGTTGCAACTTATCAAAATCCCTATTAGGGATTGAAACAATAAATAAGACAGACACGGAGGGAATAGACCGTGGTTGCAACTTATCAAAATCCCTATTAGGGATTGAAACCTTTAAGCAGTCACACAATGATATTAAAATTATCGAGGGGTTGCAACTTATCAAAATCCCTATTAGGGATTGAAACGATTTAATTAGTAAATTCGGCTCAGCGTGGAAAGAATCTATGTTGCAACTTATCAAAATCCCTATTAGGGATTGAAACTATTAAATCTGTGCTGTTGGCTTTGCCAAATACACGTTGCAACTTATCAAAATCCCTATTAGGGATTGAAACGAGAAGCCGAAACATTACAATTAATGCTTGTGGGTTGTTGCAACTTATCAAAATCCCTATTAGGGATTGAAACAAGCCATCTCAAGTTCATCGACATGTGCCGGGAAAGGTTGCAACTTATCAAAATCCCTATTAGGGATTGAAACTTAATTAAGCATCAAAATCTCTTTCCCGCTGACGTGCCGACTCAACAGCAATCCATAAACGGCTATACTCATCGCGGACAGATGCATCAATTTGTTCTGCTAACTCAGCGGGAAGATTTAGGACTCGAATCATATCATGTCCTTAGGCAACGGTTGTGTAACTGCTAATAGCTAATCGCTAATGGCGGCTGTCTGGCAATTGACAATTATCAATGAGCAATTAGCAATTGCCATCACCAGGAAATTCACCTGTGGTAATAATCTCCACTCGGACATTTGTTTGCGTATCGCGAAACATTTTTGTAGCGCCTGGAAACGCAGGTACAAATCCTCGTCCGACTAATGCCTTGCGAAACGCTTCCAGTCCCTCTTTACTCAGGAGTAGATCCACATCTTGAGTTGCCCGAACATAACCATAAGTCACCAAAGCCATGCCGCCAATGATGGCATAATCAATCCCAGCTTTAGATAGGCTCTGAGAAATATTTTGTAAGGTCTGGTAAACTCTACCTTGCTGCCTAAAAAATAGGTCGATTTCCTGGAAAATTTCCTGATTAGACATAATCGTTACTTTTTCAACTTGTGCGATGATTAAATCAACCGTCAACCTCGATAATCTCGTCTAATTTTCCGCCAAACTGTGAAACCCAAAAGCGCCACAATTCCGCCAATCGTTACGTAAATCACCAAAGGCGTCATCCCTTGCAACTTCATCGCCAAACTATTAGATATTAAACTCAGCGTCCACAAAGCGATCGCAGCATTGCGCTGAGACAACCCCAACGCCAGCAAGCGGTGGTGCAGGTGGTCTTTCCCCGGAGTACTCATGGGGTTTTTCCCCGCCATCAGTCGCCGAATCACGACTTGAGTTGTATCAATAACTGGCAATAATAAAAAGAACAGCGTCGGCACCAAGGCAAACACCGTCGTAACTTTTAAATTACCGATAATACTCGTCGCCGCCAACACATAACCAAAAAAATATGCCCCCGCATCCCCCATAATAATTAGCGACGGGTAAAAGTTATAGCGCAAAAAGCCCAAGGTTGCACCCCCCAACGCCGCTAATAGCAAAGTCGCCGCCGCCCTGGTTTCAAATTGTGCCGAAACAGCCAATAAACTCATCGCGGTAATAAAACTAATCCCGCCCACCAAACCATCCATCCCGTCCATTAAATTAACGGCATTGGTAATTCCCACTACCCAAAATACCGTCAGCAAGAGAGAGAATAAGGGATCGAGGGGCGTTGCAAAAGCAGTTTCGATGCGGATACCGCTGGAATAAAGCAATAATGCGGTTAAAACTTGGGTAGACAAGCGCAGGTAAGGCGACAAACCATATTGGTCGTCAATAAACCCCACCAAAACTAAAATCGATCCGCCCAGCAGAATACTCAGTACCTGCACTAATACAGGTTCGATGATAATCGGTCTTAAGACAGTTGCCAGAATTAAAGCCGCAATCACCCCCGCGTAAATTGCCAAACCTCCCGCGTTGGGTAAAGGTTCTTTATTCAGCCGACGGGCGTTGGGTTGATCTGCCCATCCCACCTGGAGGGCAAAAGCGCGTACTCTTGGAATTAAATACCGAGTCACTATCCAAGCCAACCCAAAGGTGAATATCACCGCCAGCCAGCCGCTGCCTGTAGGGTTAGCAATGCCAAGGGACTGAAGGAAAGCGTACAAAATTATCTCCCCCTTTGCGCTCACAATGCCACTTATGAATATTATCGTTAACTGTGCAAAAATCAATCGTATAAATTAGGTTATTAAAAGCTACTTTCGTTTCACTTGTGCCTCAGGAAAATACAATCGGTGTCAGGACTTACCCCCATCACCAAAGTTTCTCTGAAACAAGGGGCACGGCAAGCATAAAATGTTCGCTTGTACAAAATATTTCGCCCGCCGTGCCCCTACCCATCGCAGCAAGAAACTTTGGTGATAGGTGCCTCAGGAAAATACAATCGGTGTCAGGACTTACGCCCATCACCAAAGTTTCTCTGAAAAAAGGGGCACGGCAAGCATAAAATGTTCGCTTGTACAAAATATTTCGCCCGCCGTGCCCCTACCCATCGCAGCTTGAAACCCGGTTTCTTGGTGTGTCTGAAGCAACGGGGTGTCTCGCTGTTCGATTTATTTACGCCTACCTACCTTTCGCTTCGTTTTGATCCCGATTATTGTATAAAAATTCCCCATTACCCCCGCAACGATTCAAGTACATCACCGCAAAACGATACAATGCAAGCGTACAGGCACAGGCTTGGCGTGGGAACCTCCTCAAACTAGCCTGATCGAAGATGACACGGGGACGCAAACACGCACCAGACGCGGAGCGTTTGCAGCGTCAGGTCCGTGTCTGGAACGTCTGTTCCAAGGGTTTGAGACCCCGACTGCATCGAAGATTCAGGGCGGCACGTTCAGGCAGAGTTTTTATCCTCGTCTGAACTTTGTCCCCGCGTCTGGTGCTTCCCCGCGTCTGGTGCGTCCTTGAACAACGCCTTGCCCAGATTTTGGAGTATATCAACTGTGGTCGTACAAATAGATACCTACGAAACTAAAACTCAAGCGATCGCCAAGCAACTTTTGGCGGCAACTAAGGAAAATCGCTCGTTTTTCGCCCAAATGCGCGACCAAATGCGCTGGGATGATAAACTGCTCGCTTGGGCGATGGGTAGCCCCGGTCTGCGCTTGCAGCTATTTCGCTTTATCGACTGCTTGCCCGCCCTCCGCAGCAAACCGGAAATCGCCCGCCACCTGCAAGAATACTTAGGCGACGAGTCGGTAGAGTTACCCCAAGCACTCAAAGCGTTACTCAATTTCGCCAATCCCGACTCGGTGCCGGGACAACTCGCCGCCACGACTATTTCTACCGCTGTGGAAACCCTCGCCCACAAATATATCGCCGGGGAGAACATCGAACGCGCCATCAAGACCATCGAACGCCTGCGAAAGGATAAAATGGCCTTCACCATCGACCTTTTAGGCGAGGCGGTGATAACCGAAGCCGAGGCGCAGTCTTACCTCGACCGCTATCTGGAATTAATGCAGCAACTAACCGATGTCGCCAAAACTTGGTCTAAAGTCGATGCGATCGATTTGGCGGATGGGGAACCTATACCACAAGTGCAAGTTTCTGTCAAGTTAACGGCGTTTTATTCCCAATTTGACCCCCTAGATGCGAAAGGGAGTCAGGAAAGAGTGAGTTCGCGCATCCGCACGCTGTTGCGCCGCGCCAAGGAATTGGGCGCAGCGGTACACTTTGACATGGAACAATATGTTTATAAAGATATTACCCTCGCCATCTTAAAAGAATTATTGATGGAAGAGGAATTTCGTTCCCGTACCGATATTGGTGTAACGCTGCAAGGTTATTTAAGAGATACGGAAAAAGACTTGCAAGGGTTAATTGCTTGGGCGAAACAACGGGGATATCCGGTGACGGTTCGGTTAGTTAAAGGCGCGTATTGGGATCAGGAAACGATTAAGTCGGTACAAAAAGATTGGCCTCAACCTGTATTTAATGACAAAGGTGCAACCGATGTTAATTTTGAAAATTTAACCAGATTGCTGCTAGAAAATCACGAATATTTATATGCAGCGATTGGCAGTCACAACGTGCGATCGCAAGCCCACGCCATCGCCATCTTAGAAAGTTTAAATATCCCCCGCCGCCGGTTTGAAATGCAAGTGCTTTACGGCATGGGAGATAAATTAGCTAAAGCTTTGGTGGATAAAGGTTATCGCGTCCGGGTATATTGTCCCTACGGCGATTTGCTGCCGGGGATGGCGTATCTGATTCGCCGGTTGTTAGAAAATACCGCCAATAGTTCGTTCTTGCGGCAAAATTTAGAAGACCGTCCCGTTGAGGAATTATTAGCACCGCCCAAGGTAAATAACGCCAAAGCGGAAACGAATTTGAAGGAAAAACGGGCATTTCCCAACGCGCCGGATACAGATTATGCCGATAAGGAGAAGAGAGAGCGATCGCAACAAGCAATCCAAACAATTCGTCAGCAATTGGGTCAAACATATTGGCCTTTTGTGAATGGCGAATACGCGCCAACGCAGGATACCTTTAATTCCCTCAATCCTTCCAATCCAACTGAAATTATCGGCAAAGTCGGACTGCTTTCCATCGAAGGTGCAGAACAAGCATTACAAGCAGCAAAAGCCGCATTTTCCAGTTGGAGTCGCACCCCAGCAAAACAACGCGCCGATATCTTGCGGAAAGCTGGGGAATTAATGGAACAACGGCGACACGAATTATGCGCTTGGATGGTATTAGAAGTTGGGAAAGCTGTCAGGGAATGCGACGGGGAAGTATCCGAAGCGATCGATTTTTGTCGGTATTATGCCGATGAAATGGAACGGTTAGATAAAGGACATAACTTCGATCTCGCTGGCGAAACCAACCGCTATCACTATCAACCGCGCGGCATAACATTAGTCATATCCCCGTGGAATTTCCCCCTAGCAATTCCTTGCGGCATGACAGTAGCATCCCTCGTCGCCGGGAACTGTACCTTACTCAAACCGGCGGAAGTTTCATCAGTGATTGCGGCAAAATTAGCCGAAATATTAATCGAAGCGGGAATACCCAAAGGCGTTTTCCAATACGTACCCTGTAAAGGTTCCACCGTGGGTGCGTACATGGTAAAACATAAAGACGTGAGCGCGATCGCCTTCACAGGTTCCCAAGAAGTCGGATGTCGCATCTACGCCGATGCCGCCATCTTACAACCAGGTCAAAAACACCTCAAACGAGTCATCGCCGAAATGGGCGGAAAAAATGCCATCATCGTCGATGAAAGTGCCGACTTAGATCAAGCAGTTGCAGGGGTAGTTTACTCTGCATTTGGCTATAACGGTCAAAAATGTTCCGCTTGTTCCCGCGCTATCGTATTGGAACCCGTTTACGAAGCATTTGTCCATCGGTTAGTCGAAGCAACGCGCAGTTTAAATGTTGGTGCGGCAGAACTTCCGAGTACGCAAGTGGGTCCGGTGATCGACGCCAATGCCTTTAACCGGATTCGGGAATACATAGAAAAGGGAAAACAAGAATCCCAACTCGCATTAGAAATGCCAGTTTCCGATACGGGATATTTTATCAGCCCGACCATCTTTACCGATGTTCCGCCAAATGGAATCATTGCCCAAGAAGAGATTTTTGGCCCAGTTTTGGCGGTGATTCGGGCGAAGAATTTCGCCGAAGCATTAGCAGTCGCCAACGGCACTAATTTTGCCCTCACAGGCGGGTTATATTCCCGCACACCTTCCCACATCGAAAAAGCACAAGCTGAATTTGAAGTCGGGAATTTGTACATCAATCGAGGCATTACGGGTGCAATTGTATCGCGACAACCCTTTGGCGGATTCAAACTTTCCGGAGTTGGTTCCAAAGCAGGTGGCCCCGATTACCTGCTACAATTCCTCGAACCCCGCGTGATTACTGAAAATATCCAACGTCAAGGTTTTGCACCGATTGAAGGGGCAGATTAAACTGAGAAACCGGGTTTCTTGAACTCAAATCTGGCACCACCTCCCTCACCCGCCAGGGAATAAATTCCCTGGCTAATAGCAAAAGTCCTCTAAAAGAGGACTGAAACTTCAAGCAGTCCACTTGAGTGGACTTAGGCTATTAGCCGTGGACTTAAGCCAGGGAATAAATTCCCTGGCTAATAGCAAAAGTCCTCTAAAAGAGGACTGAAACTTCAAGCAGTCCACTTGAGTGGACTTAGGCTATTAGCCGTGGACTTAAGTCCACGGCGGGGGACAAGCACAAGTGCAAGATCTCAATTGAAGAAACCTGGTTTCTGTATAGTCTTTAATACGGCGATATGACTCAAAGCGATAAAAGCAAACCGATCTTACTGCTGGGCATAATATGGCTGGTGGGGGCGGCGTGCGATCGCATCTGGTTCGCCTTCGACCATGATATCCCTGCTTGGGATCAAGCCGACTACCTCACCGGCACTTTAAACTATTGGCAAGCGTTACAAAATCCCCAATGGTTTTCTCCCCAATGGTGGACGAGTTTTTGGCAAATCACCACGAAAGTTCCTCCCCTCACTTATATTGCCACTGCAATTATTCAGAATTTATTTGGTAGGGGGCCAGATCAAGCTACTATAGTTAACTTGTTCTTTAGCGCCATTTTACTGATTTCAGTTTATGGTTTGGGCGAAAAACTGTTCAATCGTCAAGTGGGTTTATGGGCGGCTTTTCTGTGTCAAGTGTTACCCGCACTCTACCGATATCGCCTCGATTTTCTGTTAGATTATCCCGTGACGGCAGTTGTCACATTGAGTTTTTATTGCCTCACACTTTGGCATCTTAAAAAAGAAACCAGTTTTCTTAAAGAAACCAGCGATTCAACCCCTCCCCTCCGCCCCTCTGCTCCTCTGCTCACCTGCCCATCCGCGTGGTTTCTGGCAGGGATATTTGGTCTTTCTTTGGGGTTAGCTTTAATGGTGAAGCAAACGGCTTTACTGTTTCTTTTAACACCAATACTCTGGGTAGAAGCGGGTGCAATCCGCCAAAAAGCGTGGGGAAAAATAGGGCAATTAATCGGTGCTGGTTGCGTGTCGGTGTTGCTAGCTGGTGGATGGTATCGTACCAATTGGTTGCTGATTTTAACGTCGGGGAAACGGGCGACCATAGATTCTGCGATCGCCGAAGGAGATCCTGCCCTCAATACCATCGACGCCTGGATTTACTACTGGAAAATCTTACCATATCTAGTTTCCTGGCCTTTATTACTCGTCCCCATTGTCGGCATTCTCCTTTATTTCTGGAAACAGATAAGCAAAACCGAGTCTATATTTAAATTCTCACCCGCACACCCGCACACCGGCACACTTGCTTCGCTCAAATGGTTGGCAATCTTTTTAGCAGGAGGTTATCTACTTTGTTCGTTAAATATCAATAAAGATGCCCGCTACATTCTGCCACTTTTACCAGTTGTATCAATATTATTGGCTTATGGCTTAACGCTGTGGACGGGACGCTTTTCCAAACAAATCCGTTGGGGAACTGCAAGTTTGGCAGTGATATTAATGTTGCTCAATTTGTGGCCTATAGGTGGTGATGGAATTACCAAAATTCTTAGTCCCCGCGTTCAGCACTACGCCTACCTGGGTGCTGAGTGGCCTCATCAACAAGTAATTGCAGAAATTATCAAAACCGAACCTGATTTACAATCAACTTTAGGGGTTTTACCTTCAACCCCGCAAATTAACCAGCATAATTTTAATTACTACGGTGCATTGGCAAACTTCCAAGTCTACGGACGACAAGTGGGAACGAGACAAAAACATCTAAAACAAGATGCGCGAAGTCTTTCTTGGTTCGTCACTAAAACCGGCGAGCAAGGGTCAATTCCCAAGACGCAACCTGCTATGGTTCAACTAATTGAAAAAGGCTCGGATTTTGAATTACACAAAACATGGGAATTGCCGGATAAAAGCACTTTAAAACTGTACCATCGCCGCCAGCCTTCTGTTGTGGTAAAACCTTTGAGTCAAGAAAAGGGAAGTCAAAAAATCCGGTTAAATCGAGTTATCGTACCAGATAAAGCCCCGCCTGGAATTCCAGTTCCCGTTACCTATGAGTGGTCAAGCCCCTCAGAGCAATTGCGAACGGGTTTATTACTATTAACATGGCGCAAATCCACGGTTACCCCGGAAAAACGAACTCAGCCGCAGCGGTGGTTACACGACCATGCAATCGCAATGGGTTCTTTATATCCGGGTACTTCTTTTGAGATGGGGTTACCCGATCTTGAAACGACAACCAAGGAATTGCGAGTCATCGAACAAACTGCGATGCTGCCTCCAGGGAATATAACCCCCGGAACTTATACCTTGGAGGCAGCTTACTTCAATCAACAAACGGGGGAAACTTATCCCATCCCAGTACCGCCAGTTACCTTAAATATCGACCCTAAAGCCGCACCAAAACCTGCACCCGAATTAGATTTAGTCACGCAATTACGGATTTTATCTGCCCAATTACCCACTGGGCCAAAAGCATTAGAATCCTTGTTCGATCAAATCGGGCGAATTAATCAATATGACCCAATTCAAGATTATCTCGAACAAGCAGCCCAGGCGCTGGAATATCGGTTAAAACGGGAACCGCAAAACTTAGAATGGGCTTATGGGGTGGCCTTGGCAAGGGTATTGCAACAACGAGTTCCAGATGCGATCGCTGCCTTACAACGAGTCACTCAACTAGATTCCCAAAATCCCTATGCCTTTGCCTACCTGGCGTTTGTTAATTTATATGACTGGCGTCCGGGTGCCGCCCAAATTGCCCTCTTTCAAGCGCGATCCCTCAACCCCAATTTCCCCGAACTCGACGCACTCAGCGCCGTAGCGGCACTCATGCAAGGCAATCTCCTGCAAGCATGGCATCATTTCCAGCAATTAACTGCTAGCAAAAGCTAATGGCTAATAGCTAATGGCTAATGGTAGATCCAGAAAATATTCCCATCACCAATTAGCAATTAGCAATTAGCAATTAGCAATTAGCAATTAGCAATTAGCAATTAGCAAGCCAACAACCGGATCGTGGTAACTCTAGAGACGGATAACAACTCTATAGATCGAGCGCTACCTTAAAAATAGCTGAAAAACAGGTGGCAGCGATGACTGATGCTAAAAATCTGCGGATTGTCTCCCTAATTCCCAGTGCCACGGAGATTGTAACCATGTTGGGGCTAACCGATGCCTTGGTGGGGCGATCCCACGAATGCGACTATCCCCCAGAAATCCAAGACCGCCCCGTTTGCACCGGGGCAAGGTTAAACTCAGAAACTCCGAGCGCACAAATTCATCTTGATGTCAATGAGTTGTTACAAAAAGCTTTAAGCATTTATCAAATTAAAATTGATGTCTTAGAGCAACTGCAACCCACACACATTCTCACCCAAGACCAGTGCGACGTTTGTGCCGTTAGCTTAGCGGATGTCAAAAACGCCGTTGGTCAACTCACCCACAGCCAACCCGAAATTATTTCCTTGCAGCCAAATTTGCTAGCCGACATTTGGGCAGATATAGAACGAGTTGCCGATGCTTTTGGTGTGGGCGCGGAACCGATGCTGTTAAACTTAGAATCTCGCGTTAAAATTTGCCAGCAAAAAACCCAAGCCTTACCCGAACTAGACCGTCCCAAAGTCGCCTGCATCGAGTGGACTGACCCCCTAATGGTTGCTGGAAATTGGATACCAGAATTAGTCCAATTGGCAGGAGGTCAGCCTTTAGTTGGCGTCCCTGGTCAACCCTCGCCAAAACTCGAATGGAAGTCTTTGCTCTCGGCTAATCCAGATATTATCGTTTTCATGCCTTGTGGGTTTGATTTAAACCGCACTCGTTCTGAAGCCAACGCATTAGCCCAGCATCCGGAATGGCAATCTTTGCACGCCGTACAAACTGGCAGAGTTTACGTCACCGATGGCAACTGGTACTTTAACCGTCCGGGGCCAAGGTTAGCCGACTCTCTAGAAATTTTGGCTGAAATATTGCATCCCGAAATCTTCCAATACGGATATAAAGGCACCGCTTGGGAAACTTTGTAGTCATTACTCAGTAGTTAGCCAAGCGTAACGCACCAAAACTTCTGTAGTTAACGCAAGTTGCTAGTTATAAACTTGGGCGTTGCTAATAGCTAATTGCTAATTGCCAGATGTGAAGCTCACAACAATAATATCCTGACATTAGCCAGCCATTAGCCATTAGCATAACTAGCAACTTGAGTTAGTTAATGCGTAAATGATTTCACTTCTTTTGACCAACTAATTCCTTTAGGAATTAGAACCCCCCCAGGATTGTCGAAAAATTTGTTGATTTTAAACCCCTCGCCCCTAGTCCTTTTTTAATTGAAGCATTAAAGAGATTTGTACCCCTTGCTACTGCTATTAACACTGAAAAAGCTAGCTCCGAGTATTTGATTGCTCCAATTTTGAGCGAAATTGTCACTTTAAATCCTAATATTAGTCTATTTTCGGGCAAAAATTTGACAGTAGATCCCAGCTTAGGACTCAACGGCTTTGTCGATTTTCTGATTACAGCCAACCCGGATAAACTTACAATTAAAGCCTTGTAACGGTTATTGAGGCCAAAAATGAAAACATCAATGATGGATTAGCTCAATGTATTCCTACAATGTTCGCCTCGTTTATCCTCAATCGACGCCTACCTGATGTAGGAGAAAAAAAGGTGTATGGCACTGTTACTAATGGTCAAGTTTGGCGGTTTATAGCACTTACACCGGCTCTAGAAGTATTAATAGATCTTAACGATCGCTACCTGACTCCAATTGACGATTTACTGGGCACATTAAACGCACTGGCGACAGCCAATTAAAAAATCATGCTACTAGGCGCAGAGCAAAACTCAGATCCCTGAGTTATATCATGTCCGGTTAATTGCTTATAATTAGGCGTAGGGGCACGGCACCTTCAATGTTGTTTACAAAAGCAAAATATTGTGGATGCCGTGCCCCTGCGGCCATCAAATTGTACAATAACTAATCAACCGGACATGATATTATTGGAGAAGTCAGCGCTCAAGTGAGTAGTTAACGCTCTTTACAATTACAGGACTGAAGCAGGACGAGAAAAGAAACCCGGTTTCGACCTCGATCTCGAGTTGACAAACCAACGATTTTTCGGAGAAACTTTGGTGTTTGCGTAAGTCCTGCTAAATTAGCAATTAGCAATTAGCAATTAGCAATTAGCAAGAGTTTATTGTCCTGGCGCCATACCGTCAATCAACCATTCGCCCTCGCTGTTGGTGGGGGCAGTTAAAACGAAGAGTTCGGGAACTGTGCCGTTGCCAACGGGAAAAGGTTTAATGTAAGAAACGTTGAATTGGAGGCGGTACTCTCTGCGATCGCCGCCAGGAAAATTAGGCAGCGGTTCTACTGACCTGATACTAATCGATCCGATGTAGTCTTGATACATCCGCACAAACTCCTCGTAGGGGACAGCTGCCTGATACTGCGGGGTGAGGAGATCGTAAGCGACCTGATAGTTGCCCGTCGCGATCGCGTTAAAGTAGCGGTACAATACCCCCACGGCACCGGATCGGATATTAGAAGCAGTTTGCTGTTGCACTTGCTTTTGACTCGGTTGTGCGATCGCGGTTTGTGAGGGTAATGGTATTGCAAAGCTAGCGATCAGGAGTAGGGTTGTAGTTGTAAGCAGCGAGCGTTTCATCTTTCCGTACCTGCTTGAGGTGAAAGAATGTTTGTTACTTCATAACTACATATTTCCCAGCACTAATTACTTATGCAGATCCCCCTTTTATATCCTCCTATCGGGTGAATTTCGTCACACCGCAATCGGGAAAATCTGCCTAGAGCGGGGTGAAGACTGAAGAAGATGCGATCGCGCTAACTTGCACGCCAGTTAACGATGCCAGCAGTTCGTTCGTACTGGCAATCCGAATCTGCGTCCCATTGTTACCAGCTGCAATCGACAATTGCGCGAAGGTCAAACCACCCGCTAATCCCAGCAAATCTTGACCATCCTGAAACTCCAGCACCACATCCGTCCCGCGCAACGCGCCTAAAACAAATACATCCCGTCCACCGCCACCGCTGAGGGTATCGTTGCCAAAGTCACCGTTGAGGATGTCATCCCCATCCCCTCCCGAAAGGCTGTCATTATTTTGACCGCCGTACAAGGTATCATTGCCTGTATCGCCGCTGAGGATGTCATCTCCCTGGTTGCCATAAAGAATGTCGTTATTTTTGCCTCCATAAAGGACATCGTTACCGAGGTTGCCAACAATAACATCATTGCCCTGATTGCCATAAAGCGTGTCGTTATCTTTGCCACCATACAAGCTATCGTTGCCATCACCTGCAAAAATCAGATCGTTTTGTTGATTGCCATACAGCGTGTCATTTCCACCATTGCCGATAATCGTATCGTTACCTTCCAAACCAAAGGCAAAATTATCTGCATTATCGCCAACCATCAACAAAGGGTTAGGCGCCTCTACTTCTTGTTCGAGCAGACTTCTCGTTCCTAAAAAAGAAGCGCCGCTGGTTCTAAATTGTTCGGCGCTGCTGCGACTAGAGAAAGCGGCTGCTATCTGGGGTTTTCTCACCGCCAAAGCCGTTATAAACTCAGCAAAATCTGAGTCGTTGTTGAAATTAAAATTAGGGTTATTTAGTTCATTAACTGAAATTTCCCGCTGACTATAACCCGGTGGCGGACTCGAAAGCAAGGATGCAATTTCCCCATGTTTGCGCGATAAAAATCTGGGGTCGATCTGGGGATTGGTATAAGACTGTAAAATCACTCGTCCGGGGATAAATTCTTCTCCCCCCAAGCTGACAAAATCTCCGTTGACAACGTAGTGATTAACTGGTTTGTTTGCCCCGCCATTTTGCCTAAAAAGATTAGCAGTCGCCCGATCTATTCCAGGAGAATTGAACGTGATGGTTTCCCCGATCGAGTTAGTAAATTCCGCCGCCGCCCTCTGGGCTAAAGCACCCGCCATGCTGTGACCGATTACATCTGGCAGCAAGCTTCTGGGGTTTTTAGCAGGATCTCGACTAATTTGGGTTAACCAATTGCCAATCGCTGTTTTATTGGCTTCAAATTGATTAAATGCCACGCCCCGCCGGTCTGTAAATGCCGCATCGTCACCGGGATCGACTCCTCCTTTAAATATTAAAACGGGTGGTTTATCTGGGGTAAGGGAAGTTAGCGCTAACGCTTGAAAATCTGTAACCGCATCGTTAAATACTCGATCAATTCGATAACCTGCGGTTGTTAATGCGCCGATAACTATAGGGTTTTCGCTTGGGTTGGGCAAGTAAACAATGCGTTTGGCAAAGTTTTCGTAAACCGGGTCAAATAAGCTCATCGTTTGGTTTCCAACTTGGGTTAATGTAAAACTAACATGACTGATGCACGACTAGCCTATCACCAAAGTTTCTTGCTACGAACGCGAGTGCGTGCGGTCGGCATATCTCTAGTTCTCTTGCGACGATTTTTCAGAGAAACCCGGTTTCTTTGGGTAAGTCCTGAATAAGTAACGTAAGTTGCTAGTTACCTTTTTATGGCTGCTAATAGCTAATGGCTAATGGTAAAGCTGGAAAATATTCCCACGCTAGATTAGCAATTAGCGATTAGCAATTTTAGCAACCCACTCGATTTATTATTCCCATCTCCATTTCAGTTCTAACTTACCTCGCCCCCAAATACTGCCAAACCATAATATTTCCAAGGCGCTGCTACTGTCTCAAATCCAGCGGTTTTGAGCATTTGCAGGTGGTTATCCAGGGTTGCTAATTGATCGGGATGCGAGTAACCGTGGGGCGCACTTTTGCCGATTTTGGCGCGAATTTCTGCTAGAGTTGTTCCACTAAAAGCTGCCCATTCTTCTCCCACGGCTTGGTAAACTGCTGCCAGGGCAGGCGATTCGGGTAAAATAGGGTCTGCATTCCAAAATACACCGCTGCGTTTGAGGCTTTCTCTAATTCGCTGGAATAGCTTTAATTTCATCTCGTTGGTGAGATGGTGAATTGCTAAAGATGAAACCCCAGCATCAAATCCAATGCCGATGTTGATTTTATCCGGTTTGTTTGTCCAGTCTCCAAAGTCTGCTTCTATTCCTGTCCATCGGTTTAAGTATCCGGCGGACTCGATTTTATTTTTGGCAAACTGAAGCATTCGCGGCGAATAATCTAAGGCTATTATCTGGGCAGATGGACAGCGATGGAGTATTTTTAAGCTGAGTTCCCCCGTACCGCAACCGAGTTCTAGGATGCGTTGGGCAGTTGGCGGGATACAATGAGCGATCGCATTCAGCATCTCATCATACCGGGGTAACAATTGTCTAATCCCGCTATCAAAATCAGCGGTATTTGCAAACACTTCTCCGGGAAATATCTCTGTAGTATTCACAGGCGTTGCCTGGTATGAAAGCCATTCTCGATCGTACCCGGTATAGGCGATCGCTTGCTCTTGTTGCTTCTGTTCTGCCTGTTTTTGTATTTTCTCAGCTTTATACAGAGTCCTCTTCAGCAATCTCCGCGTTGTCCAAAGCTTCACCGGATCTTGCGTTTCTAATTGCGCGATCGCAGTTATTAAATCATCAATAATCGCTTGAATCAGCGATTTTTCTTTCGTTCCCATCGGTTTTGTTTCACTCTCGATTGACAGTCCACACGATTAATTTTTTTTTGTTTTGCCTGACAAACTTATGGTATAATCCCCTATTGGTCAAATTGCCAATTCACAGACGTTGTAATTCCCTCACCAGCATGGGTTTTAAACAAATTTTCGTAAACAGAGAAAATTGTTTAAATAGAGCTACTAACGCAAGTTGCTAGTTATAAACTTTGGCGTTGCTAATTGCAAGCTTGCTAATTGCTAATATAGGATTTTTACCAATCTCGCCATTAGCCATTAGCCATTAGCCGCTCCCAGAGAGATAACTAGCAACTTGAGTTACTAACTCAACTTACACAAGGTAGGGGTGGCGTTCAGGAAATTTCGGCGTAGAAAATTAGAAAACCGCACAGGGATCATCGATAGTGGAACAACACGAGCAAGTAACAATTGCAGAGTACCAACTAACGGCGGAAGCATTTCGCGCGGGGACATGGGAACACGACGTATCGCAAAATCGAGACAGCTTGGTGCGTTTTTTACCCAAAAATCCCGGAAAAATCCTGGATATAGGCTGCGGGCCGGGGCGGGACTTGGTAGCATTCAAACAGCAAGGGCATACCGTCGTGGGGTTGGATGCAACGCCTGCTTTTGTGGAAATGGCAAAACAGGTATCGGGGTGCGAAGTTTGGCAGCAGTCGTTTTTGAGTTTAGACTTGCCAGGGGAAACGTTTGATGGTATTTTCGCCAATGCCTCGCTGATTCACGTTCCCCGTGGGGAGATGGTGCGGGTATTGCAGGATTTGCAGCGCTCGCTAGTACCCCAAGGTGCGATCGTTATGTCCATGTGTCGCGGCGATAGCGAAGGCTACAGCGCCCGTCCGACGGGATACCGCTACGTTTGTGGATGGGAATACGAAACGTTAGCCCCTTGCGTAGAAGCAGCGGGATTTGAGATTGTTAACCATTATTATCGTCCCCCTGGCGTGCGGTTTGAGGCGCAATCTTGGCTGGTAATTGTAGGGCGAAAAACGGCAATTGGCAAGGATTAGAAAAACAGGACTTACCCACGACGAGAAAAGAAACCCGGTTTCTGCGTCGCGTTCTCGTTTCCTTTCCCTTGAGAGACGGAAATGCCCCAAAATTACCTATCCCGATCAAGAATAGACATACAAAACCAAAAAACGGAAGATGACAAAAGCATCCTATATTTTTCTAGCAGGGGCGAGTCGAGGCGTAGGGCGAGAAATTGCCAAATGCCTTGTGGAACAAAACCAAAAAGTGAAAGCTATGCTACGGAAAGACGCATCGCGCCCCGAATTGGCAGCGATAGGCGTTAATGTTGTAATCGGGGATGCAATGGCAGCTGCTGCGGTGGAACAAGCGATGGTGGGAGAACCGATTGATGCAGTGATTACCACTATCGGCGGGTTACCCCAAGCAGAACAAAACCCAGATTATTTGGCGAACAAAAATTTAATCGATGCGGCGGTAAAAGCAGGCGTAAAAAAATTCATCCTGGTTACTTCGATTGGTACGGGTAATAGTGTCGTGGCGCTATCGCCGCAAGCGTTAGCAACGTTGGGGGCAGTTTTGGCAGAAAAAGATAAAGCCGAACAGCATTTAATAGGTAGCGGACTAACTTACACAATTATTCGCCCCGGTGGTTTAAAGTCGGAACCGGCGACGGGTAACGGCGTTTTAACCGAAGATCCCAAAGTTGGCGGTAGCATTCACCGTGCTGATGTGGCGCAATTGGTGTGTCGCTGTTTGTTTGCCGATGCTGCTAATAATAAAGTATTGTCGGCAATTGACAAAAACAAGCTGTTTGGTACGCCAGAGTTTGAGGAATTTAAGGTGAATTGAAGAGCATGTAAATAATTGGTCGGGGCACGGCAAGGGAGGAATTTATTGCTGGCAACCAACCTGACTGATGCCGTGCCCCTACTTTGATATCGAATCGGGAATGGATATGAATCATTGGTCGGGGCACGGCAAGGGAGGAATTTATTGC
>NZ_BLAY01000014.1 GCF_020521235.1 Microseira wollei NIES-4236 | reverse complement strand
TGGCACCAGAGGAAAACAAGCAAGAGGAAGTACAAACTAAACCTCACTCGGGTAGCATCCAACGGGAAATGGCACCAGAGGAAAACAAGCAAGAGGAAGTACAAACTAAACCTCACTCGGGTAGCATCCAACGGGAAATGGCACCAGAGGAAAACAAGCAAGAGGAAGTACAAACTAAACCTCACTCGGGTAGCATTCAACGGGAAATGGCACCAGAGGAAAACAAACAAGAGGAAGTGCAGGCTAAATCTCTTCCAGGTAGCATTCAACGAGAAACTGCCCCAGAGGAAAACAAGGAAGAGGAAGTACAAACTAAACTGCACTCGGGTAGCATTCAACGAGAAACTGCCCCAGAGGAAAACAAACAAGAGGAAGTGCAAGCTAAATCTGTTCCAGGTATCATTCAAAGGGAAACTGCCCCAGACGAAAACAAGGAAGAGGAAGTACAAACTAAACCATCACCAGAGGGGAAGTCCCAGACAAGCAGCAATGTAGAGAGCCAACTGAGTGCCAGTAAGGGAGGTGGTAGCGCTTTATCGGATGAAGTGCGAGCCTTCATGGAACCCCGGTTTGGTGCTGATTTTAGCGGTGTGCGGGTGCATACCGACGGCGCTGCCGTGCAGATGAATAGGGAATTGGGCGCACAGGCGTTTGCTCATGGTAACGATATTTACTTTGGGGCAGGCAAGTCTCCGGGTAAGGATGAGTTGACGGCGCATGAGTTAACTCATGTGGTGCAGCAGACGGGTCAGAGCCGATTGAATGCAAAGCAAAATAACAAAGTCAATCGCAAATCCCAACAAATATTAAAAGGCAGAACTACAAGCGAATTACTACAAGCCGAAACCCGAATACAACGAGACACTAAAGTCTCAGGTACTAAGGCTGTTACTCCAGATGTTGCTGTTAAGGTTCTAGAAAATATGTCCAGAGGGGAGCCTCCCTTCAGACCGGATTTAAGCCTTGGGGGCTGCGAGTGGATGGTTTCAGAAGGTAATCCTTACGTTGGGGTTGGCTCTGAAAAAAGCGTCAATCTTCCCGTAGAGGCGATGAGACCTGCAAACCCGCTGATCTTTCAAGAAGCTGACCTGGTGGAAATATTTAACCAGAAACTAAATCAAATCACTGACGCAGTGGCAGAGGCGGAATATCGCAGAGCGGCTAACATCCCTGATGAGCAACAGCTGACTAGCAAACAGCGCCGAACCGTTCGCGGGAAGTTTAAAGAGCGGATGGCGGAAAAAGCTATGTGGGAAGAGGTGGGAAGGCGGGTGCGTTCCTCACAGGGGAAAGTCGGCGAGGTAATCCTGCAAAACAGCAGATTCTCCAAACAAGGAAATGGTAAGTTCCTAGTCGTAGCAGATAGAACAAAGATTAATGTTAAGGGCGGTATGTCCGCAGTTGTTGAAGCGCTGGAGAAAAGCGGTGCTTCTGCGGAACCCACTGTAGCAGAGGCAGCTAGGAGACTGATTAGCCAAAGAAATTTGGGTCGGGTAAAAGCAGTTTTTAGATACGGTGGGCGTATCCT
This sequence comes from Microseira wollei NIES-4236, assembly GCF_020521235.1. Classification (GTDB taxonomy): domain Bacteria; phylum Cyanobacteriota; class Cyanobacteriia; order Cyanobacteriales; family Aerosakkonemataceae; genus Microseira; species Microseira wollei. The sequence goes on along the minus strand of NZ_BLAY01000014.1, from coordinate 80,584 downwards.
GATTGTGGTTGCTGTTGCGGCAGAAGCCTACAAAATATATCATGCCCAAGATAAAGTTAAAGCAGTTGTGGAAAGTGCTGGTGGGTGGGCAGGTGCTTCAGCAGCCGCAGCTGCATTTGCCACTTGGTTTGCGCCAGCCGACGCAGCAGGTCCGTGGGCATGGGCGGCTCATGGCGTGGGGACTCTGATAGCTGGTGGTATTGGTTATTGGATTGGCTCAGAAACTACCCGCACGATCTACGAATTGGTACTGGAGGAATAACCGATGGACATGACGGTGCTTCGAGGCCAACTCCAGAAGTGGACGTTTCCTTTAGGACCAGAAGGCTCTATCGAAGAAGTGTATCGCGAGATGGAGAAGGAAGCTCACAACCTCGGCTCATCAGCTGCAACTGAATTGGTAGAAGCTTTGATTGCACTAGACGCTGAAGGCGACTCCTTACTAGAAGATTTGGGAGAGTTTCTGGAAATGTATTCTAGGTATTACCCCGATGCTCTTGCTGAAGCTCTACTTCAAAAGTTACGTCCTACGGGTCCGCCTTTAGTGGTTAGTCTCTTGGGTTGTACGGGCAATCCGAAGGCAGTCACGCAACTCAAGGAAGTTTTAGATTTGAACAATGCCAGCAATGACTTACTCGAAGCTTTAGCTGGTACTCTTGGAGACCTTGGAGGATCTGAAGCTCTGGAAATTTTGCACTTTTTGCAGAAAAAAGAAAATTTATCACAACAGGTGCAGGAGGAAATTAACATCGCGCTTTCTCAGATTGCCTCAAGGACAAAGTAAGCGGCAAAAGCATTTTTGGATAAAAGTTAAGTGAGGTGCGATCGCTCGGTTAGTGTTTTTTACGGGTGCGAGTGCGATCGCTCTATCTTGGCGAGATGCGATCGCTTGGTAATTTTTGCGATCGCACCCAAAGCTGAAGTAAAAATCCCTATATAACACTTTATCTGTCAAGTCAAGTAAAGATTTATTTTTTGTTGGGTGTGACTGGAAATGACTATGCCAAACTAAGGGAAAATACTGAAATTTAGGTGTAGGGGAAGCGGCATATGAGCAGGCAATGGGCGCAGAAAAAATCTGGATCGAATTCTTCAATGCCGGTGCAAAAAAGTTCATCAAAGCAGCGCCCATCCAGCGATCCAATTTACGATGCCCCAGCACCAAAGCAGACGCCTTCAGTACAGGGAAAACGCGCTTTTGACTGGAGTAGGGTAACAGTAGAAGCACCCAGTCGAGCAGGAGTACAGGCAAAGCTTTCATTTGGTGCTACTGGGGATAAGTACGAACCTGTTGCAGACGCGATCGCAACTAAAGTGATGACGATGCCTGCACCGGAAAATCAGGAGCCAGAAGGGCTGCAAACTGCACCAGAGGAAAAGAAAGAAGATCAAGTGCAAGCTGAACAAGAGGCAGATGCGATCGCGCCACTGGTGCAGAGGGATGTAACACCAGAGGAAGAGCAGCAAGAAGTACAAGCAAAATCGCTCGAAACAGCTAGCATTCAACGCGATGTCGCACCAGGGGAAGAGCAGGAAGATCAATTGCCAGTACAAGCAAAAGTTTCAGCAGCAGAAAGTTCTCAGACTAGCGACAATTTAGAGAATCAGTTGAATGCCAGTAAAGGGGGTGGAAGTCCATTAGCAGACGAAGTGCGTGCTTTCGCCGAACCCCGCTTTGGTGCCGATTTTAGCCATGTGCGAGTGCATACAGACGCAGCATCAGTGCAGATGAACAAGGAATTAGGCGCTCAAGCTTTCGCCCACGGTAGCGATATTTACTATGGTGCGGGCAAGTCGCCTGGTAAGGATGAATTGACGGCGCATGAGTTGACTCATGTGGTGCAGCAAACTGGTGCTGCCATCAAGCGCTACCAGTCCACGGCTATATCTACAGATCAAAATTCTGGCAAACTGCGCCGCTTTGGTGCTGGCAAGCATGGACACGGCGGCATTGAGGCGGAAGCGGCAAGTGGACAACCCGAACTCGCAGCTGGAGATCCTAAAAAACAAGGTGTCGCTGAGATATACAGCGGTAACTTCATGCGAGATATGAATCAGCTCAACGTTCCCAAGGTAATCGAGGCTCTCGAAGGCTTGCCGAAGGACGTGACGAGTCCGAAAGGAGCCAAGATTGGGGCTAAAGGAAGCCACGACATCACTACGGCAGTAATCCAGGCATTGGCTATTCTTGAATTTGGTCCCCAGGTAGCTGATACCTTGGTGACTGGTGGCGAGATAAATCCCAAGAGTGGCAAGAAAACTGCCGATAATATTGGAGCTTACCGTCCGGAAGAACACATCGACAACCCAATGGGGACTGGTGCTGCCGATATAGTTGTGGCAAATACCAATCCTAATGCCAAAGACAAAGAAGGAACCAAAATTGAAATCGGCGCACCGAGAGTGGCATTACCCGTAGTGGGACCAACAGACTGTCCGGTGGATAAAGACCGAGACCAGCAGTTACAAGGGTCAGCGATCAAAGGGTTACAGGTAGAAAATCCGGATCTTTATAAAGTCTCCGGCAGTGGACTGACCAACCATATTTATAATAGTGTCGAAGCAACCAAAAAACGCTGGCTCAAAGCGGCTGCCTTGGGTGCAACACCCCAGGGTCGTAGCGAATTTGGTGCTGGTTCCCATGCGGTCGAGGATTATTTTTCCCACTCAAATTTTGTTGAAGTTGCCCTCAATAGCTACATTACCAATGCACTTCAGCATAAAGGCAAGCAAGACGAGAACAGAACTGCTACTCAATTTGCCGAAAAAGTCATAGCTCAAAACAATAAACAAGGTGGCACAGACGGTAAAACGGCGCAAGGCTACTACGTTGACACTCTCTACGATGAGAAAAAAGCCGACCCCAAAAATAAAGGCAAACAACGTCAAGCAGTGACTACAGGAACTTTTGGCGGTGACGATACGATGGTATCGATTGCCCACATCCTGATGCCCCAGTTGCCCAAGCTGCAAGGTGCCCTTCTTTCTTGTGTTGATATGATGTTTGGAATTGCTCGCGAAGGAGGGGAGGGAGGCTGGTCAGCCATCAAAGCAGCATTATCGAGTGAGCCTGCGGGAGCTGCTGGAGCAAAAATTTTGGAAGGATTTTCTAATGCTGGGATGGTGGCACCTGTTCCAGATATTGAGTTGGAATGGAAAAGCATACCGATTAGTCCTGGATTAATCGGCAAACCCTGGACGGTCGAATTGCCTACCGGACTCAAGCATCTGACCAGTTCAGTACCCATTACGGATGCTGTCAGTACCTACGCTGGAATTTATAAAAAAGCCAACCAAATGATTGCTCTGGTTCAGAAGTATGCCGCTTACGCCAAGAAGTTGCTGCTCCCAATTGACTGGCTGATCGAAGCGATCAATGCCGAAGTGAAGAAAATTGAACAGGAGATCAAAAAAGCAATTAAAGCACAAGTGGTGGCTGGGTTGGTATCGATTATTGATAGTTTGTCAGGTCGTTCTCAAGCTGAAAAAGAAAAAGCGAAAAAAGAAGGCAAACCTCTCGATCCTAAAGATCCTAATGCGGAGTTTAACAAAGATTTGGGGGATGCCCTGCATTACTTCCACGAAAAAGTCGAAGAGATTGAAGAAAAAACTTCGATTGAGTCCCGCTTAAAAAATGGCGATCTTTCCAAGATGCCAAAAGCCCAGGTGGAATCTCTTGTTGGTTCAGTTGAAGAAGTTAAAGAAGAAGTGATAAATGCAAACGGCAAGCCGGGTGTTCGCAAGTATTATAAATCCCTGAAGCCACTGCCACCTTCACATTCTGAAATCAGCAAAGATCACGAACCCCACAGCGAACACGACAAAAAAGGGGGAGATGGAGATCTGAACCGCCATCATGACGAGGGAGAGGAACCCGGTCACGAAAAAGGATCGCCTTTCTTTGGCCTAGCCCGTTCACTGGCAGTAGAAGCGGTTAAACATAGCGAGGCTCAACTACAAGTGGTTTGGGCTAACCACCCTGGTGAGGGTGATAAGTCACTTTTTGGCGATGGTCAAATGTATCAGTACAAGAACAAAAGCGCTCCAGATCAAAGCAAGAAAATTCACGATCAATTACTGAGTGAGGCAGACAAACGCGCTAAAGAAGAAAAAGAACGCTCCGCTAAAGAAGGCACCTATTTGACCCAGCGCGATGCCCAGGGTCAGGAAGCTGAGACGATGAAGAGGCCAGGTGTTGGGCAGTTAATGAACATCGTTGATCTGTTTATCTCTCATCCCGATGATACGCAATGGTGGAAGCCTATTTTTGATGCTTATATCGCTACCGATGCGGAATCCGTCTACGAAAGTATTCTGCGGCGTAACAAGACCAGATCTAGCCGCAATCTCAAGTAGAAACGGAAGTTGCCCCCCAGGGGGCAACTTCCGTTGGCTGAAACCCTTTCCCCGTTTTACATATAGCCATTTGACCTGAAAATTGTGTAGTCATGTAAGGCTGGCGATCGCATAGCAAGTTGTTTGAAGAGATCAACATTTGGCTAAAGATTATAGTCTCATATGATGTCCGGCAAATCACCCCTAATAAAAATGCCTGAAACCATTGATTTTATAAGATTGCAATTATGGGCGATCGCTCGGACATGATATCAGTCAAACTAACAATGCGATCGCTTGGTAATTTTTGCGATATGCCTCCGGCACGCTGCGCGATCGCCACTCTGAAGTCAAAACCTAGATATAACACTTTCTCTGTCAAGTCAAGTAAAGATTTATTTTTTGTTGGGTGTGACTGGAAATGACTATGCCAAACTAAGGGAAAATACTGAGATATAGGCGTAGAGCTGAGGCGGCATATGAGCAGGCAATGGGCGCAGAAAAAATCTGGCTCGAATTCTTCGATGCCGGTGCAAAAAAGTTCATCAAAGCAGCGACCTTTCAGCGACCCAATTTACGATGCGCCAGCGCCAAAGCAGACGCCTTCAGTGCAGGCAAAACGCCCTTTTGACTGGAGTCGGGTAACGGTAGAAGCACCCAGTCGAGCGGGTGTACAGGCAAAGCTTTCAGTCGGCGCACCTGGAGATAAGTATGAGCCTGTTGCGGATGCGATCGCAAATAAAGTCATGACGATGCCTGCGCCGGAAAATGAGGAGCCAATTCAGCGGGAAGCAGCACCAGAGGAAAAGAAGGAAGACGAAGTACAAACAAAGCCTTTGGCAGCTGCGATCGCTCCACTGGTGCAACGAGAAACTACACCAGAGGAAAAGAAAGAAGAGGAAGTACAAACTAAACCTCACTCGGGTAGCATCCAACGGGAAATGGCATCAGAGGAAAAGAAAGAAGAGGAAGTACAAACTAAACCTCACTCGGGTAGCATCCAACGGGAAATGGCATCAGAGGAAAAGAAAGAAGAGGAAGTACAAACCAAACCTCACTCGGGTAGCATCCAAAGGGAAATGGCACCAGAGGAAAACTTTGAAGAGGAAGTGCAAGCTAAGTCTCACTCGGGTAGCATCCAAAGGGAAATGGCACCAGAGGAAAACTTTGAAGAGGAAGTGCAAACCAAACCTCACTCGGGTAGCATCCAAAGGGAAATGGCACCAGAGGAAAACTTTGAAGAGGAAGTGCAAGCTAAAGCTGCACCAGAGGGGAAGTCCCAGGCAAGCGGCAATGTAGAAAGCCAACTGAGTGCCAGTAAGGGGAGAGGTAGCCCTTTATCCGATGAAGTGCGAGGCTTCATGGAACCACGGTTTGGTGCTGATTTTAGCTCGGTGCGGGTGCATACGGACGGTGCTGCCGTTCAAATGAATAAGGAATTAGGCGCTCAAGCTTTCGCGCACGGTAGCGATATTTACTTTGGGTCGGGGAAGTCACCTGGTAAGGATGAGTTGACAGCACATGAGTTGACTCATGTGGTGCAGCAGACAGGTGGGGTTCAGACCTTCTCTAGGCCCAACTCTCGCCTTCAGAGCAAGCTGAAGCCTTCTTTAGTTAAGGCTGGTGGGTTTGAGCCGCAGCTAAAAACAGTAAGTTCTCCTACTATCCAGCGTTTTGAGTCGAACGAACACAAGGCTATGGGAGACAAGGCCACTCAAGAGATGGTGGAACTTGCTCCCGGCTTGAAGGTAACTTTTGGAGACCTAACTGCGATCGCCGATTTCTTCGGCTCCGTAGACCAAATCAAACAACTCGCATCCTCACCTCAAGGACTCGAAGAGATCAAGTACGTCATCTACGTCAAGATTCGGGGACAAAAGAACCGCGAGAGCGAATTTAGTGAGGATACGATCAAAAAAGTCACGGGAAGGTATTACAAGCTGGCTGGCAGTAACTACACCCACTTTACTAATCCGCAAGAGGGAGACCAAAATCGGGACTTTAAAGACAAGGTTAAGGATGAAGCCGTGGAAAAAGATGCACAGGGCAACCCCGTAATTGGCCCTGATGGCAAGCCGAAAAAAGTTCCTGTCAATAATGCGGGAAGCTACCGAAAAAATCACGAATTGGCTCTCAAGGCAGCTTTCGAGGCTGGAAAGAAAGGGCAACCGAAAGATGAAGCGATGCTCTACGAAGGATTTGCCAGCCACTTCCTGACTGATGCTTACGCAGCTGGACATATGCGTCCTGAGAGAATCTCCATCAAAGAACACTGGGACAAGAAAGTGCCGATGTTCTGGGTAAATCTGAAGTGGTGGATGGCTGAGTGTATTGCCAATCACCTGAACAATCAATCCGGTGTGGCTCAAATTTTTACAGAACAAGTCCTCTGGGAACAAGCGCGAAAAACTTTCAATGAGGTAGTCAGTGCAAAAGGAATTCCCGATCTCACCTTCGGTGACGCCATATCCGGTGCTGTTCACGACAACGACAACGAGGAAGGAGTTAATGCTCAGGTCGGTAACGAGGTCGTAAAGTTGGTTGGCGATGGTCAGGTACTCGACGAGAAAAATCGCGCGTTAGCCGCTGGCTCTGACACTATGGCTAAGGCAGTTGCAGGAGTCAAGGCTAGCCTACAAGAGGTTGAGGCAGCTTACAAAGGTCAAGAGCCAAGTTCGCTTCAAATAAATGGGATTTACCGCGCTGAACAGCTTTGGCCCAAGGCTTTGGATGACAGCGATCCTAAGCAAGAGAACAAGCGATTGAAGTGGAAGGTGGATTCAGTCGAAGAACTCATGGCAGATCCGAAAATGAAGGAAGCGATCGCGAAATTCGCCAACGAAAAGGCAGAGATCTTAGGGGCAGAAATCCAAATGGAAAAGCCACTCAGAGCGGAAAAAGAACTTGCCATGAGAGAAGGCGCTCTGGCTAGACTCAAGGGTAGTGCCGATAGCGTCGCCAATACATTTGTTCAAATCCTCAACTATACTCCTGGTTCGATTGCTTGGCTGGGCGGTGTGGGTGGTTATGATACCGACGACAACGCCGTTGAATACTATCAAGAGGCGATCAAGACGAAGGGTGGGATTGAGTCGCTTACGCACAAGCAAAGGGAAAAACTGATTCAGGACGTTCTCAAAGGTGCGACAATGGGCGATGAGCAAGCAATGGTTGTGGAGCTACTCAAAACAGCGACATCTGAGCAGGCTACCCAACTGATTGGCAAGATTGGTTGGCATAAACTGTGGAAGGAAATCGACGGTGATACTTGCCGAAAACTGATCCAAAGCGTCGGTCCTACCTACTGGGCAGCACAGAGTTACGAACATAAGCGGGCTGAAGTGGAGTTCCTGGCTAATGGTCGAACTAACGACTTAGCCCAGGAAACCATTATCATCATCCTGCGTACCTGCACACCAGAGGAAGTAAAACTGATGGACGATGAGGTGGGTGGGGTTATGGGACTCAGTTTTGATCTAGATGGGAAGTGGAATAAGGAGTTCAAGACTATGAAAGGCAAGTAGTGCGATCGCTCCCCCGTAGTGCGATCGCTCCCCCGTAGCCCGTAGGTTGGGTTGAAGCATGAAACCCAACATCGAGTGCGATCGCTCTCACCGTAGGTTGGGTTGAGGTAACGAAACCCAACACCTGCATGGGTAACGCTGGCGCTAACCCATCCTACAGTGCTACAGTGCGATCGCTGCCATTATCGAGAGTGGCGATTGGAATTGAACAGGAAAAGTGCGATCGCTACCAACTAATTACGGTTAACGAGGTTACCAAGAATAGCGGGACGATGAAAGCCCTGTCTCTTTAGAGCAGGGATGAAATCGGACGCGAGCAACTAAAGGTGCAGTCTTTCGTAACGTTTTATTTTGGGTAGTTGATAGATGACTAACCCAAAGTAAAATAATTATAGGTCGAAAAAAAACGCCATGATTGTCTACGAATTCAAAATCAAAGGAAGAATTGAACAATACCGTTCAATTGACGAAGCGATCCGAATATTTCAATTTATTCGCAACAAAACAATTAGATTTTGGATGGATAATCGTGGCGTTAAACTGTCTGAGTTTAGCAAGCAAAGCGCCATCTTAGCCAAAGAATTCGATTTCGCAGATAAACTTAATTCCCAAGCAAGGCAAGCAGCAACTGAGCGAGCATCGTTTTCGGTGCAGCGATTTTATGATAACTGTAAGTCTGGCAAGCCGGGGAAGAAAGGTTATCCCAAGTTTCAGAAACGCAACCGCTCTGTGGAATACAAAACCAGCGGATGGAAGCTATCAGACGACCGTAAGTACGTCAACTTTACCGATAAATGCGGTATTGGTAGGTTAAAACTGATAGGAACGCGAGATCTCCACTATTACCAGATCGAGCAGATTAAACGGGTAAGAATAGTGCGGCGTAGCGATGGCTATTACGCTCAGTTTGTCATTCAAGTCTTACGCAACATCAATAGCAAGCCTAGTGGTAAAGCCATAGGATTGGATGTTGGATTAGCTGCCTTTTATACTGATTCCGAAGGAAACAAGGTAGAGAATCCCCGCCACCTGCTAAAGAGTGAGAAGGCTTTAAAAAGGTTACAACGTCGCGTTTCTAAGAAGAAGAAAGGCTCTAATAATCGCCGAAAGGCAATTAAAAAGTTGGGGCGCAAGCATCTAAAAGTTTCCCGCCAGCGTAAAGACTTTGCCGTTAAGACGGCATTGTGCGCGGTGAAATCTAACGATTTCGTGGCGTTTGAGAAACTGCAAGTGAGGAACATGGTGAGAAATCACCATTTAGCCAAGTCGATTAGCGATGCTGCATGGGCGCAGTTCACCGAATGGTTGGAGTATTTGGGCAAGGTATATGGAAAAGTGGTGGTGGGAGTACCACCTCAATATACCAGCCAAAATTGTTCCGGCTGCGGTGAAACAGTGAAAAAGTCGCTGTCTATTCGCACCCATATTTGTCAATGCGGATGCGTTTTAGACCGCGACCATAATGCTGCAATAAATATCTTGGAAAAAGCGCTAAAGCAGACTGGCTATCAGTTAACAAGTACCGTGGGACACAGGTCAACTTCTAACGCTTGGGGAGAGATGATTCTCTACCCGGATTTGGCAACAAGTCTGGGCAAAATCGCTCGGTGAACCAAGAATCCCCCGCTCTTCAGACGGGGGAGTGTCAATTTTGCAAACTCTTGATCGGCAATCACCAAACTAGCTGAATTCTGCATTGCGATCGCCGCAATTACTGCATCGGGTAATTTCAATCGATATTGTTGACGGATTTCAATGATTTTTTCAATCAATGCTGTATCTTTTGCCGCTATACCAATAATTTCTATACGCTGAAGAAACTCCCGAAAAAGCTGGCGATCGGCTTCAGTCAGCCCAGAAAACACCAGAAATTCGCTCTGGCTAATCACCGAAATTCCAATCCAATCGGCATTTTGAAGCAGGTGAACGAGTTGAGTGTTTCCTTGCAATAGCGCCACAACTGCATTGGTGTCCAGCATGTAGCGATTACCACTCATCTCGTAACGCCCTTTGGACGGCGACTGCATCTCCTCGCCCGGTCAAACGCCCTGCTAGGTCAGAAAAATTATAGTTGAGTTTCTGAAATTCAGATGCCATTACGGGATTGAGAACCAACACAACGTTTACCTGTCCTGGTGGAAGTTGTGTAGGGATATCAAGACGTAAATGTCCCGATTCATCTACAGCCGTTGTAAGTTGAAGAACTTCCATTAGAATGCCATCTATTCAACGCTGACTTTATTCTAATGCGATCGCCCTTGCCGTAGGTTGGGTTGAGGCAATGAAACCCAACACCTGCATGGTTACACTGCCACCAACCCATCCTACAAATCAATCACCGATCTTGTAATGCGATCGCGGTTGAAGAGGAGGGTTCCACAACGGTTCTTAATTCTAGCGAATCAGGCTCAAAATCTTATAAGTAGGTGCAGGTAAATAAAGTGAAAATAGTTATGTAAGCATAGGGCGGGATCCAATGCCCACCCCACAAGAATTTCAGCTCTCTTGTGGGGTGGGCGGGACGCCCGCTTTGTGTTCAGTTTATGTATACTCACCTACTTAGTCGAATTAAAAAGATTAGAGTCTCAGTCAAACTAACAATGCGATCGCTTGGCAATTTTTGCGGGCGTGGGTGCTTTCGCGAGTGCGGAAGGGAGGCATATCGCTGCTTTGGTTAGGGGAGATAGTTGGGGATTTTGAACAAAGGACAACGAATGGAATCGTCCCAGGAATCAACAATAAGTTAAAATTATTAAAACCCTGCGGGTTTGGATTTAGAAACTTTCATAACTTTCAGGTTCGCGCCCTACTTTTTTTTGGCATTTTCCTAAAATTTTAGCACAGTAAGTACGGAAGAACCAAACTCTCCGCCAATTATTTCCAGTTTCCCTTTTGAACAGCTAGAACTTCGAGCTTCTATCCAATCAATGCTATCTCAACTCGAAGCCGAACTTCCTCAAAGGAAGGCGGCTGCATCTGAATTGATGGAATTTGGGTTAAAGCAATTAATATGATGTCCGCCTAATTACCCTTAATAAAAATCTCAGAGCGTCACCGTGTCACCGTTCTCCCAAGTCATTCCTAACTATGGGTGAAGAACCGGACATTATATAACTGGCATTGAATCATGTCAATGTCGCAAAGCTCGTATCCGGGGTTGTCGAGCCGGATTTGGTATCAAAGGAACGTTTCAGCCGATACTTAGGGCTGGGAGCCTTTGCCATGTGTACATTTCGGGTCTATGACCTTCCATTTTGACAGGAACGAATCGCACATGGCATTCTAGGGGAGCAACCCTGGTGATATATCATCAACGAAATGAAGGGTAGGCTCAAGCTTAACTCATTGCACTACTTGACTAGCGTTGAGAGCAGCTACTTGCCATGCCTTCGGCTTCTGAGCAAGGATGAAATTTATGGTAACAACATCGGAAAATTCTAGCAACTTTGACTATGTTATTGAATGCGGAACCGTTAATAGTACCGCTGCCAAACCTATTGGTGGCATTCTATTGATTGGCGGCGCAGAAGGGGAAAAATCTGGAGAAGATTCAGCCACTCGATGGTTCCTCAAACGAGCAAATCGGGGAGATTATTTAGTTCTTCGCTGCGGTGAGATTGGCTCTCAGGCTGCTTGGGTTTGCGATAATTATAGAGATTTTGTCAGTTCAGCCGCTGAACTTTCTATCGACAGCCGAGAAGCAGCCAACCATCCCAAAGTTATCCAATACATCCGCGATGCTGACGCCCTATTTATCGCTGGAGGGAATCAGAATCAGTATGAAGACTATTGGGAAGGCTCAGCCGTAGAAGACGCGATTAATTACTTAATTAATCACAAAAAAGTTCCGATTGCTGGAACCAGTGCTGGCATGGCTATTCTGGGAGACTATTATTATGCACCAGCCCATCAAGGTGTGCTGAGTTCAGAAATATTGAATAATCCCTTTCACCACAATACCAAAGATATTTATCGCAGCGACTTTATTCAAGTCCCCATTCTCAAAAATGTAATCACTGACACCCATTTAGACCGGATTGATGAGGAACATCCGGAAACAAGATATGGGAGACTTTTTGGTTTTCTGGCTAGAATCTTGCATGACAAAAACAATCAACTTCCGGTTTTTGGCATTGGGTTAGAAGAAGGTGCCTTTGTTGCGATTGATGAGAAAGGAATCGCTCAGGTGTTTGGCAATGGAACCACTCAAGGACAAGATGCCTATTTTCTGCAAACCAATGGTGCAGTCCCCGAACAAATTAAACAGGATTTGCCCTTAATTTGGCATCATAACGGACAAGCTGTTAAAGTCTATAAAATTTCAGGCACTCCAGCAGGAAGCGGACGCTTTGACCTCAATAATTGGTCAACTGCTTCTGGCGGCAGCTGGGAATACTGGTTTACCACTGGCGGAGAGTCCGGCTTTAAACGAAAACCAATCTCGTCTTAATCGGTGGTACAGTCAATTGAGAGCCTCTTCCTGGGTGGGTAATGCTTCTATCGCAGCAGTTGTCATATCAAATCCGGTTGCATCGGAATGATCGGCGTTTCTGGGTAATTGCTAATTGCTAATTGCTAATTGCAAGAAAAGCCCCTACAGGTCGTAATTCCGATGCCTAAGGAAACGATATCAGTCCTCTGCGCCCACCCTCTGCTAAATTCGGCAATCTTATTCCTGTATCGTAAAAGGTTTCCCCATATAAGTAGGTGAGTATAAATAAACTGAACACAGGGCAGGCGGGACGCCCACCCCACAAGAGATCTGAAATTCTTGTGGGGTGGGCATTCTGCCTGCCCTATGCTTAGATAACTATTTTCTCTTTATTTACCTGCACCTACTTACTGAGAATCCCATCTGCTTGCCAGCATGTTCTGCACAGGACTGACGCAGGTCGAGAAAAGAAACAAAGGTGAGACCTTGAGAAACCGGGTTTCTTTGCGTAAGTCCTGACCCATTAGAGTTTGTAACCAATCTTGCGTAAAAATTCCTGGCGTGCCTTCACATCATCAGCACTTTCCACACCTTTGGGCGAAAACCCATCTACAACTCCCAAAATGCCGCGTCCCTGTTCAGTTTCCGCCACAATTACCTGCACGGGATTGGCTGTCGCGCAATGAATTGTGCAAACTTCCGGACACTGCTTAATGCCATTCAAAAAGTTAATTGGGAATGCCTCTTTTAACAGAATCACAAAACTATGTCCGGCGGCAAGTGCTTGTGCATTTTTAGTCGCCACTGCTTGCAAAGTTTCATCATTTCCCACCACTCGAATCAAGCATGGCCCAGATGCTTCGCAAAAGGCAATGCCAAATTTTACCTGTGGCGAAGTCCCCACCATAATCTCGTACAAATCTTCAACTGTTTTAATAAAGTGGCTGTGACCAATAATAATGTTACTGCCTTCAGTAATTTCCATTGCCACTGACTTGAGTTCCATCTTGACCTCCAACTTAAACTTGCACGCCTAGTTATACTACCGACCAATTAGCAATTAGCAATTAGCAATTAGCCAATAACTAATTCACAATTTCGTCGCGAGATGTTTTAATTTTACTCTCGGATAATGGAGTTAACTCAGCAGGCGATGACGACACCCCTCCCCACTGTTGCACAAAACTTTTTAACAGCACCTCTTGTTCGGCGCGGAATCTCTCTAAGTCTCCGCCAGAATTGAGAATCGCAAACCAAACAATTCCTTGCTGCTGAGTTGGTAATGCTCCCGCTAAAGCACTCACCCGATTTAAACTCCCCGATTTAACCACCGATAGGGGCGGAATTTGACGCTGTTCTAAGATACCTTGATCTTGTCCTACAACGGCAAAAACATCGGCAATTGTCATGTTTTTAGTTGACAAATATTGCTGAATTGCTAAAAACATTGCTATGACGGCGCGGGGAGAAATTTTATTTTCTTCTCCCAATCCGGAACCATTAATTAGTTGAATTTCCTTTTGCGGGACTCCCGCTGCTTTGGCTGCTTTTTCTGCTACCACTTTTGCACCCCCGACCGAATCGGCTATCATCTGCGCCATCTTGTTGTTGCTGTACCGATTCATTTTTTTCAGCAGTTCGGTTAGCGGGTATGAATAATGACGCACTAGGGGCTTTACCTGACTGGGAGTGATGGGAGAAAGCTGCACCGAGCCATCAATTTTTACTTGGGGACGCGGTGTTCCGGGAGGTAAAGTTTGATACTGGGTTGCCACGGGTGCAGTCCAAAGACGAGAATTCAATGCTTGTTTGAGCAGATTACCCGATTTGAGGGCGCTTTGCTCGTAGTTCATGTAAAACTTGCCGACGATAACTAAGTTACCTGTAACCCGCTTGATTCCCCGCTGATTTAAAGTGTTACCTAGAGCGATCGCTTCCTCCCAAACAAAAAACGGATCTTCCGCCCCCTGAATCACCAAATCTCCCTGCAAGACGCCGTTTTGAATCGGCCCAGTTGCCCCAATTTCCGTGATAAATTGGCGATCGGCATCATAGGTAGAAAGCGCTGCTAGGCTGGTTGCCACCTTGGTCAGGGAAGCCGCAGGTAGGGGTACTGTGCCTTGGTGATTCGCTAAAAGCGTATTCCCCGATTGAATCCATATCCCTTGACCTTTCGCCGTAAATCCTTTAGCAGCTAGTTGTTTAACGTATTGTTGCGTTTTCTGTTGCATTGCTGGATCTGGATTGCTTGGCGGTTCGGTTACCAGTTTACTTGCTTGGGCTGCGGGTGATTCTGATTTCACTTCTTGTGTTTCTTTTTTTACTGGGCTAGCTTCAGGGGCCGAAGTGTTTTTTTCCGAATTTCCCGTACATCCAGCACCCATAGCAAGTAACATTACGGATAAGCTAGCAATTAAAGGTTTTATTTTTAGCATTAGGTTAATCGGGGAAGTTTTGCAGGAAAATCTCTTTTGATTTACAACAGTGGGGGCAACATAGTCAATAGCTTTGATTTGGGCATTAGAAACCCGGTTTTTTAGAAAAACCGGGTTTCTGGGGTTTTACGAGACGGTTTGCGATCGCTTATATCATCTCCGGTTCGCGCGGGGGGCGGGTTTAACTTGCATATTTCGTGATTCCACAGATTGGTTGGTAAAACCCGCCCCTACAACGGCATTAACCATACCAGTAGAGACGTTACATGTAACGTCTCTACTCGATATTAGGTGCGATCGCCAGCCTGTGCTGGACACAATTGCTCTGTCTGCATATCGAACACAACCTTCATCTGCACATTGGGCATGTTTCGCCGCAGAAACTGAAAGTGACCCTCTGCATCTGACCGACTGCGAAACCGAGCAATTATCATCCATTGCTGATTCGGCAATAGACGAGCAATAGCCCAACAATTCAAGCGTTCTCGATCAGTCATAATGGAATTTGTCTCCAAATTAATAACGGAGCCAGAGCCAGCCCCCACTTTCCACAGTTTCGGGCTGGCTTTTGACTTTTTATAGGTGTAATAATAACACACTATGACGTAAAATGACTTAAAAAAGCATGTTATGTAACATTTATAACTGTATCGACTCGCAGCAGCGTAAGATGGACTATGTTAAGAGATTTGGCTGTAAGAAGAATGGCTGCACGCGGGCGCGTAACTGCATACCTGCCAGAGGAAATTCAGAAAGCTTTGGAGGAATGGGCAGAGGAAGAAAGCAGATCGATCAGCAGTTTGGCAACTTATTTGCTAACCAAGGCTGTTAAAGAGCGCCAAGCGCAGAAAGCAAAGGATTCTGGGCGCGATAATTGAGTTGTTGAAATCAAACAATGGTTACAAATGCCACCACGCCTGCGAGTTACAGTTACCCTGACAGAAGATGTGTATCAAGTCTTGTCAGAGTGGGCAGAAAAAGAAGACCGCTCACTGGCAAACTTGCTCGCTCACTTGGCAGCAAAAGCTGTGAGGGAGCGTGTTGAAGAGAAAAAGAAACAAACTGGAAGCGATCGCGCTTAAACCATCGGCGCAGCGTAAGATAAACTGTGTTGATATATTTCGCTGTCAGACTAATGGCTGCAAAGGGGCGCGTTACTGCATACCTGCCAGAGGAGATTCAGAAAGCTTTGGAGGAATGGGCAGAAGAAGAAAGCAGATCGATCAGTAGTTTGGCAACTTATTTGTTAACCAAAGCTGTAAAAGAGCGCCAAGCGCAGAAAGCAAAGGATTCTGGGCGCGATAATTGATATCATGTCAGGCTTTTCACCCTTAATTAAAATTCTCCGCGTCTCCCCATCTGGTGTGTCCCCGCGTCAGTCCTAACTATGGGTATTCAACCGGACATGATATGATATCGTTTCCGGTTGCATCTAAATGATTAAATTGGTTGTAGGGGCACGGCGGCAAAAACCTTCTCGTTAGCGGCAAAGTTTATTGATGCCGTGCCCCTACAATAACCGCGTCGCTATGCGGCTGCGACTAAACTAGCGATATCCACCGAGTTTTCTACCTGAACAATAGCGGTTAAGCGATCGCGCGGGTCATTTTCCAGGCGCGTAATCGATACTTGTTGTCCCGGATACAGTTTCTCTGCTGCTGCTGCTAAATCGGGTTGGATGGCAGCAAACGCTTCCTCGGTATTGGGTGCATTCAAGCGATCGTTCGCCATGTAATAAAATTTACTGCCTTCCAAACTCAATTTTCCGGCAACGCGGTTATCCCCTTCCAGCAATGCCCCAAAAGTTGCAGTTGCCCTAGCCAAATCTAAAATGCGGTCTTGATGGGTTTCGCCTTCCCCTAACTTGCGTTGAGCTTGCAAACCAAACTCTCCATTGGCACGATCCATTGCATAGTTGATTTCATGGGTAATCAGCATGATGCCAGGGCCATTAGGCACGTGACTATAATCCGCTACATCAATCAACGTCCCCTGCAGTTTGCCTAAGCGAATCCATTCGTGAAAAACATCGATAAAAGTAGTTTCATCGATATTTGTTTCCGGACGAGCCAAGAATTTAATGCAAAAACGATCGAGATTCATCTGTGTTTGTTCCTTCAAATTATTTGCTGGCTAATTGCTAATTGCTAATTGCTAATTGCTAATTGCTAATTGCTAATTGCTAATTGCTAATTGCTAATTGCTAATTGCTAATTGCTAATTGCTAATTGCTAATTGCTAATTGCTAATTGCTAATTGCTAATAGCTAATTGCTAATAGGAAAAGGCCATTAACCATTAGCCATTAACCATTAGCCATTAACCATTAGCCATTAACCATTAGCCATTAGCCATTAGCCATTAGCCATTAGCCATTAGCCATTAACCATTAACCATTAACCATTAGCCAACTGCATTTCCCGTTCCATCAGCCACTTTTTGAAGCTACCAGGATTGGTAATACCAGCTTGCACCATGCGGGTATTGCATTCATGAGCGGCTTCGATAAACAGACGCGCTTCTTCAATTAATTGCTTGGCGCGGTCTAAATTGGTGTCATCGTTGCGGTGTTCGTAAGCATTGAACAGGTAGCTGGCAAACTTTCCTCTGGCGAACGGGTCAAAGAATAACTCCGTATCGTAGAAATATTTGCGGAACTCCTTAACGATCGCTTCCGGATTGTTGGGAATATCCACGTTTTGCACTTTCACCAGCGCTTGCGCGGCATTCAACATCGCTTCGAGTGCTTTGTCTGCTGCTTGCTTGACGTTCCCATTAGTTGAGTTCCCTTCCAGCAGTAAGGTGGCATCAAAGTAGATACTTTCCGCCGCTGCTACGCCGAAATCGGTGAGGGAAACAACTTCTCCCGCACATTCTCCAATCCCGATATCGCCGATGGTGTATTCCCGCGCATCACCCCAATCGACGTAGAAGGATTTGTCAACGGCGTAGAGTGGAACTTCAGTAAATGGTTGTATCCGATCTTTGATTTCTTTTTTGCCGATACGGTTGACAAATTGGGAAAATTTCTCTCCATTTTGCCGTTCTCGCAGGTACAAATCAACGAGGAATTCCACTACATCTGGCACGCGCTTGGAGGGAATTACACCGAGGGACTGTCCGTATTGAATCGCGTTGTTATCCCATTCGCCGCCCAAAACCAGATGGAAGTGGGGCACCCGGTGGCGATCGATGAGGCGATTTGCTCCATAGAAGCCAATTTCGGCTACCATGTGCTGACCGCAGGAGTTGAAACAACCGCTGATTTTGATGCGAATATCCTTGAGCGAGGTATCGTATTGCCAACCTTTTACGGCTAAGCGATCGCGTAATTCACCCGCCAATCCCCGCGAACTAGAAATACCCAACTTGCAAGTATCCGTACCGGGACAAGCGGTAATATCGACGATCGAATGTGCGCCGGCAGCGTGGAGATTGATGGCTTTCAGCGCTAAATAAAGCGCAGGCAAATCGGCTTCGTGAATCCAGCGCAGTAGGATATTTTGCTCGACCGTTGTGCGAATCGTATCGCGGGTAAAGCGGCGAGTGATGTCGGCTAAACCGCGCATTTGCTGGGAAGTCAGGTCACCTAAAGGGAGAGCGATCGCAACGCAAACAAAACCTGGTTGTCGCTGCTGATAAAGATTAGTAGACTTCCATTCCTCCAACGCTTCTGCGTCTGCACCTAAATCGATCGATTGTCCGGCAGAAACTGGCTGGGGCAATCCCGATTCTGCAAATTTAGACAAAGTTTGGAGAAATTCTGTCCATTTGGGGTCATGATCCAAAGCGGCGCGTTCTTCTTTCACCAAGCGACGGAATTCTTCAATTCCCAACTTGGAAACGAGAAACTTAATCCGCGCTTTGTTGCGGTTTTTCTTCTCACCCAATCGAGCATATACCCTGGCGACGGCTTGGGACAAAGGCAGGAGTTCTTCAGTTGGCACAAATTCATCCAACAGTTTAGCGAGATGAGGCACAGCGCCCAAACCGCCACCCACATACATTTCAAAACCTTGTTTCTCGACGCCATCGATAACCTTTGTCGTCGCAATCAACCCCATGTCGTGCATATAAGTCAAACCGCAGGGGTGCTGCGAACAACCGGAGAAGGCAATCTTAAACTTGCGACCAAAGTCCTGCACATCCCGGTGTCCCAAGAAATAACGAGTCATGCCATCGGCATATCCCGACACATCGAAAGCTTCATCGTGGCACACGCCAGCTAGGGGACAAGCAGTAACATTTCGCACCGAGTTGCCGCAGGCTTCGCGAGTAGTAATACCTACCGCAGCCAAACGGCGATGCATGTCGGGGGTATCCTCGATGGAAATAAAATGCAGCTGAAAATCCTGGCGCGTCGTGACGTGGAGAATCGAATCCGAATATTCCTCCGCCACATCAGCCAGCACTTCCATTTGTTCGGCAGTCATGCCCCCGTAGGGAATTTTAATCCGCTGCATACCAGGGGCTTCCCATTTAGTTTCCGGACCTTTGGTCAATGCTTTATGGGGGAAAGCAATTTCCTGGGTTTTTTCGCCATCGTAGCGGAAACCATTGTCATACCGTTGACCGTAGGCACCCCGCCGCAGGCGCAATTCCGCAAAAACTTTTTCGTCCAGCTTCCCCTGACAGCGTAAGGTCATTTGATTTTCAAACGTATCAATTTCCTCTGCCATCTGAGGAGGTATTTTGTCTGCTAAAGCGGCTTTCCAAGTTAAGTTTTGTTGATTGGTCATCGTCAGAGTCCAAAAGAAATTTAGTAGCTGCGGCTCGGTGGGCCAACAATGCGATCTACCATCTTCCTACAAAATTCTAAAATGTCTAGCGGAGTTTATATTTTGTCAAACTTTCACCGTTACTTAAGATCGGGCGCTTTGTGCGATCGCTTCCCCGTCTCTTAACAAAGGTGGCAATGCACAATAGACTTCTGCAAAAACTCCCCTCTTTGGCGGGCAAAATGCCCACCCCACAAGGAATATGGTCTAGGTTTAATGGATTGCGATATGCCAAGGGCTAGCTAGGCGAGCATCCTTGTGCAGGGGAAACACAGCAGAGGGGTTGGGTGTTGGGTTAGATGTGGCGGCAAATTTCCATATAGTTGAGTAAGCTATGTAGGGAAGGAGAGTAAGCTTATGGAGCTAATATCCAGTCAGACCAGTAATTCCAGCCTGAATAACAGCCAAAAAACTTGCTATTTTTGAGGTATATTTGAGTTTAAGGTAACTTAGTAATGCGATCGCTTACCAGAGAGACGATCGCATAGTTTTTTCAAGGCTGATGGCAAATTTTTATACTTGTCTGGTAGATTCTGATTTTTTAAAATTTCATATATTGTTTCTAAATCTGTCTTGAGACTATTTAAATAAGCTTTGTTTAACGAAAATTCCTGTAGCTCCAACAGCGCTTCTATGTTGCTCAAAATCATTGTGTTTGTAGGATTTGATTGCCCGTGTTCAAAAACATTAATGACATATCTGTAGATGCCACGAGATAATGCTTCATCATCATTCTCATACTTTTCTACGATGTCCAACGCTCTTATTAAAGTATATTGTGCTTCTTCATTTTCATACCAATCTACAATTTCCACACTTTTTACGCTTTCATTAATTATATCATGCTGATGATTGTTTTCCAAGATTTTAAGTGCTTTTTTCCACCAACTAATGACATCATTAATTATTTCATCTTTCTTTTCATATTCTGTTTCTTGGACTAAGTATCCCAATTGAATTAACCCAAAATTCCAGTAAAATATAGCCACATTACCATCAATATCAATGGCTTTATGCATTTCCTCTCTGGCATTCTCAAGCAATTTTATTTCCTGATTTTGGAATTTATAGTATTTATAAAAATAAGCCAAACCTAATCCACTATGAGGATGAGAAATTTTGTTCTTCCAGTTCCCAAAAATACGATCCATCTGGTAATCTTTTTTTAAAATAAAGCGAGCAATTTTAACCCATTTAAACCAACTAATTAAATGCGCTATTTTTAGCTTCATCGTACAATTGCTAATTCTTTGATGGCTGTCACACTCAATGGCTTTTCTAAATTCTTCAGCAGCTTTGTCATAGTATTTTGGATCGCTATTTAAGCAGTATAAGTAGGAAAGACCAAGATTGTTATATGGCTTCCATAATCTAAAATCTTGTTGAGAAGCTTTTCGGTAATTCTCTTCTAAGACATCTGGAGACTTTTCTAGTTCCGAATAGACGTTGCCAAGGCCATTATAAGGATTGACATTCTTAGGATATATTTTGATAAGACGCTCGCAACAATTCGCAAACTCTTCGTTTAACCGAATAGCATGGTGATATTGCTCAAGAGCATAATCAAATTTTCTTTGAGCATAATACACATTCCCTAGCCCATGATGAAAATTAGCCGTTTTAGAGCTTCTAGGATTGATTTGAATAGAGAACAGCAAAGCTTGCTCCGCCTTGTCACATTTTTTCTGTTCTAAATAGGCAATCCCAACTAGATATAATAAATCCGCAACGCTTTCATAGTGTTTTTCAGCTTTCATTGCTGCTTGACAATGGTTGTAAGCGCTGTCAAGATGTCCGAGTTTTCCATTTTGCCTATATTGACAGTACTCGTCAGTTGCCTCTGTCAACCACTTGAATGCTTCCCAGGTTTTAGCGGAAATACTATTGGTTGTTTGCAAAGACCAAGCAATTTTGAAGGCTAGCTCTCTTATCATCTCAGGTATTGATACGCTTGGCTGGTTTCGGTGAGTCACTTCTAAAGCACTAACTTTGGTGCTAGAACTTAATTTCGCGACTAAACGATTGTCAGAATTATAGGTTTGTAAGCTACCTGTGATGATTGTATTGATGCCTCCAAAAGGCCATACATGCCTGAGATATAAAAGGATAGGATCGAGGGTGAATCTGGTTCCACTAACTTCAACTGTACCGATCCCTTGGAGTTGCTCTAATGGATTTTCTTGAATCCGAGGCGGATCAAAATAAACTTTTCGGTCAAGACGAGGTGCTAGCTTGATGTCTTGGGTGTCTACATCCTTGAATAAGGCATGGATTTGGCGAATTCTCTCTAATTCCTCAATTAATGAATCAGTAATGGCTTTACCAATGTTCTCTGGGTATTGTCCTTTAGTGTCGTTCTCAAAGGGTCGAATTATGATACATTCTTTCTGGCTAGAAAGAGAATGTAGTATTAAAGCAAGAACTCCTAACACCAGGAGAATTCCAATCATCTGTAATAAACTAAAACTATGGGTTAAAAGTTCTGAAATATCGGATTTCGTTAAATTTTCTCTT
The DNA here is from genome assembly GCF_020521235.1 of Microseira wollei NIES-4236. GTDB lineage: Bacteria > Cyanobacteriota > Cyanobacteriia > Cyanobacteriales > Aerosakkonemataceae > Microseira > Microseira wollei. The sequence goes on along the minus strand of NZ_BLAY01000014.1, from coordinate 58,567 downwards.
GGAAAGATGGCGTCAATAAAGTTAGCGTAAAAAAAGATTAAGCTCGCTCTAATTACTAACGCAAAAATCATTAAAATAAGTAAAAATTGCAGTAATTTTCCAAAAATTTCAACGACAAAATTCCAATTTTTTACAAATACCACAATTAAAAAAATAAAGCCAACTATTATTATAATTAATAGGAATGAAGCCTGCGGCTGGGAGAAAAAATTTTTAATATTTTCTATCCATCCAACATGCTCAGTAATATGTTTCTTGTTTCTATATAAATCAATATTATTTTTGATTTTTAGCAGGTAGATATCTGCTAATTTTTCCTTGTTGTCAGGCATAACTTTTGCTGCGGTGATATCATCTTCTGTTAAGGTTACAATGACTCCTAGCGGCGAGACTATATTGGTTATTTTTACCTTCCAATTATCTACTCTAATAGAGTCGGTTTTGATTGAGGAATTATCAGCAATTTCTTTAATTCTTTGGGCTATTATTTTGACTCGTTCCTGTTGCTCGTAGCCTCTAACTTCATTTCGATTTTTATTTCTAATTTCGCTTCCAACTGCCTTTTTATTATGAATGAAGAAGAGGAAGTGATCGTCCAAACATACAGCATTAAATTTCTCTTTATTCTGACAATATTTTGTATCATTCTCAGTTTGATTAGGTAAAACTTGTGGCTGAGAATAAACTAATGGCATAGCTGTCACAAACAAAAATGCTGCCAAAGCCAAGGCGAACAATATCTGCCAACGTCTTTTCATAGTCTGACTGGATGCTCAATAATATTTAATATCAGTTACCAGTTGGTTGTCAGAAGAAAACCATAAAGGATGACAGGTGACTTGCTAACGGGTCACTGAAAAATTTGGTGTAGTAATTGTTGCTGTCAGGATATCGACACTTTCCTAATTTCAAATGTACAGCTAAATCGGTGTAATGAGACACTAATTTAATTTAACTTTACTTTTTGCCTATCTAACGCCCTTGCCTTCTCCGTATCATCCAAGAGCGCTGACAGATATCAAAGCAAGAGTTAGTTTTCAATACTATTTTTGATATTGACATTTCGCGATTGAGGGATGCAGTAGCATAGGCAACGACTCCATCTATAGCGGGTTGCAGTCGTATGAGGTACACCTTCGTTTGTGTAGCGGCACCCTTAAGGGTGCCGCTACACAAACGAAGCGATTTCGCTGTACCTCACTCACTTGCAATCCGCTGTATAGTTTTTTTTGGCATCAGGATTCCACCCACTATCCCCAAATATTAAGTAGCATTTTATACATTAATTTTACTATCAATATCTGTTGCCAATCCCCCGTACCAATTGCGACAATAAAGATCAGCGTAGATTACCGAAGTTGCTAGTTACATCGATGGTCACTGGCAACAGGTAATCGTTTATGGGTACATCTCCTTTAAATCCAATTAGCAATTAGCAATTAGCAATTTTGCAAATAAGGAGAATACAAATGTGCTTTTCTGCAACAGCTAGTTTTGCGGCTAGTGCTTTATTAGTTCCCAGTGGAATCTATTGTATCAAAACAGCACTTGCTAAAGATCCAGAGTATTTACCATTAGCATTTACCCCCTTAGCCTTTGGAATTCAGCAAGCATTAGAAGGTGTAGTGTGGTTAGGTATTAATTCAAACAATTTCCATGACATTGATATTGGTTCTCTGGGGTTTTTATTCTTCTCCCATTGGTTTTGGCTTTTTTGGATGCCATTTCTAGTTTGGGCAAGCGAGCGCAACCAAAAAATCAAACATGTTTGCCTGATGTTTGCCATTCTAGGATTTGTCTATGGAGCCTTACTCTATCTTCCTTTGATCGCCAATTCTAACTGGTTGGAAATCGACGCGAGTAGTTGCTCGATTGCCTACAGAACAAAATTAATATTTGATTTTCCGATGTATAGGGAGGTTGCCAGCATAATTTATGCGTTAATCGTTGCAGTTCCTTTATTGATTGCTTCCAACCAAAACATCAATACTTTTGGCGCATTTATTTTATTGTCAATGCTATTTTCTCAAGTAATTTTTTACTATGCTTTTATTTCGGTGTGGTGCTTTTTTGCGGCGCTTTTATCGATCTACATCGTCTATATCCTGGAACGGGAGGTCAAACCAGTGTCAGGGAATATGTTGGGGATGGAACAAGAGCAATAGTCTCTTTCTCCTCCCGATTTGATATGCATCTTGACAGTCTCCTGCGTCATACCAAATCCGGAGCGAAAACCCCTATAATCTTCTTCCTCTTCTTCTTGGCGTTCTACCCAACGGGTGCGCCTCTGAAAGCGTCTATGGCTTCTTGGCGGTTCGTTTAAAAAATGACTTTAGAATAGTTATCCTAAAGTCAAATCAATTCTAGAGCAGCGAATCGCCATGTCCCAGCCTAAAGTATTTATTACTCGCCGCCTTCCCATCGAATTAGAGCAACTGCAACAAATCGCTACAGTAGAAGTATGGGGAGAACGTCAGCCTCCCCCTGACGATGTTTTACTGGAAAAAGTCAAAGCAATTGATGGTTTGTTGTGCCTGCTAACTGACAAAATCGATCGCCAATTAATCGCAGCGGGAACCTCTCTTAAAGTTATCAGCCAGATGGCAGTAGGCTATGACAACATCGACATTGCTGCTGCTACGGCAAGGGGAATTCCAGTCGGTCACACTCCAGGCGTTTTGACCGATGCGACAGCGGATTTTACCTGGGCCTTACTAATGGCAGCAGCAAGGCGAGTGGTAGAGGCAGATCGATTTACTCGTGCGGGTGAGTGGCGCACTTGGGAACCCGATTTATTATTGGGAGCGGACATGGCGGGTGCTACTCTGGGGATTGTTGGCTTTGGGCGCATTGGTCAAGCCGTGGCGCGTCGCGCTAAAGGGTTTGATATGCGAATTTTGTATGCCAGCAGACAGCGATGCGATCGCACATCAGAGCAATCTTTAGGTGTGGAGTTTGCCGAATTTGAGCAATTGTTGCAACAATCGGACTTTGTGACCATTCATACGCCTTTAAGTGAAAATACTTATCATCTGGTGAGCGATCGCCAATTGGCATTGATGAAGCCAACAGCCATCCTAATTAATACCGCCAGAGGAGGTATTGTCGATCCAGATGCTTTGTATCGTGCCTTGAGTAGCCGTCAGATTGCCGTTGCGGCAATAGATGTGACCGAACCAGAACCGATTCCGATAAATAGCCCGTTACTCAGCTTGGATAACTTGATTGTTGCACCGCACATTGGCAGCGCTAGCCACAAGACGCGCTCAAAAATGGCAGCGATGGCGATCGCAAACTTAATCGCCGGATTGAAGCGCGAAGTCTTACCCAATTGCGTCAATCCCGAAGTCTATCCTTAAAATTAGCTGTAGCACTTGTCCTCCGTACAAACAAAGCCGATTGGATGGTGGGTGAAATGCAACACCGACAGAAATCTTCCACCGTGTTGCCTTGCTTTTTCTTTAGTAATCCATTCTCCCCGCAAGTTGAGTATGGCACCATCATTCAATCCTTCGATCGGTTCCAGAATTCCCATGCGATCGCCGAAACGAATCGCCACAAATACATCCTCCCGATCGGTCAAGTTACGTTTGAGATCCCCATCCACATCTGGATCGCTTTTGACGATCTTCGTTAAGGTGACCAATAGACGATAGTGTTTGCCTCCGTCTATATCATTGTCATCCGGTTCGCGATCGCGAATCGTCGCATCCACTTCCACAACATCCCGCAGTTTACGCTTCCTCTCACGGCGTTCAGCCATGCTCAAACCGCGTTCCAGTTCTTGTTCCTCTTTTTGCCTCGCCGCTTCATAGCTTTCGATAAACTTGGCAAAGGATGGGTACTGTCCAAAAGTCTTAGACATTTTTTACTCCTCGATTATTTGTTAGTTTCAAGACATTTGCATTCGACCGTAAACTTCCGAATAATAGCTTGCACCCTTATTACATTTCACAATTATACTCAAGCTTCAATCCCAAATCCGCCAAAAAACAAATAACTAAACAATTGCCGATCCAGAATCGTGAAATCATCTGCTAATTCATTCAAGGATACTAATATTTTACTCCCGCACCTTGGCAATTACTGCTGGAGAAATTAGCAACATAAATGAACAGGGTTCGCCCTCTTTGCCTGTGCTAAAATCAACCCCATCAGTTGATAGGCTACTACTGTGGAGGCAAGCGATGAGTGAGGATTGGTTCCTTCCAGAGCGCGGTGTTTTAAGTTGGGCAAGTCATCGTAGTATCCTGAGCATCGGCAGTGCTGGAAGTATTTTAAGTATCGGCAGTGCTGGGAGTATCCTGAGCATCGGTAGTGCCGGGAGTATTTTGAGTGTCTTGAGTGCGGGGAGTATTTTGAGTGTCTTGAGTGCGGGAAGTATTCTGTCTGTTCTGAGCGTAAATAGTATCCTGAGCGTACTGAAATTTAATGTGGGATTTTATGGGAAGTAAAAGCTCTTCAAAGGTATCCCCCTGGATAGCACAGCATATCGCCTGTTTCTGTGAATTCAAAACGATCGCTCATTCTCCATGGCTGCTTTCATGAATACAAGGAGTAACATAGGAGTACATCATCACCGTTTCCGATTTACCTTATGCCATCACCATTTCCGGGAATGGATCCCTATCTGGAAAATTCAGAGCTTTGGTCGGCAGTCCATAACCGACTAATTGTGGCGATCGCTGACGATCTGGTAGACCACCTTAGCGAAAAGTATCGGGTTGAGATTGAAAAGCGAACCTATTTTAGTAGCGATGATGAAAGCCTATTGGTTGGGATTCCTGATGTCGCAGTGGTGACTGGCAAACTAACAGAATCAGCCTCTGGTACTGCTACGATGGCGCTACCCGTACAACCGCAGAAGGTGACGGTGCCGATTGCACAGGAGGTGAATGAGCGGTATCTGGAAATTCGGGAAGTTGCAACTGGAACTGTCGTTACCGCGATTGAAGTTTTGTCTCCTAAAAACAAGCGAACGGGGGAAGGAAGGTTAGCTTACGAACGGAAGCGTAATCAAGTATTAGTCAGTGCGACTCATCTGATCGAGATTGATTTGTTACGGGGTGGTAAGCCGTTTCCGATCGTGGGTGAATATTTGGGAGACTACCGCATTTTGGTTTGTCGGGGCGATCGGCGACCCGTTGCAGATTTGTATGCATTCAGCTTGAAGCAGCCCATTCCATCCGTACCCATTCCATTACTTCCTGGCGAAGAGGAGCCTATTTTAGAATTACAGAAGCTACTGAATTATGTTTATGAACGGGGGCGGTATCATTTGGCGATCGACTACACTCAACCGCCTCAGCCTCCGTTGTCTGAGGAAAATGCTCAATGGGCGAAAACACTTCTAGCCTAGCGTTGATTGAAGCGATCGCTTAACGCAACGGATCGCCCATATCCATCGACAATCCAGCTTCTCTAAACGTGACAAAATTGATAGAGAGAAACTCAAGCCATCCACGTTTTGTCAAGATACCGAGGAAAACAAGGGCATATCCATCAAGATTGTAGTCAATCAGAAAGTTCATAGGGTTTTTGAGGGGCGTTTGGCTTTTTGCTCCTCTAGCTTCGCCCAAAGAGCTTCTTGTCCAGGTTTGTGTGGTATTGTGGCAATACGGGCAAAGTGTTCGCGGTTGCGATCTTCCCAATACTGGCGAATTTCTTCTCTGGTTTGCAGAACTTCTTGATACTCAACTTCTACCTGATTGCGATTCGCTTCAAGATAAGACAAAGCAGCATTAATTTGCTCGTCCGTGAGGTTAAATTTATTGCGGATCAATTTAGGAGGATACTGAGCCTTCAAAAAATCAATTACATCATAGAGGGTGATGCGCGTTCCTGCGATCGCGAGTCCCCGCTCTGTACGGATAATCGCTGCTTGTCCATTGTCTACGCTCGTCATACCTATAATCTCCCAGAAGTTGTCTCCATCGTACTTCATGAAAGCGATCGCCGATTGCTCCCAATCATCTTACGAGTGCGATCGCCACTTACCACTTATTTGTGAGAAGTTAATTTCTCATCTTGCGGTTGGCAAAGTTAGGCGATCGCAAATCCTGTCAGTTTCCTTCGTTCTGGACGATAGAAGGCAAGCACAATATCTTCTTGGGGAACACCTGCATTGATGAGCTGTTGTGCAATTTCTTGATCGGTGCCGTCCCACTCTAACCAGATTTTGTCGTTTTTGATGCGGAGATGGATGGGTACAGAATGAACTCGACCTGCACTGCTCCAACCGACATCCATGACCATGTAGGTATCATTAACAGGATCGCAGACAGAAATCGATTCTACCTGGTCGTTGCTGCTGGGAATACTCGCGTAGTGGTGAATGATTTTCTGGATGATTTGGCGATAGCGATCTAGCTTGTCCATTGGATAATCTCCTCTGTATCTGGGTTAAAAACAATGATTTTCAGGTCATAGTCTTCGATAATGACTTGGATCGAGGGACGTTGGAAGAAATCTTGGTAGATGTCAATCCCGATTGCTAGATAGAGTTTTCGCTCCGGGTTTGTGCGTTTGAGGTATGAGCGGTAGATGGAATATTGTCCAAGGGTTTTTTGTAACTCAGTGATGAGGGAAGGACTGTTAAAAACTTTGATTTCGACAACAATTTTCCGTTCACATTTTTCGGCTGCAAATATTTTTTCTGCTCCTAAGTCAGCATAGAGTTTTATATCTTCATATTCAATTTTGAAGGGGTCATCAGTAATTGTCCAGCCATCTTTAATCAGGGCGTTTCTAACGTTGAAGTGATAAAAGTCATATTGTGGCATGGATATCACAATCCCTGGGTTGAGAAAGTGAGAAGACAAGGGTTTTCCCGATTGCTTCTAGAAGGCGTTGTTTGACGAATAACATGGACAGTACAGGCGTTTCCTTCCATTCTATCGTCAAAGGTGAATTGTCCAAAGCCTTCTTGCAGGGCTTCCAACCCAAAGCGCGATCGCTCAACGACAGATCTACACCAAAAGCTTCACGGAATAAACAGCCTACCAACCCCCATATAGTTCTCAATGTCCAGCACAATCTCAATCAGGCGTTCAACGCATTGCTCAAGGGTAGTCAAATTCGTCAAGGCGATTGAGATCTCCAATTGTGACCACAGGAAATGAAGCTGCTGTGTTTTCTTCGCGGATGACTTGCTCTAAAGAATCATCACCTTTCATGTTCCGGTTCGCTGTCAGGATCATCATCTGGTTCTCTTGAGCATAATCCCAGACAGCACGGTCGCTGATGTCCATCGACAAACCAGCTTCTCTAAACGTGACAAAATTGATAGAGAGAAACTCAAGCCATCCACGTTTTGTCAAGATCCCGAGGAAAACAAGGGCATATCCATCAAGATTGTAGTCAATCAGAAAGTTCATAGCGTTTTTGAGGCGCGTTTGGCTTTTTGCTCCTCTAGCTTCGCCCAAAGAGCTTCTTGTCCAGGTTTGTGTGGCATTGTGGCAATTCGAGCAAAGCGATCGCGGTTGCGATCTTCCCAATACTGGCGAATTTCTTCTCTAGTTTGCAGAACTGCTTGATACTCAGCTTCTACCTGAGTGCGATTCGCTTCCAGATAAGACAAAGCAGCATTAATTTGCTCGTCCGTGAGGTTAAATTTATTGCGGATCAATTTAGGAGGATACTGAGCCTTTAAAAAATCAATTACATCATAGAGAGTGATGCGCGTTCCTGCGATCGCGAGTCCCCGCTCTGTACGGATAATACCTGATTGTCCATTGGATACCGTCGTCATACCCATAATCTCCCAGATGTTGTCTACATAGTACTTCATGAAAGCGATCGCCGATTGCTCCCAATCATGTCGGGAGAGTTAGATTGCTATCATTATATGTGTAGCGGTGAGGATAGCGAAATGACAATTGCGGAGATTCGCGAGCTGGTGCAATATGTCACCAACGCTCATGGTGAAACAACAGGCGTATTAGTTCCTCTGAAAGTATGGGAATTATTGAAGAAGTAATGCAAGAAACCTACATTCCTAATAATCAAGACGCCATATTCGACAAGCTGCCTTAGCCATTTTCCTCTGTCTTTCCTCAATCTGCTTCGGCCCCCAAACTGGATATTCTAAAACCTCTTGTGTAATTTTTAGCTCTGATTGAGCGAAAGCTGCGGTACACTTTTGCTTAAATGAAGCATTACCTACTTTGCGGTTAATTGGTGAAGATAGTAAAGTCATGTTGCCGAGTTTATCAACATATTGATCGTACTCTTTCTTGGGAAACTCTACCAGCCACTCATCCTTTGGGGTTTGGGGGAGAATATGCTCTAAATTGACCTGCGTCGCATTCGGGTTTGCAACTAATTCTTTATTACTGCCTCTGTAGTAACTTTCAATTTCGCTCAAGATATATCGTGCCAGCTTTGCATTCCTCGTGGGTATCGTTTTCTCTGCAAAAGCTCTCTCAAAGTCTATATCGCTGGGATAAATCTCTGGTAACCTAGTAGCTTCAAATATCGATTTTGCAGATCTTGGCTTTTCCGACCGAATATATTTAGCTACTTCGCTATAAATAGTTAGAGGCTTATTAGGATTCAGTTCACAAATAACGTTATAACGGAATGACACAATTACCATTATCCTCAAAATTTTTGGGAATAGTTCGTCTGCTAAATTTTCCTTTGCAGCCATTAAAACAGAATAACATTGACTTACTTGGAAAAGATCGAGCCGCTCGATATCGGCTCTGACCTCTTGACTATAGTCATTCCAAACGGGACTTCGAGAATCTTCAAGTGCGTTATAAAGTTCAGCAGCCTCACTCAGTTCTTTAACAAAGCCAAATACCTCAGATGAGCTTTTGAATTTTTCTGAGATTTTACGATATAATTCCTTTTCAGGCACAACTTCATATTTCGACATCCAGTAGTGTCGGATAAAAGTTTTTAATTCAAATTTATTGGCTAAACGATTGATATCGTCCCACTTCCTTTGTACCTCTTTCAACTTTTCAGATGCTCTGGAAAACAAATAGTTTTTTAGTAAATCGGCAACAGATAAATCCAATCCTCTATCATTTAATGTCTCGAAAATAAGATAAGAATTAGCTTCATCTGCCACTGAGATCAAAATTGATATCAGCTGATTTTTGACACACTCTTCTAGCTCAAGGATAACCTCTTCAAACTGTCCTACTTTCTCGCTCCGCTCCTGTACCCATTTATGTAATAGTAGATAGGCATCAACTATGAGCTTATTTGATTTATTATCTGCATCTTTTTTTTTAGATAAGCCTCTAGATAGCTGGCGGAGGAAAGCTAAGTTTTTTGATTCAATAATATTGTCTTGAAAGAACTGATTGTTTTTTTCACTGAGGACTAGCTTTGATTCTATCTTGCGGGTTCTCAGATTTAACGAACCCAAATACTTTTGGGAGATGGTATCGGCTAATTGGGAATCTCCGTTTTCTTTAGCGATGTCCCTGAGTACGCACATCAATATCGAAATTGTCGCTACTCGTTGTTGCCCATCTATCAACATCAGCTTGGGCTTTTCGGAACTGTTAACGACGATTGCACCAATAAAGTGTTCGCTGCGTTTCTCGTCCAAGGTTTCAGTAATATCTTGCCAAAGCTGCTCAACTTGTTCATCTGTCCAAGAATAATCTCTTTGGAAGAGCGGCACAGAGTAGGAGTTGTTACCCCCAAGCAATTCGCCGAAGCTCATTAATCGACTATCAATAGTGCTAGCAGGCATTTGAAAAATTCTGTAACTTTATCAACTAAATATCAAACCGTCGTAGAATTTGCACCATATTCTAGTGTAACCTTCACCCATAAATCGCGATCTCTGCCATTAGACTTAATCGCGATGCGCTCAGTGGATGACACCGATAACCTCACGGAATAAACAGCCGACCAACCCCCATATAGTTCTCAATGTCCAGCACAATCTCTATCAGGCGTTCAACGCATCGCTCAAGGGTAGTCAAATTCGTCAAGGCGATCGAGATCCCCAATTGTGACAACAGGAAATCAGGTCGATCCTCTTGTCATCGGTACGAACATGACCGGAATAGTTTTCTCCAGAATTGCACCATCTGGTGTCTTCTGGACGATTGTCATATACTGCATCCAAGTCCCTACTGGAATCACCATTCTGCCGTTCAATGCCAGCTGGTTGAGCAAAGGTTCTGGAATACTATCGGGGGCAGCGGTGACGAGAATCGCATCATAAGGGGCATGTTCCTGCCAACCCTGGTAGCCATCACCCGCTTTCACATGGACGTTTTGATAGCCGAGTTCGCTAAGGGTTTGGCGTGCTTGTGCAGCCAATTCAGGAATAATTTCGACGGTGTAAACTGCTTTGGCTAATTCACCCAGTACCGCTGCCTGATAGCCGGAACCCGTACCAATTTCCAGTACGGTTTTATCGGGGGAAATCTCGGCAGCTTCGGTCATGTAGGCAACGATATACGGTTGAGAAATAGTTTGGCGATGACCAATGGGCAAGGGAGAATCCTTGTAGGCTAGATCGACAAGAGAGGGGTCAACAAACCGATGGCGGGGAATCTTGGACATGGCGGCAAGGACTGCCGGATTTTGGATGCCGCGATCGCGAATTTGTGCTTCTACCATTTGCCGCCGTTGATTGGCGAATTCATCGGCAGAATGGTCGAAATTTTGACCCCGCATCCCAATCAAATTAAACAATGGCATGACTCAGGAGTTTGATAGGTAAAGCAGCACCAACCACAGCAACAAGAAAAAGATGGGTTGCAGCATAACTGTTTACTAGCTTTGAAAGTAGCGATCGCTCTGGTGTTGTTGGTATTGCATGAGAGCGATCGCTTCTCTGAGGGTTCGTGATGCGAGTTATCGCATTGCTGGCCTCGGAGGCATCCTCATTTCTGGGGCAACTACTGGAGGCGTCACTTTAAAGGTATCCAACTGAGCCTTTAGCAACTCCTGCTGGCGATCGCTCAACCCCGGTATCTCTAAAACATCCTCGACCTTTTGGTAGGGGGCATTCTTGACAATCAATTGCGCCAGATTCGGATAAAATCCACGGCAATTTTTAAAGGCGATAATATTGGCGTTATTCAAGTCAATTTTCTCGCCCAATGCCGGACATAATGGTTCATATCCGACACGAGTTAATTCAGGTTGCGCTACCAGGATCGTCACGGGCTGGATGTCGATATTCTTAGCAGCTACAGGTTGAGTCCAGCCGAAAAATCCAAAGCAACTCATGAGTACTAGGCTGACCATGCTTAACCAGCGGATTAATCGTTTCATAAACTTATCCCTCCGGATATTCAATGATGCAAAATTCCTAGTATGATTGTGCTGCACAAACATCGAACATGATAGATGTAGCTGTTATTTTACATTACACAAACAATGTGAGGAAATTGTGAGTAATTACATAATTAATATAAAAAAAAATTAAGAATATTGAAGTTATTTGACCAAGATTGATAGTTGGCGATCGCATCGTGCCCTGAAATCATCTATCCTGCTGGTTAGCCTTTGATGATGGATGCGATCGCCAGTTGGCGCAGCAGTTATTGTTCAAGGCGATTCTCTGGCAGACGGATAGTCCGAAGCACGGAATCGGAGATAAATAACTGTAGGCTCATTGCTGTTTCACCCAATGACCATTTTTGCTCAGTGTCTGTTAGCGATCGCCGATTGCTCCCCATCATCTTATCTTTGCGATATGCCTCCCTTACGCTGGCGCGATCGCATTCCCAAGGAATGGTAACGTTCGAGGGTGGAGTTGGCTCTCGTTGGTGAGAGTTGATGAAGTTTGAATTGGGCGATCGCTAGAAACCGACAACATCAGCACCATGCGATCAGGGTTTGAGATAGCGATTACCTTTTTGCTTTGTGGGTGCGATCGCTACCTTAGATTTTTGTGGAGGCATCACTTACTACAGCAGCATATGACTCATGAATATTAAACTGACTTTTACTCTCTGTTCCATTGCTCAGTTTATCTAGTGGTTCTGGTGACTGGATAGGTGCTGCATTAGCTGATTCACCTAGTGATAGAAAACGTCTATTCACTCGCTCAGAAATTCTATTCCAGATATCCCGTTTATTTACCTTACCAAGTCCAGGATATTCAATGACATATGTTGAGTTCTCGTGTTCCCCTTGCCCCATCCCTACGATGTAGAGGAAGGTCAATGCTGAGAGCACAGAAACTGCATCTGCATCGGGTAATTCATCCCTGACCCACTTCTTTGCTGAATTATAGTTCTCCAGCTTACTGCCGACTTGAATAATAGCACTAATGACAGGAAGACTTTCAGCAATGAACATCATGTCACACTGATACCTCTGGTTACCGTCATTCTCTGCTTTTTTCGCACGGAGATCGCACTGCTCCAGCTTATGGTAGATTAGGTCGATGTGCTCAAAGATATAGTCCTCTACGTCGAGTTTTTCTTCAACGGCTTCTATAGCTTTCTCAAGCCCTTCTGGATGTTTTATTATCCTTTTTGAATGATTTGACATATTCCTCAAACTCCAACTGGTGTAACTTTTTTCACAGATTTTACATCCTGACCTTCTTCATAAATTGCGGCTCTTAGTGGTCTGTAGATATATTCATCCCAGTTATTGTTTATCCGTGAATCGAATCCATCTGACGAGCTACACATGAATAGGTGCAGACATTCTGCTGAATCGCAGGGTGATAACTGCCACAAAAAACCGTGTTCCCCATACTTAAGAGATTCATGGGGTACATTGCTTGCAAATCCATAGCCTGGACGTGGATCTATAGGGGAACCTACCGCAGACCAATTGGACATAGAGTATTGATAAATTTGTTCGTCATGCCTCAAATTGATATGGGCATAGTAGCGAGGCACAAAGTATGGGTTAATTACAGTTCCTTCATCTGAAATTCCCTCAATGAATAGCTTCTCTATTAGGTAGTCTGCTTCGGTGTATAAACTGATTGCACGGTACAGTTTGCAAGTCAGGTGAATGTAACGGTTTGTAGTAGGATCTGGATAGTTACAACCAAAGGGAATTGAAGCGATTGTAACAGTTGTCCGGACTGGACCGATAGAGTGGGAAACGAACTGGTATGGTTGATCAAACAGATGGATTGGCTCACCAAGAATTTTTTCAGAAGCAGGATCGTACAGTTGAATCTGATCTACCTGCATACAACGCTTTTCTGGATCGTGTCCTATCCAAGTCAGCTCAGCCAGGAACGGATCTAACATCTCCTTACCATCACGCTGCACGCTGGTGGATGCCCCAGCATAGAAACTTCGATCTTTACTTTCTGGTGCAGGAATCAAATTAAGCCACACTATTAATCGGCTGTTCATTAATCTGATACCACTTACCCTATTGCGCGGACTCCACATGACCTCCAAGCAGGGTTCACTCTCATCGCAAATAATTGGCTTACCCCGATCCACAGCTACAAAAATAGAAGAATCCTGACCAGGCGGAATTTCTTGGTTAAGCGAAAACAACAGCGTGTCTCTAGATGGATCGGTTCGATTATCAAGGTCAACCTGTCTGGGCAGTTGGATATCTGGTGGATCGCGCAGGTCGTGTAATACAATTTCCTCTAGCGAGAGTCCGTGTTGCTTGATTTTTTCATAGATTGGTTTCCAATCCGCAGCGACATGACCTGTGCGCGGATAGTTTGAGGTATTGGAAATCAATAGTTGAAATAACATTTTCATTGCCTCCTTTGATGTTTCTACCCTTCGGCTTTAGGATTTTGTATTAATTTGCTAACTTGAACGAGCTGTAATAACGCTGATCATCACCTATTTTAAACTGTCTATACTTAGGGTTTAAGTATTTGCTTTTGCAACAATTCTAAAACTTCTTTTGGCTTGGCTGTCTCCAAGATTACCACCCGTAGTTTTTCTTGGAAATCTGGGTCGAAGGACACCAAATACCAGAAACTTTCCCTTAGCATCTTACGACCATTCTCAGTAGACACATCGATTTTTTCCAAATCTCTATTTATTTGTTCTCCAGTTACAAATCCTTGGCTTTGAATAAAACTCTTCGTTGTTGGCTCTATCAAACTTTTTTTCAATCTTTCATCAAAATGAGACTGACAATCTTTAATTTGACCAGTGACGTCACAAACGGTAGTAAACTGACCGAGATTTTTAATAAATCCTATAAAGAGCTGATCTCTGATTAGGATGTCTAAAAGTTTTTGACGAAACTCATCGCTCTTCAGAGCAGTTGTGATTTCTTGATCTAAATTTCCTCTGGCGAGTTTTGTATCTAGGCTTCTTTGGAGTTCCTGCTGCTTGTTACTAGATTTCCGGTCGGTATAAATGGCGGTGATAATACCAGCAATACCAGTTAGAATACCAGGAAGATTGCTCACTAAAAGCTCAGGAAAATTTTTTGAAGTTTCGGGCTTTTGTTTTTCTGAAGATGATGAAGATCCCTCAGCATTGAGAGAGCTTGGTACTAATACTGCCAATATCGATAGTGCTAGAAGTAATGGAAGCCAACACCGTTTCATACCTATATCTCCTGTAATAGAACGCCGTTAGGCTTAGAGGTAAACTCACGCCAGGAGCCTGCCTGTATTTAACTGATAAGTTTTGAAAGGAGCTTGTTTAAGATTTTGGTAACTTTCTGTTTTTGTGAGAATTTGAGTAGAGAAATGTACAGCAAAACGTCATATGAGAATCGCTGCTAAGCCTATAATACTTTTTATCTTAAAATAAAACAAAAATGTGAAGATTTTGTGAGGAAGTAGAAAACTTTGTAAAAATTTACGCTTGCCACACCGACAACTCACTCTGCGCCAGCCGTGCCGTGAAATCACCCATCGTTGTCAGTTCGCATTCGACGATCCCAGCGATCGCACTCAAAACACCCCACCTTCACCCATGAATAAAAAACGCTGCAATTAAACTTAATCCCAACGCACTCAACAAAATCGTTGCACACCATCGAGCTAACTGCCATCCACCGATAAAGGTTGCCAGCAACGCTTTGACTACTGTATTAACCATTGCTGCAATTAAAATTCCAGTTGCTCCCACTGATAGGGGCAAGTTTGTGCGCGTTGCCTGAGCGAGGGAGAGACTCACCGCGTCTACATCAGTAATTCCCGAAATAGCTGAGAGTATATAGATACCTGCATTGCCGAACCAGCTTTCAAATGCACGCACAAGGATAAACAAAAGGCTCAGAACTGCACCAAATCCCAAAGCCGATCCTAATTCGACGGGATTTTTTAGCGGCACTTCGGCGGATGATTTAGAAGCAGGGGTGCGAGTGGCGATCGCAACCGCCGCCACCAATGGCACCATTGCCAATATCGCCACTGGCGCAACCAACCAGGGAAGCAAAGAGAAGTTGACAATCGCCACTTCTACGAGGATGCGGACTGCCATCGTCCCCGCCGCCAGGGAAATACCCGCCCCCAGCAAGGCAAAATTTCTTTGCTCCCGGCGTGCCATCCGACCATAGGAAAGCGTCACCGCTGTAGAGGAAACCAATCCCCCCAGCACCGCCGTCGCCAACAAACCGACGCGCGTCCCAAATATTCGCATGGCAAAGTATCCGATATAGGATATCCCTGCGATTAACAGCACCAGCCATCCAATTGTCCTGGGGTTCAATGCCTCCCAAGGGCCAAGGTCGCGGTCGGGGAGGAGGGGAAGCGCCACGGCTGCAACGATCAGCAGTTGTAACGTTGCAATCAGTTCCCGCCGATCCAATTGCTCTAAGGTATGGTGCAATTCCTGCTTCAATCCCAGCAGCACTGTCATAACTACCGCAGATGCAAGAGCTTCCGCCTCAAATCCGCCCCCTGCCAAGGCTCCCAGCACAAAGGTAATTAGTAAAGATAGCTCTGTGGTGATGCCAAAGTCCTGAGTTTCTCTGCTAGTGATTGCGTAAGACGCCACCACCATCAAAGCCAGACCTAAAAATGCCACCGCCAGCACATTAGCGCCAAACTTCCCCGCCAAAAGTGCCGACACGCCACCAAACAGTCCCGCGAAGCCAAAACTTCTGAACCCCGCAATGCGAAGACCTGTGGGACTTTCTCTACTCTGCCACCCTCGTTCCATGCCCACAATCAGACCCAAGGCAAGAGCGATCGCTAACCTGAATGCAATTGCCAGATCCATTGCTTGCCTCTCCCGCATCAGAGTCATAATTCAGCACTGATTCAACCATAGGCGACCCAGGGTGCGATCGCGCTGATTGACTCGCCCAAACAGCCCTATTTGATTAAAATAACCTTAAAATTGTGGCTCGTTCGGGACATTCATACACTTTAACTGCCTTGATGCGAATCTCAGGGTCGGGGAACTTAATTTTGGCAAAGTATAGGCAGAGTTGCTCTGTTGTTCCGTCTGGACAGTCTGGCGAATCGTTGACCGCTGGTGGCAGATCGGCAATGGCTAGTTTGAGGAGGTTTTCTGCTTCCACCATGTCCACACCGTAAAGATCGGTGGCATAGCAAGGTGATTCCAGGTGTAAAGTCACCTTAAAGTCATGGGGATGAAGATCCAGCCAAAGCGGTGGATTGTAATGGAGTCGAGTAAACTCTGCACTAATTTCGTATTCAAAAAGTATAACTGGGGCAGATTTAGGAGATTGTGTATTGGCGGGCTTAACCTGGCGGTAGGGAGCAGGTTGATTTATGGCAGCGTTAGCGGGATAATGCGATCGTGCTTGTTTCACTCTGGAGCGAAATAAATCCGACATAGTTTTTGATTGAGGTTACTGCTCAAAGCGAGCCGCACATCTAAGTGTACATTTAGTCATAATGACCCTGAAGTATAGAGTTTATTCTAGGCTGAAGCCTCAGTGGTTATTCTGAAAATTATGTTCAAATAACTTCAGTGTTTTTTCTGAAAAAATCTGTTAAGCCAACTGCATATTCAGCATTTTTACGGAGAATGGGTTTCGGTGAAAGCCGATGTTGAGAGCCTGGTATCCGCAATTACGTATTTTACATAAATTATTTATTTTTCCATAGGGTATATCACCCTCCACCCCCTCATATCGTGTCCGGTTGCATCGGTTGCGTTTGGAGAGCAAAGGGGATGGGGGAGCAAAGGGGATGGGGGAGAAAAAACGCTTTTTCGCACAATCAACTATACACAACTGATCTCTCGCGGACATGATATCACCCTATACCCGCTTTCATCTACCAATAGTTATGCTTAAGAATCCCAGTTTCTCAAACAAACCTTGATTGTCTCAGATTTTGCACGAGTCTCATTACCCGCCAGGAAATAAATTCCAAGGGCTTTTAGCGAAAGTTCTCGCTCAGAGGACTAAATAGTTATAGGTTGAGGCTAGGGTTTTACAAATGCGAATATACTGCGTTCCGGGTTAGCAACGCCAAATTAAGGAGGACTAAGACCTAATGGAAGAATTAATAACTCTCAAGGAATTACTATACCAAGGCAAGATTCCAGAAGCGATAGAACTGCTGGAAGAACTCGCAGAGATGAGTAAGTCAGAGCAACTCAACAAAATCTTCAGTTAGGCAATTATTTTGTTGCATCTGATTCAAAAATATGCTGAAAATCGCACAACTTCTTGGGAAACTTCGATTCGGAATGCTATGCTAGCTAATTCAACGTACCAATCAGCGACACAAGACAAAAGGAACTTATCTGACTGAGGAAGAACTAGAGGAAACTTTACAGGATGCCTATGAATCGGCTTTGAGAAATGCAGCAGAAGCGTTTGAAGGTATCTACGAAGCGGAACAGCTTGGCTCAATGGTGAACCGAGAAGAGATTATTAAAACAGCAATGGATTTGATTTTAGAGCGAGAAGTTGGTGATGAATTGCCCTAATAATAGCGGCACTGAAGTGCCTACTACGAACGGTGCGGCACTGAAGTGCCTACTACGAACGGTGCGGCACTGAAGTGCCTACTACGAACAGTCTTACTCCAACTGCGCCGCCTGACCCACTTGACGATATAACTCCACATCTAACCGACCTCTACCAGTCTGGAATAACCATCTTTCTAAACGGCGTTCTTTGTCGGGAAATTGCCTTAATTGACTGTCGCTTCGAGCCACCACCACGCCATTAGATATTACTATTTGGTCATAACCGGCAATCGTTTGATCGGGGTCTGTTACAATCAATCCCCGGTAACCTAGTCCTTCTTTTACCGAACCTTGTGCTTGGGTTTGGGGTAACGCTTGCAATAAGCTAATAAATTCGTTTGCTTCTTGGGGAGTTAAGTTCCAATACGGGTTCGGTCTGCCGCTAAATACATCCAATTCTACTTGCATTGGCACATCTCCTATTGCTGTTGTAGAACATCCCCAGATTGCCACAACCAGTAGCAATGTCAAACCTATAATCTTTTTAGGAATTGCTTTGAATCCGCTGAGCCATTTCATTTTTTCCTCCACAAATTTTTCTGGAGTAGGGGCGGGTTTTAGATCAACCCGCCCCGCCGCCTTTTATAGGATAGCGATATCCCTGGACATGATATCAGTCGTTAATTGACTTTCATGCTTTTTGCGGTGTAGAAGTAGCCGCAGAAGTTGGTATAGCTAGGCCATCCAGAAGTGCGATCGCATGTTTCGGGGTTGGTAATTATTTTACCGCTGTTATCGACGTTCTTGGCAGGAGTACCGCCCGGTTTATGACCCCAGAAACCTTCTTTTTGCTTGCGATACCAGTGATAATCTACCCCCGGAGCAACCACCATTGCAACTAGATAGCGGGGTTTCTCTGAATCCGGCACGCAATCAAAGCGTTTGTGCGCCCCATCCGATAATGCCGCTGCGGTGACAGCAGCACAATTCATCGGGTATGGATATTTTCCAGTTGCCCTGCCTGGTTGGGCAAAGGTATCGGTGCGTCGGTTCGTAGCATAGTTATAGCAGTTGTTTTTGCCCACGTGAGCCGGAGCGTTCCAAAAACCAGGATTAAATGCGCCCAGTTCAATATTACAAGTCACGGCTGCTTCGGCTTCCATTATGGCAGCACCGGAACCATCTACTTCACTCTGTTGCTCGATTCTGGGCAAACTACCCAAATGATCTAACAGTTGTCGCTGTAAATCTTCCTCCAAAATTTGGGGAGTTTCCATGAAACTGCTTACCGCTGTAGACCTCGACATGCCGGTAATCAATCGTTCGGCAATTTCTTTGCCCTTTGATTCATAAAGTGATGCCCCATTAGCAATCTTAAAAACTGTGGGAAGGCTATATTGTTCTACGGTTTCATCGGTCACTAATTCAACCAAAATTCCCCGGTATCCCAGACCTTGATACCCAGATTCGGTACTGGCAACTACGGCGCGATTGTTGGCAATTTCTTTGAGAACTTCTTTGGCTTCGTTCTCATCTAATAGCCAGGAAGGGTTTGGACGCCCTGAAAACATGTCGATGGTAACTCGTAACATTGTCTATCTCCTGAATTTTATCTCGCAAATCCTTCGAAGATTCTTTTTTTTACAGGACTTACGCAGTGGAGATGGTGCGTTACACTGCGTTAACGCACCCTACATCTAGAGATGTTGCGTCAGTCCTGTTTGAATTATTCGACTGAATAGGAACTCCACCACTCCCGAGGGCAAATCCGGTTTTTATTTCACTTTTTTTTGACTAATTTTCCTAGAGCGCCAACGATGATATTTTGGTCAATTAGCCAATTCAAATTGACCTATTAACCCTGGCTAGGCTAACAGGTTGATTAAACCGGATTTGCTATGAAACGGTTAGGTAGATGTCTTCAATAAAGCTGAGGAACTTTCTGGATTTCTTTATAAAACTTTGCCTTATGTCAAATTCAGTTGAAGTCGTAATGACTATCGTTTGGAGTCCCTCTTTGATCGCTTCTTGCGGTGGGATAACTATCAAAAACGGGTAATTTTATAGTTGAGTCTGTTTGATTGCTTGCGGTAAAACTGCTCTGAATTGACCAATCTAGAGCTTGTGTCCTAACTTTGGGTATTTAACCGACCCTGAGAAGAATTTTATCTGGCGTTTGTTGTAGGGGCACATGAGTAATTTTGTTAAACTACCCGATATATCTAGGTTGCCGTGCCCCTACAGCTATAAATTAAATCAGGCGATGACCGCAGCTGGAACAAAAGCGATCGCTCGATTCCACTTTGCTACCGCATTGCGGACAAAAGCGCCTCTCCCCTGGGGTAGATTCTGAAACAGATCTTGAGGAACCCATCCGCATTTCCATGTTGCCCATCCGCATTTCCATTGGTTTCATCGGTTCGATTGGTTTCATCGGTTGCATTGGTTGCATCGGCGGCATGGATGATGCGCTTGTGCTATCTACTTGCTGTATTTGTAGCTGCTGGGAACTGGTGAAGGAAGGTGCAAAAGCAGTCGTGCTGATGCTATTGCCTTGAATTTGGATGAAGCGAGAGCCTGCTTCTGTTTCCACCTTGACCGTAACGCCGTTGGGAATCTGGAATATTTCAGGCGGTGCAGTCCAACTTCCGGTGGTAAAACTGCTACTCGATTGTTGTTGCTGTCCCGGACTGCTACTAGCAGTTGTCACAATTGTCTGGGTTCCCTGATTATCGAGGTAGACTCTTTGGCCTCTGCCTAATTCGCATACGTAAGGCATAACAGCCTCTGTGAAAAAACTCGCCTATATATCATTATGAGGTTAAAATCATCTTTTTTTTGTCGCTATTTCCCAGGGTTTTTGCATTTCAGCTTAAATTTATTGAATAAATTTTACAATAATTCCCAAATGTTTTTTAATTTTTAATTTTTCATAGCTTTGCCCCGTCGGGCTGAAAGCCCTCCTAAAGGGAGAGTTTAACAGACCATCAGGGGATGCTCTGTTTAGTCATTTTCCCAGTCTTCGCGACCCAAAAGGTCGATAATGCGGTCTCTCAGTAAAAAGTCGTTTCTCTCTAACTCGCATTCGATATAAGGCCATTCGCGGGCGGGAATATATTGACAAAGGGTATAAATTGGTTGCTGACGGCAAACCAGTCGGCGCTTGACCAGTTGACGCGCTTCCTGCTTGATCAGATCGATGGAGTATTGAGTAGAGGTAATCATAACTATCCCCTCACTGCGATCGCGGGTTTTATATCCAACCCAGATTTAGCAAAACAATGTGAGGAAATTGTGAAGATTTAAATTCACAATCCAACAGGACTTACGCAAAGAAACAAAGGGCGATACGAAAAATCGTTGGTTTGGTTGCGAGAGATATGCCTGCGGCACGCTGAGCGCTGGCGCGCCGCTGCGCGAACGCGAACGACTCTGAAACCGGGTTTCTGGCAACGCCCTTGCGTCAGTCCTGTCCAAAATATCTTCAGCAGTAATGATATCGTGTCCGGGTGGATCGCGATCCCCTCTGGGGGGCGGGTTTATTTCACAGCACTTACGCCAAGAAACCGGGTTTCTCTGAAAAATTATTGGTAAAACCCGCCGGTTACGAAACCAAATTAACTGAGTAGGCACGGCATTATCAATATCGCGCACCAGGCGCGTTGATGTTATTCCTGCCGTGCCCCTACTCGATCAATATCGCGGACCAGGCAGGTTGATGTTATTCCTGCCGTGCCCCTACTCGCTCAATATCGCGGACCAGGCAGGTTGATGTTATTCCTGCCGTGCCCCTACTCGCTCAATATCGCGGACCAGGCAGGTTGATGTTATTCCTGCCGTGCCCCTACTCGCTCAATATCGCGCACCAGGCAGGTTGATGTTATTCCTGCCGTGCCCCTACTCGCTCCATATCGCGCACCAGGCAGGTTGATGTTATTCCTGCCGTGCCCCTACTCGCTCCATATCGCGGACCTGGCGCGTTGATGTTATTCCTGCCGTGCCCCTACTCGCTCAATATCGCGGACCTGGCGCGTTGATGTTATTCCTGCCGTGCCCCTACTCGCTCAATATCGCGGACCTGGCAGGTTGATGTTATTCCTGCCGTGCCCCTACTCGCTCAATATGGCGGACCTGGCAGGTTGATGTTATTCCTGCCGTGCCCCTACTCGCTCAATATGGCGGACCAGGCGCGTTGATGTTATTCCTGCCGTGCCCCTACTCGCTCAATATGGCGGACCAGGCGCGTTGATGTTATTCCTGCCGTGCCCCTACTCGCTCAATATGGCGGACCCGGCAGGTTGATGTTATTCCTGCCGTGCCCCTACTTTTGCAACTTCCTCTTAGGTGACAATCAGTAATTCCCCAGAATCCAAATCGTAACGACCGCCCACAATTTTTAATTTGCCTTCCCGCATCAGGTTAGACAAAATTGTCGAGGTTTCCTTCAACCTTTCCACCTGATATTGAATGTTGGCTATCACTGCATTGTCAACGGCATCGCCTGCTTTGCCTCTTACCCGTCGCACGGCGGGTTTGATTTCTTCCACAAAAACGCCGATTCTTCCAGGTAGGGGGTTGCCTTCTACTGCTGCTGCGACTGCACCGCATCGTTCGTGACCGATGACCAAGATTATTTGAGTCCCCAATACTGCGGTAGAAAATTCCAAGCTGCCAATTGCTGTCTGACTGGCGACGTTACCCGCCACGCGCACGACAAATAAATCCCCCAGTCCCTGATCTAGGACAATTTCTGCCGGAAACCGCGAATCAGCACACCCCAGGATGGAAGCAAACGGATACTGAGCTGCGGCTGTTTCTTGCAAGCGCAATTTTGCTTGCAGGTTTTGACGTTTTTCCTCTACAAACCGTTTATTTCCTTCCAGGAGTCTTTTCAGCGCTGTATCGGCATCGATTGCTGGCGGTCTTCCTTGCGCTTGGGCTGATTGGGGAGCCACCGCTTCCTGTGCGCCCCAGAGAAACCCTCCGGCGCTAGTCGCTGCTAAACCCAGTCCCGATGCACCTGCTAACTTTAGCAGATTCCTCCGACCAATAAAACCATTAATTCGACTCATAATCTCTCTCTCACACACCCTACTTTTTCATTCTTGGGATGCGTGTTTATTTTATCAAGTTATGTATTTTACATTACGTTTATTATTTACTTTATTAAAATAAATTAAAATCTTATAAGAAAGTTTACGGATTGGCGGAAAAAGTCTGAATTATGCCATATATCGCAGATATTTTGATTTACCCGATTAAGTCACTGGATGGAGTGGGGGTAAATCGGGCCAGGATTTTAGCGGGTGGGGCATTGGAGAGGGATCGCGAGTTTGCTATTTTAGATGCCCAGGGTCGATTTGTAAATGGCAAGCGCAATGCTAAAGTGCATTTGTTGCGGTCATTCTGGGACGAGACAGGAAAAACCGTCACCCTACAAATCGAGGGTAAACAAGAAAAACGAGTCTTTGATTTGGCAGAAAACCGCACCGAATTGGCAGCTTGGTTTAGCGACTATTTCGGTTTTTCTGTCCAACTGGCTAGAAACTCGCTGACTGGCTTTCCAGATGATACCATTGCGTCGGGGCCAACGATTATCAGTACCGCTACGTTAGAAGAAGTTGCTTCCTGGTTTCCCGGAATTACTGTAGCAGAAATGCGGCAACGCTTACGCGCCAATATCGAAATTAGCGGCGTCCCTCCTTTTTGGGAAGATCGGTTATTTGCAGATGACGGTGAGATTGTCCAATTTAAAATCGGTGAAGTACTGTTTGAAGGAATTAATCCCTGTCAGCGGTGCATTGTTCCTACGCGCAACTCTCGAACGGGAGAAAGTTCTCCTAACTTTCAAAAACTGTTTTCACAAAAGCGCGAAGAAACTTTACCATCTTGGGTTAATCTATCGCGCTTCAATCATTTTTATCGGTTAAGTGTCAATACAAAAATACCCACATCCGAAGCGGGAAAAATGGTGCAGGTAGGAGATGAAATAGCTCGCTTGTAATTTGATTCTAATTAATCCAGAATGCCGCGCTTAACTGTTTGATAAATCCTCACAGGTCGTTCAATTCCTTTGAAACGGCGTTCCCCTATATCATCTAACAGCAATCGTTGGCAAGGTCGCAGCAAATTATAAGTATTTTCGCTAAGAGCGCATCGACCGGGTAAACAAACTGATTGGATGCGCGAGGCCAAATTGATCGTCGTTCCTAACACGGTATAATCGACCCGTTGACTGCTGCCTACATCTCCAACTACCGCTTTACCGCTGTTAATTGCTATTCGCAATTGCAGCGGTTCGCTTAAAACTTGATCGTTGTTGAGATTTTCCAGCCGTTCCAGCATTGCTTTGGCAACATTTAAAGCTCGTTCTGCATGGTCTTCTTGCGGTTCTGGCGCGCCAAAAAAAGCCATGATGCAATCTCCAATAAATTTATCGAGGGTGCCATTTGCGGCAAAAATTTCCTGCAACATTTCCTCGAAAAAGCTATTGAGTAATTCGGCAATTTCAGCCGGACTCAAGCGTTCTGAAAGCGCAGTAAATCCAACGATATCGGCAAATAAAATGCTGATTTCGCTTTCTTGAGGCGCTAAGCGACCATTTTCTAAAGTTCCTGCCATCATCGTCTGTTGTACGACCGCAGGAGAGAGATAGCGCTCTAGTCTTTGCCGACTAATTTCTTCGGTTCTGAGTTTGCGCGTCAACAACCAACGTTGCACGCTAGCAGCGACTAGGTTAGCTAAGGTCGAGAAAAAGCTGAGATCTTCTTCGCTTGCATCAATTGAATCGTTAAACTTATTATAGCTATCGGCATAAAGAACGCCTACAACGTTATTTTCATCCCATAGAGGAACCGCCATAACTTTATGAATCCCTTTGTCTATAATGCTTTGTTCGTTTTTAAATCTTTCGTCTCGCTGGGCATCTGCGGTTTGCAGGGCAATTTTTTCCGTAAAAACTTTGTAACAGATAGTGCGGCTAATCCAAGAGCGATTATCTTTTAAAGATTGACGAGCGGCAATGTCTCTGCCAGCTGCATTCAACAAGGAAAGTTTACCCGCACCGCTGACATCAATTAATAACGCTAAGCGCTCAATACTTTGAATGTAACGGAAAACAACCGCTTGTGCCGCTTGAAAAATGGCTTCTATAGATGCAGCAGAATTGAGTTTTTTGGCGATTTCTAACAAGTCTTTTAACCGCACAATGGCTAGTTCTTGACTAATCGTCGCTTGACCTTGGCGTTCCGAAGGTATCCACTGTTGTTGTAGGTATTGGACATTGCGAATGATTGTGATTTCTTCGGATTGAATATCTGTATTTTTTTGAGTAACTGTCTGACAATTTAATAAGAATACTCGCAGGCAAATAGTTCCCATTCCAATCATGTCATCGTTATTCAGTCTGTGAGTATCTGTGAGGAATTCTCCGTTTAAGAGAGTACCATTTTTGCTTCCCATATCCTGAATAAACCATTGGCAGTCAGCGGTTTTAAAAATGCGAGCTTGCTGTCGGGAAATTCCAATGTAAGGCAAGTATAAATCGCAGTCGGGTAACCGCCCCAGGATAAATTCATCTTGGTTGACGGTGACGGTTTTTTCGATATTGTCTTCTATGTATAGGCACAGTTTAAGCTCGGTCATACTCTTTGTTTTGTTTCATCTGGTTTTGTTTGCGTAAACACCTTGATGAGCCATAATAGGTTAAGCTTTGCGTTCCCACGCAACTATTGCTACGACCCCAGTCTAACCAACCTTGAGGTCGATACCCCAACGAGCATCCATAGGTCAAAACAAGGCTCTAATCTAGTTTTCCCCATGTTCTTTGCAAAAATATAACGTTTTTGACCAAAAAGCCAGCTGGGGGACAGGGAGTTCAACCAGGTGGCAATTCCAAACCAATTTTCCCTAACAAACCCGTGCGAAAATCATTCAATAACTGCCTTGCGGCGCGTTCCACATCTCCCTGATATTTTAATTTTGCCAACGCGACTAGGTAATCTTCCCCTGTAATATCTACGGCATCTAATTCATACCGCGACTTTAAGGGAGATTCAGGTAAAAAATTACTAGCGACAGCCTCCAAATATTTGAGTAATTCTACTAACTCGACAGCGACTCGTTGATTGTCGTAAGATGCTTCGCCAATATCGTCGCAGATGGCTAATTTAACCGCTGTTTCTTGGTCGTCCAATTTGGCGGGAATCACTCCGGGTGCATCTAATAATTCAATCGTGTCGGAAATTCTGATCCAGCGCAGTTGTTTGGTGACGCCAGCGCGACGGGCGCTTTCGACGACTCTTTTACCTAATAATCGATTAATGAGCGCGGATTTGCCGACATTGGGAAACCCTATGACAACCGCGCGCACCGGACGGGGTAACATACCGCGAGCGCGTCTTTTTTGATTCACTTCCACCCCCGCAGCAGACGCCGCTTTCGTCACCGCCGCAACGCCCTTACCATGCTGAGCATCGGTAAAATATGGCACTTCTCCTTGCGAGAGAAACCATTTTGTCCACAATTGCTGCATCTGGGGCGATATCATATCGACGCGATTGAGAACTAAAACCCGACTCTTGCTACCCACCCAGTCTTGGATTTTGGGATGGTGCGTGGTCAGGGGAATGCGCGCGTCGCGTACTTCCAGCACGACATCGACGCGCTTGAGCTGTTCCTTCAGGTCTTTTTCAGCTTTGGCGATGTGACCTGGATACCATTGGATCGTGCTTTGTCGTTTAATATTCATTGCTGAAGCCACCCCATTTCTAAAGACGAGGGCGTTCTAATTCGCTTTCAACCTCTCTGGAGGATCTCCCTATTTTTAGAACATCCAGAGTCTCAGTATCAGCAACTAGAACTTTTGTGGCGACTCGCTCTGACTCTGGAAAACGTCCAAAGCAAGAAGGAACAATTCCCATCACGAGCAAGTTAATTGTTTCGGTCGCCTGTCTCCTTGCCGCCAGCAGGAGCGCTGGGGCACCCGACCATGCGATATTTGCCAGGTCTACTTGGAGTCGGTTATTTTCTACAAATCTTGCCAAAAATGCCGAATAAGTAGAGACGTTACATGTAACGTCTCTACTCTGACATAGAACAACACACTCACATTTGTGGACTCTAGTCGAGAGGCTTTTCTTCTTTGTGGTGACCCATTGATGGCAACTTTGAGATAACTTAGTTGTTTGAGTGTAAAATTCGATTGCGTGAACGCCAGCACTTTGGGTCAAACGTTTCAGGCGAGATACAAATTCTCTATGGAAGCGCTTACCTACAGCTCTTCCAAATAGTTTTTGGCAAGCGTAGTCAAGTTTTTCTAGTTTGATTGTGTTTCCTAGTTTCAGAATTTCATGAACCTGTTTCCCTTCTAATGACTTGCGATGCGCCGCCAACTTTCTTTCCAAGTTAGCCTTGGTGCTTCTTGTTGAGCGATACCAACTAGAATCTTTCCACTCTTTGCAGCTTTTTTTGACATTTCCCTTTTTCTTTTTACCTTTGCTGTCGATAAAATCCTGGTTGTAATTGTCCGGATTATTTGCTTGTGCTGCGTTTGAGTCTATATGAAAGCCTATCCAATATCCCCTGAAGTTAGTGGCGAAGGCATGTAGGCTGTATTCTTTATATCCGTAGGCAGTGTTGGCGGCGGCAATTGCCTTCTTTCTCTCCTTTTTGTTGAATTTAATCTTTCTGGCTGATTGGTACGGTTTTGATTGTTTAACCAGCTTTAAACGCCGCATTGCGAAGCAATAGCAATCATTTTCAAGCTGCCAAATATCCTCAAACCTAGACAACAAAAGCCTTTCGTCTGCTCCCGATACTACGAGTGGTATTTCGGTTACGAACGAAAGGGTTTTTGTCTTGTTTGAAACTGTTTTGGCTACCATATAAATTGTTGATTTTCTAATATAATAGTATATCATACTGACTGCGATTAAAATCGCAACTCGCTCTGACTCCCCATGTCTAAAGCCCGGAGGCAGACCTGCGCGTTTTCGGTGATTTCAGGAAGTCGGCTCTGTACCCGATAGGGTCAGAGTCGGGAGTTGTCACATAACAAGGAGAACTATGCTAAAAGCAGCAGACATTATGACCACCGATGTGGTTACGATTCGCGGATCTGCGACGGTAGCTGACGCAGTTAAGCTGATGAAAGAAAAAAGCTTGCGTGCCTTAATTGTAGAACGCCGCCACGACCAAGACGCCTACGGCATCGTTACCGAGACTGATATTGTCTACAATGTAGCTGCTTTTGGGAAAGATCCCAAAAAAGTGCGAGTCTATGAAATTATGACCAAACCCTGCATCGCGATCAATCCCGATTTGGGCATAGAATACGTGGCGCGGTTGTTCGCCAATACCGGCATCCGTCGCGCCCCTGTAATTAAGGATAAGTTGCTGGGCATTATCTCGGTTACCGATATTCTCACCAAGAGCGACTTCGTCGAGAAGCCGAAAGAAACCACTCTAGCGGGAGAAATTCAAAAAGCGATCGCTGCTGCAAGAGCGATCTGTTCTGAAAAAGGCCCAACTTCCAGAGAATGTGCCGCAGCGTGGGATATCGTCGAAGAACTGCAAGCCGAAGCAGCGCACCAACGCGCTAAGACGCTAGAAAAAACAGCCTTCGAGGAGTACTGCGAGGAGTTTCCAGAAGCAATGGAAGCGCGGATGTACGATGTTTAAGGCTAATGGTTAATGGCTAATGGTTAATGGCTAATGGCTAATGGTTAATGGCTGATGGCTCATGGCTAGGGGCTAATGGCTAGGGGCTAATGGCTAGGGGCTAATGGCTAATGGCTGATTGTCAGAGGACTTAAGCAAAGACTCGCCCATGTAGGGTGCGTTATCAGCGGTGTAAGGCACCGCCACCACCATGTATGGAGTTGCTGCGTAAGTCCTATGTCAGAAAAGTTACACTTGACCAATTAGCAATTAGCCATTAGCAATTAGCAATTAGCCATTAGCCCTATGGGACAATCAACACGGGACAGGGAGACAGGTTAATCACCCGGTAGGTGACGCTGTCGGCGAGTCCTTCCTCGGTTAGCCCCATGCCGCGACAGCCCATGATAATTAAATCTGCCGCAAGTTCGTCGGCGACATCGCAAATCGTGAAAGCCGGTTTGCCTTGGCGTTCGACGGCTTCGGCTTGGATTCCCCGTTCTCGGAATAATGCTTGAGCTTTTTGCAGGAGTTGAGCGATTGCTTCCGGCGATGCCATGATATCCGGTATCGTCGCATCTTCCTCTGTTGCCAGTTGCTCTTCTACAACCGACAGCAGAATCAAGCGACTGCCGTATGTTTGCACGATATTAATCACCGCATCAGTCGCTTCGCGGGCTTCTGCACTACCATCTATGGGAAATAAAACTGTCTTGAACATTACAGCACCTGATCGATCCCCGTTTCTCGGTAAAATGTGGACGGCGTAAAAATAACGGACAACCAATGACCCGTTGATTCGTTGAAAAAAAGCATTTAGGAGGCTGTTACGTGTCCAAAAAAACTGTAGCAAATTTGTCGTCGTCAGATTTATCTGGAAAACGGGTATTGGTACGGGCAGATTTTAACGTACCCCTAGATGACGCGGGTAACATTACCGACGATACCCGCATTCGGGCAGCGCTGCCAACGATTCAGGATTTAACCTCGAAGGGTGCTAAGGTCATCCTGTCCTCCCACTTCGGGCGTCCCAAGGGCGTGGATGAGAAATATCGCCTCACCCCCGTCGCCAAGCGGCTTTCGGAATTATTGGGGCAAGAAGTGGAAAAACCCAGCGACTGTATCGGTGATGAAGTTGCTGCTAAAGTGGCGGCAATGCAAAACGGTCAAGTGCTGTTGCTGGAAAACGTCCGCTTCCACAAAGAAGAAGAGCAAAACGACCCCGAATTCGCCAAGCAGTTAGCTGCGAATGCAGATTTATACGTCAATGATGCCTTTGGCACGGCACACCGCGCCCACGCTTCCACCGAAGGGGTAACCAAGTATCTCAGCCCTTCTGTAGCAGGATACCTGATCGAGAAGGAACTGCAATACCTGCAAAACGCGATTGAAAATCCCAAGCGTCCTTTAGCAGCGATTATCGGCGGTTCCAAGGTTTCCAGCAAGATTGGCGTGATCGAAACTTTGTTGGAAAAATGCGATAAGCTGCTTCTCGGT
The DNA here is from genome assembly GCF_020521235.1 of Microseira wollei NIES-4236. Lineage (GTDB taxonomy): Bacteria > Cyanobacteriota > Cyanobacteriia > Cyanobacteriales > Aerosakkonemataceae > Microseira > Microseira wollei. The sequence goes on along the minus strand of NZ_BLAY01000014.1, from coordinate 28,628 downwards.
GGCGGCATGATCTTTACCTTCTACAAAGCACGCGGTTTGAGCGTGGGTAAGTCTTTGGTGGAAGAAGATAAGCTGGAATTGGCGAAGTCTTTGGACGCGAAGGCAAAAGAACGGGGCGTAGAATTGTTGTTGCCTAGCGATGTGGTAGTTGCAGATAAATTTGCTGCCGATGCTAACTCGCAAGTTGTCAGCATTGAAGCTATCCCCGATGGTTGGATGGGGTTGGATATCGGCCCCGAATCGGTGAAAATGTTCCAAGCAGCGCTGGCTGATTGCAAGTCGGTGTTGTGGAATGGCCCGATGGGGGTATTCGAGTTTGATAAATTTGCCGTAGGTACGGAAGCGATCGCGCGCACTTTAGCCGATCTTACCAAAACCGGCACCGACACCATCATCGGCGGTGGCGACTCGGTTGCAGCAGTCGAAAAAGTCGGCGTGGCAGATCAAATGAGCCACATTTCTACCGGCGGCGGCGCTAGCCTCGAATTACTCGAAGGTAAGGTATTACCTGGTATTGCGGCACTCGATGAAGCTTAGTAGCTAGCCACAATTTAATCTGATTTTTTGGGGGTGAACAAGCAACTGTTCATCCCCAACTTTTTGATAAAAACTTACCCCTGTGGAGGGATAGGTATTTCGTGTTTGTCTTTACATTTTTTATCCCGTTCCTCTGGGTTAAGGCTATCGTAAGTTTTGCTGTCAGGAAATTTTTCATCTATCTCAATGATATTCTTGAACTCACTGGTGGCAAACTTGCGCTTGCCATAAATTTTTAGACACAGAGGGGTTCCGTTCTTCTTTGCTCTCCTGAGAATAGCTTCATATTGCCCAGAGTTTCTTTTTTTTACCCCGATTTCTGATATTTCTTGATCGACATTTCTGAGAACAGAAATATCTTTTTTCTCTGTTCTATCTGGAAACTTATCAGTTACAACTAAAGTTGTTTCAGGTTCATAATTCTGCAATTTTTTAATGTAAACATCTTCGATTTTTGTCCCTATCCATTGCGGCGGATCGAGTTTCTCTGGCGGACACAAAGGCGCAGAAAGATCGGTACGACATACAGATTCACGGAACTGAACTATATTGTTGACAGATTCCACTATTTTTAAACTTGCTGCGATTATAACCAAACCTATTGCTACTGGTTGGAGTTTTTGAATTCTTTCAATTATTGTTCTCAATTGAATTCTTGTTGGCTGACCTTGAGGTGGTTTTGTCATATATTTTTTCCCAAGTTACAAATAGGGTAATTATTGGAGTTACCAACGGTTTGATTGGTAATTGCAAAAACCCTGATAAAATCTGCTGCTTTCCATAGCAAAGATTGCCCCCTTAACCAAGTTCAAAACCATGCTTCAAGTCCATCAAGACTTTCGATTGGTTTTGGGAGCTTTGAGCGAACCAAAATTAACACTGGTGCTGATACTTACAAGTATTAAAACCTAGTATCCGGATAAATTAACTAGCTGAATATAAATAAACTGGACACCGGGCGGGCGAGACGCCCACCCCACGGTAAAAGCTTCCCTCTTGTTGCGCCTATAAAATACATATTTTTATTGTTTTGTCAAGTAATTCGACAAGATCTCGCATCTAGTTTCGTTGATGTCGGTGCGTTACGTTGAAAATCGGGTTTGGAACGTAGGGACACGGCATCCGAAATATTCTGTACAAGCGAAAATTTTATTATTGCCGTGTCCCTACAAGATTGCCGATGATTGATTGTTGATCTTGGTGCGTTACGTTGTCACTAACGCACCCTACAACTTGCGTAATATCATGTCCGGTTGATTACCCATAATCGGAAGCCGGGACACGGCACGATTGATGTTATCTGTTTGTCCGAGATATCTCTGATGCCGTGTCCCTACGCAACAATGGGATGAGGTTTTTTATTATCGGCAATTCAACGGGTTGAGCCAAGGGTAACCCAACCTTTTGTGGGCTAATAAGTTGGGTTTCGGACCACGGGCCCAACCTAGAACTATCAGGAAAGTTCAAAAAGTTTCAGTCCCTATTGGTTCTTGATCCGAAACGGGGTAAACAAAATCGATGTTATATTTTGTGCTAATCTTTTTTCGTAGCGGTGGGGAGAGTTGTCTCGATACCAAGCGATGAATTCGTCAAAAGTGACTGACTTGGGTATAGTTTGAATCATAGTGCTTTGTCAATAAAATACCGCTCAAGATCCCAGAAACCGGGTTTCTGCGTAGATTTGTAGTTTCAAAGCGACGATTTTTCATAGAAGCCCGGTTTCTTTGCGTAAGTAGTAAACAATTGGGCGCTTAAAGATTGGCACTAAAGTGCCTACTACGAACATTTATTGATATTTTGATTGTGACACTTGCGTCAGTCCTGTTTCAAAAAGTTTCATCCCCAGTTGGTTCTTGGTAAACATAGCCTCGTTTCTGATGACGATAGGAGGCGACAACGGGGTAAACAAAACTGCGTAACCGATTCAGCGCACCAACCGGACGATGGACGGCTAAACCGTTCCAGGGAGAAAACCGCAGGTTTTCTATGAAATCGAACTGTTTGTCAAAATTAATTATCTGATGCTTGACGGTGAGACGACCGACTGTGAAGAAGGGTGATTCGCTTTCCTGCCAGACAATCGTAGCATCGTCGATGGACATGGTGGGGTTGGTTTGGAACTGGATGCCAAAATCCCAACAGTAGCAAGCATCTGGTTTTGCTAAAGCTGCGATTAGCTCGTCCCGGTAATAATTATCTGGTTGAGTGCCACTTTTTGCGATCGCTTTGGCGCGCATGCGATCGCTTTCTGGTCTAGACTCAATAGCAAGTGGCGAGTGGGGTGCAATACTTGCAACTGGAGTAAACGCATATTTAACCACAGCCGGATATGCAACCGGAACCACACCGGGTTGCGATGCATCAAAATTAGGATTGAGTCCCAATGCAGATGCTGAACCACTCCAATATCGTTCTGCGAGCAAACTCTTGGGATTTCGGCTGGTAATTGCTTTCAGGGCTGAGAACTGCTTGGGATGTACCAGCAGCCACAAAAGTGCTGAGGGTTCCCAGTTTGCGATCGCGCTAAAAAAGCCGTAGTAGTTTTTAATGGTTTTGATAAAAAAGATTTCAGCATTTTGCACAATGAAGTCTTGGGTGTTCGACTCATGGCTTTGCGTCAGTCTTTCCCCTTCCACTCCCATCACTTTTACCGCCATTGAGCGCGTATCTGAAACATAATCGTTTTCCACCTTGGTGCGCCCGTTGGCAAATCGCAGCCAAACCGGATATTGTTTGGGTTTGGCGAGCAAACCTTGTTTAATAGAAATGCCATTGAGCTGGGAAGCCGTCAGTGAGGTGCTTTTGCTCAATTCTTGTTTAATCCCATCCTCATCGATGTCAAAGATTTCCAGATTTGCTTTAACGCCAGCATGGGTTTTGGTGTGGGTATCTCGCAGCGCCCGATCCGAGTCCTTGTAAAGATTATCCATGCGCTTCTTGACTTGCTCGATCAGGAGATCGTAATATTTGCGTTCATCCTGTTCGGGATATTCTGTAAATAACTGCTTGTCCATAAAAAACACCTACGTGACAATTCAGTTTAATTCATTTTATTATTTTATTGCTAACTTTTATAATTTTTGTAAACGACTACCCGCCCGTTGCAGAGGTTAATCCGATTGCGCTCAAGTCTTTGCTTGTGGGTAGCACCACCGCCTTTAGCGTTGCTCGTACAAATTTAATTTGTTCATGGCTTAAGTTTATTGCTTGGCGTGAGAGAAAGCATTTCCTCAATATTGTTTTCCTCCTTTGGCCGCAAAGAAACCCGGTGTCTGGGAAAAATCCGGAAGAAAGTGACGATATATCTACTCAAAAACCGGGTTTATCGAGCCAAAAAAACTAGAGACGCACATTTGCGCGCCCCTACTTTTTAATTTACTTTTCCCCTAATTTAGAAGGGAATATCATCCACATCGGGTTCGCTTACAGGCATTGGTTGACTGGGGAATTGGGGAGTTGTCACAGGTGGAATTGGTTCGTCATCGTGGACTTGTGGAACAGTAGCAACCTTGGGGGGAGAAGCTGTTGCAGTTGCGCTGGGAGAAGAATAATCTGGACCCGAGTAAGCGGGAGTTGTTTTAGCAGGAGTCGATGCAGGTTCAGCCGGGATAAAATTACGATCTGCTTCCAGGTAGTGAACCTTTTGGAATGTTAATTCGGCGCGTTTTTCTTTAAAGCCTTCTGGTTTGCGTTCTATGGTATTCATGCTCAAACGACCTTCCAGCAAATTAGCGCTGGTTAAGTAATACCTATTTCCCTTGATAATGCTACACATCAACATGTACGGATTGTAGGGGCGGGTTTTACCAATAAGCTTTGGGAAAAAAAAACATTTGAAGTAAACCCGCGCAGCCCCAAGTGTTTCCCATTCATGGGAAAACGGTCTAATGTTCATCTTACGCAGGTATAAAATAAATCAAGCGCCGCACCTTGTTCAACTATGAGAAAAAGTAACATATCGCACAAAAATACCCTGAACATATCCCAGGGGTGTTGATTATGTAAAGTTTTATAAAGGTTGCCAACTTGGCAACAAAGCTAAGTGGAATTAGCTTTTCATGGCTTTATGAAACTCTGTTGATTGTCGAACTACTGAGCATCAGAAACAGGAATGTAAAACCTGATGCAAAAGGCAGAGCGGCAAAGTCATCTGCAGTCAATTTCAAGGAGCAAAAACGTGAACGCACTTGGTTCTAACAGCAACATAGATTCAAATTTCTCTACCATTTGGCCAGAGCTGAAAAATATTTCTTCTCGCATGTTGGCGCGAATGGGCAGAATTAGTTTGCTCAATAACAGCACGATGGAAAATAATATTTTCAACGGCGGTGCTGGAGACGATTTGTTTAAGTCTGGTGCTAGCAATGATACTCTTAATGGCGGTGCTGGCAACGATATCTTGATCGGCGGTACAGGTAACGACTACATAGTTGGTGGTGTGGGCAACGACTTATTAATAGGAATTAACACTAATAGTGTCGCTGTCAGTAACACTAATGGCTTCGTTGTCGCTCAAATTAGTACCTCCGGTAATCCCGGACAAGGAGAGATTGATACTTTGATTGGGGGTGACGGGGCAGATAAATTCATTCTGTCTGATAGCAACAATGTTTACTATAACGATGGCAATGCAGCGAGTTCTGGTACTCAGGATTATGCTCTAATTATGGACTTCAACCTCAAGGAGGATAAAATTCATTTAAGAGGAGCGGCAACTAACTATGGTTTACAGACATCTGGCGGAGATACTAATATCTATCTCGATAATGATGCGATTGCCGGATTAAGTGCAAATGATGAATTAATTGGGATTGTCAAAGGGGTTGTGAATCTCAGTCTGAGCGGTAGCTACTTCCACTATGTCTAGATTGCCCAAACTTACCTTTCATATCCTCACATCTTACGCAAAGAAACCCGATTTCTTGGATCGTTGCGTGTAATATGTAGGACTGTGGTAGGAGTACGGCATCAATAAGTAAAACCCTTAACTCGAAGGTTTTTTGCTGTTTGCTACAAGCAATTTCAGGACTTACCCACGCACTCAAATGCCTATCCCCCCTAGCCCCCAATGCCTTGGGATCCCCCTTCCCCAAGACATTGGGGGTTGGGGGGATCTATGGGTAATATCGTTTCCTTAGGCATCGGAATTACGACCTGTAGGGGCTTTTCTTGCAATTAGCAATTAGCAATTAGCAATTACCCAGAAAGGCCAATCATTCCGATGCAACCGGATTTGATATAAGTCCTGAATTTAATAATTTAGCTTTAACCGGAAACGATATAAGTTCTGGTTTTATGTGGGAGAATCGCTCAAAAAAAAGTAGGGGCAACCCCCATCTTTGCCCCTACTTTTTAATTTACTTTTCCCCTAATTTAGAAGGGAATTTCATCAACATCTGGTTCGCTTACAGGCATTGGTTGACTGGGGAATTGGGGAGTTGTCACAGGTGGAATTGGTTCGTCATCGTGGACTTGTGGAACAGTAGCAACCTTGGGGGGAGAAGCTGTTGCAGTTGCGCTGCGAGAAGAATAATCTGGACTGGAGTAAGCGGGAGTTGTTTTAGCAGGAGTCGATGCAGGTTCAGCCGGGATAAAATTACGATCTGCTTCCAGGTAGTGAACCTTTTGGACTGTTAATTCGGCGCGTTTTTCTTTAAAGCCTTCTGGTTTGCGTTCGATGGTATTCATGCTCAAACGACCTTCCAGCACCACGCGATCGCCTGGATGACAGCGTTCTTTAATTTCCTGAGCCAAATTTCCCCATCCTACCACCTTTAAAGTCGATGGCGGCTCTTCCGAGCGCAGTCCGGGAAACTCCACCACCATTTCCGCTACGGGTACTTGGTTATCAGGAGTGTAACGCAGTTGCGGTTCGTCAACGATCTCCGCCATTAAAATGCAGCTGTTCATACCGTGTAATTGGTAATTGGTAATTGGTAATTGGTAATTGGTAATTGGTAATTGGTAATTGGTTTTTACCCATTACCCATTACCGATTACCCCTTACCTATTTTATTTCTTCCAAGCCCTGTTCGGCATCAATAAACCCTTGAACTCGCGTGCGATATTCCCGCAAAGTTTCATCCACCCATTGCCGGTCATTACTGTTAGCGAAAATATGCACCAACGGTTCGCCTGCATCGGGTAAAACTAACACCCAGTTGTCATGGTGAGGATAGTTACAAATTTTAACGCCATCTACGAGTTCCAAATTATCTGCCGGGTGCGTTTCTACCAGGTGACGCATTAAAGCTCCTTTAACGGTCCAAGGGCAGCGAACCGTGCCAGTTTTGTGGTAAACCCGGGGAAGTTCGGTGCGAATTTGACTGAAGCGCCGCTCTTGAATTGTCAGCATTTCAATCAATTTAGCAATGCAGAACATGGCATCGAAACCGGGGTGCAGTTGGGGGAAAATAAAGCCCATTTCTCCCGAACCGCCCAATACTACATTGGGATAGGTTTGGGAAGCTTCCATCAAAGCCGTCGGGTTAGCTTTGGTGCGAATCACTTTACCATCGTGGCGGCGGGCAATTTGTTCCACCGCCGAGGAAGCATGGATCGGGACGACAACGGTGCCGCGCGGGTGACTGGTTAACATCGTCTCGACCATCAACGCGGTGAGCATTTCTCCCCGAATCGACATTCCCGTGTCATCGACTAAAATCATCTGTTCCCCGTTGGCGGATACTTGCACCCCAAAAGATGCCTTCAGCGCTTCCACCACGTGACCCAATTGCACGAGCAAGGTTTCCCGATCTGGTCCGGCGAGGGCGGTTTGATTCAAACTCGCATTCAGAACCACCGCATCGCAGCCAAATTTTGCCAGCAGTTGGGGCAGGATGGCGCCGGAAACCGCGTAAACGTAGTCGATCACCACTTTAGAATTGCTGTGGCGAATTGCCTCCACGTTGAGGTGCTGCTCAAACTTGGTGCTGTAAGTATCCATGACTTGGGAAGGATAAGCCATGTTACCGATTTCGTGAATTTGCGCTCGCCGCAAATCTTCTTTGAAATAAGCGCTTTCAATCTTTTTCTCTTGGCTTTTGGAAATATTGATGCCCTTCGAGTCCACAAATTCAATCAAAATATGGTCGGCGCGGTCTGGATGCAAGCGCAGGTGAATGCCACCGGCTACGTTTAACGTGGGAATAACCGCGCGGGTAATCGGGATGGCTGTTGCTTCTAGGTTTTGGATGTGGACGCCGACGGACATTAACCCGGCAATTAAAGAGCGACTGACCATGCGGGAAATGCCGCGCTGGTCGCGGGAAATCGCCACCGTGGCACCGGGTTTGAGGGTCGATCCGTAAGCCGCGCCCAGTTTAACGGCGAATTCCGGCGTAATATCGATATTGGCTAACCCAGATACACCCCGCTGACCGAACAAGTTGCGTTGAGCCGTTTGACCCCAAATCAGGTTAATATTTAACGTTGCCCCGGATTCAATTTGCTTGCTGGGCCAGACGCGCACGTTGGGGGCGACGTTGGCTTCTTCTCCTACGCTGGAAAGCGAACCGACAACTGCGCCTTCCAAAACGTTGGCGCGCCGGTCTACCCGCGCCCCGCGACCGATGGTGCAAGCGCGCAGGTGGGCTTCTTCGCCGATAATCGCGCCGTTCCAGACAATCGGGCGCTTCAGGTTGGCATCGGCGCCGATGGTGACGTTATCGCCGATCACCGTACCCGCTTCCACGATCGCTCTCGGCCCGATGCGGCAGTTATCGCCGATAATTACAGGTGCTTCGATGTGAGCGTTGGGGTCGATATAGGTGTTTTGACCGATCCAGATCCCAGGCGATCGCTCAAGGTAGGCAAAATCGAGTTTTACTTTGCGGTGCAGCGCATCGTACTGCGCTTCCCGGTAAGCTTCCAGGTGTCCGACATCGCACCAGTAACCGCTGGCGATATATCCGTACATCGGTTCCCCTTTGTCCAGCAGCAAGGGGAACAGATCTTTAGAAAAGTCGCATTCGGTCATGGCGGGGAGATAGTCCAGCACTTCCGGTTCTAGGATGTAAGTCCCCGTGTTGACCGTATCTGAAAAAATTTCGCTAGTTGAAGGCTTTTCTAAAAAGCGGCGAATCCGCCCTTGGGTATCCGTAATCACAACGCCAAATTCAATCGGATTTGGCACGCGGGTTAGTATTAGCGTAGCTTTTGATTGCTTTTTCTGATGAAATTCAATCGCTGCGTTTAAGTCAAAGTCGGTAATGCTGTCGCCGCTGATCACCAGGAAGGTAGAATCGAGCAGGTCGGCAATATTTTTGACGCAACCTGCCGTCCCTAACGGTTGGTCTTCTTCCACCGCATAGGTCATTTGCACGCCAAAGTCGCTACCGTCAGAAAAGTAGTCGCGCATGACGTCTGGTAGGTAATGCAAAGTGGCAATTACTTCGGTGATGCGATGCCGTTTGAGCAGATTGATAATATGTTCTGCAATCGGTCTATTTAGGATCGGTACCATTGGTTTGGGAAGATCGCAAGTCAGCGGTCTCAGCCTCGTTCCCGAACCGCCAGCCATCAGCACTGCTCGCATAAGTCCTCCTTCGGGGTTTATACTCAACGCTCGTTGCGAATATTTTGCGTTCGGTGCAGCACAAAACTTACTCAAATCAAGCATTTCGCTTAAATTGACGGAAAGCTTCCTGCTTCAACCAAGGATGACGGCATCTTCTTGTCCACAGGCGTAAATTCCGCACTTGCCGCACCTACTCTACTTTTAGTCTCCTACGTTCCTGAAATTTAATAAACGGCGCGGGAACTGTTCATCCCCTAGAGGTAGGGGATGCTTTTGCCCCGCGCCCACTATAGGAAACCCCGTCATTGTTTAGAAAAATTTCTATGTTTGAACCATAATACAATCTTCAGGACTTACCCACGACGAGGCCATCACCAAAGTTTCTTCGCAGATAGAAACCTGGAATATGCGCGTAAGTCCTGTCTTGGTATCCGAGATCGCACCGCAAGCTGGCGCAGCGCTTTGTTCGCTAACCTAGATATAGGCTGCCATAAATTGGGCGACCGTAACTGGAAACCCCTCTGGCAGTGGTGTAAGAATCAATAGATACTTTAATCTAAATCGGGTCAATTCCTCGGAGTTGTTCAATGGGTAAGCTAATTATCTTCGTTTTATTAATCGTTTACGCGGGTGGCGTGTGGAAGTTTTGGAAAGGGTTCCAACGCACTAATTTTAGCCGCAGTTTACCGAATCGGCTGGTTTTGTCCCTGTTGTGGCCCGTTCTACTCGTCGCCAATAAATCCTATCGCCAGAACTTTACCAAAGCGCTGAAGGGTTAGGTATCTGAGCGATCGCATCTGGCTCATCGGTGGTACGACAGAAAGCGTTCAACTCGCAGATGCAATCGCATCTGCGGCTTTACCCTGCACGATTACTGTCACGACAGAAGCCGCCCGCGCCCTCTATCCAAACTCCCCCCTGCTGCGAGTCTGGGTAGGGCGTCTTTCACTTTCCGATTTGAAAATGTTCTTCCAAGAACATAATATCGTCGCAGTTTTGGATGCCTCCCACCCCTATGCGGTGGAAGTGTCGCGATGTGCGATCGCCGCCTGCACCCAGTTTAATATCCCCTATTTGCGCTACGAACGTCCTTGTTTGGAGAGGGAGACGCGGGGAAGCTCTGACGCGGCGACGCGGGGAGAAGAAATACTTGATCCCCAATTACCAATTACCCATTACCAATTACCAATTACCATTCAATTAGATAGCTGCGAGACGCTTGTTACTGGCAATTATTTAGAAAAACAGCGAGTGTTATTAACTGTCGGTTATAAATACTTACCCCTGTTTCGTTCTTGGCAAGAAAAAGCGACTTTATTTGCGCGTATTTTACCATCTTTGGTGTCAATAGAAGCAGCATTAGCAGCCGGATTTACACCCGATCGGATAATTGCCTTGCGCCCGCCTATTTCTGCGGATTTAGAAACAGCTTTATGGCGTCAGTGGGAAATTTCGATGGTGGTAACGAAAGCTTCGGGTGCGCCAGGAGGCGAGGATGTGAAGCGAAAGGTGGCGGCTGAATTAGGCGTGCCATTGATAATAATTGACCGTCCATTTATCGACTATCCGCAACAAACGGGTGACTTATCAACGGCGATAGCATTTTGCCAACAATATTTATTTAAGTAGGTGCAAATAAATAAAGTGAAAATAGTTATGTAAGCTGTGATGCGGGCTCCAATGCCCACCCCACAAGAAAGTATTTCAGATCTCTTGTGGGGTGGGCGTCCCGCCTGCCCCATGTTCAGTTTATTTATGGTTGCCTAATTACTGGTTAAAAAAACAGGTAATTCAAGAACGTGAAAGTAAATCAGCGCCAAGATAAGAAGAGTATAAGCAGTCGAAGTACCCAATTTCAGATCTTGCACCAGGGTCATCACCTTTGTTTCTTGCCAATAGCTAAACCTGAAAGCCTAGATTTTTCGTTAAGAAACCCGGTTTCTCAGGTCTTGTTGAGAATGGTGCAAGATGTGAGCAATCCAATCAGTAAATCCTTTTTGATATTATTTTTTTGCCGATCGAAGAACATCTAAAAGCATAGGTAATATCAAATCCGGTTGCATCGGAATGCTCGGCCTTTCTTGGTAATTGCTAATTGCGAGCTTGCTAATTGCTAATTGCCCCTACAGGTCGTAATTCCTTAGCAACGGTCAACGATATAATTCCTCTGGTGATGTTTGTTCTTTTAATATTATCGTTAGCGTCTTTTGTTAACTAGAGGCAGAGCCTCTATATTGCGTTCCAAGGCAGGAGTCTTGGAACGAGAGAAATCTAGAAACCAGGGTTTTAGAATCGTCGTGGGTCAGTCCTGTCTCAGTCTATTTCACCATTCCCGGTACAGCTTTTCGGCATGAAACATGATTTCCTCGTTCGGTAATCGAATCTTGGCTGGCTGACGGGGGTAAGAAGTTTCGATGGCTCGTGTATCCTGTTCCACCACCGTTGCAACGGCGCTCAACATCGAGCGCTGCAACAGGGGCTTAAATACAGGGCGATTGAATTTAGCATAGACCAGCACAAATGTTTTTGTTGCCGTTTCGGTTTCTGGGTAAAGCACATGCACTTGCAAGATTTCTCCCAGTGGAAAGCGGGTCTTAAATGTGGTCAGAGTCGGAAAGGCATATTCTAAAGTTCCGGTATAGGTCTTGGGTGAGAGTAGGACAGCCCGATTGCGGCGAATGTCATCGAAGGTGGCATCATCGCGTTCGAGTTCCTGTACCACCTTTGCCCAGTACCCTTCCTGCTCAAACAAGGGAATGCGATTGGCTTTGATGCCAAATAGCTGCCGATGGGTGCCGTTCTGATGGTTGTAGTCGTAGTTGATCGGCAAATTATCCAAAAACGTTCCTTGGATGCTCTTTTCTCCAGCAACGCCCAAAAAACTCATGCCATGACTCACCTTCTCCATCAGGTCAGGCACTGGAATTTTAGCGGTCAGGCTGCCATAGGTCCAAATGCAGTCGCCTTTGACAATCAACTCTAGGGGAATTGCCAGCGGCTGCACCCCAACCTTGCCAGATTGATACAGCCGTCCCCGTCCATCAAACTCTAGGGCATGAAACGGGCAAGCAATGGTGTTACGTTCGTTGCAGATCCAACCCTCTGACAGAGGAGCCTGCATGTGCGGGCAAACGTTATCGAGGGCAAACACCTCTCCTTGCCCATCTTGCCAAAGCACATAATCCTGTCCATGGAGCGAAAGTTTATGAGGCTTGTTGATACCCAGCATGGAACGGTGGGCAATTAACCAGGGTGCGCCGGGAAGGATGGTTTCCATACACTCTCCAAACAATATATTTTAGGGGGATTGAGAACCTGTGCAGCGCGAAGCCGTTTCCTGGTAAGGAATCGCACAAAGCCGAGGGATAGACTTTGTCAAGCCGTCGCGTCAAATTGTGACATAATTTTCATGTTCCCTCGGAAAAATACGACAGATTATTCATATTTGTCCAGGATGTCTGATAGTCGATCGATGGCAGAAACACAGCCTGGTTCTACTCCTATGCGGCGGCAACCCAAGCAGAAGCGCAGCCAACAACGGGTTGAAAAGATTTTGCTCGCGGCAGCAGAGGTATTTGCAGAAGTGGGATACGAAGCCGCAACCACGCACCTGATTGCCGCAAGAGCAGGAACGGCGATTGGTTCGCTCTATCAGTTCTTTCCCGATAAACTGGCGCTGTTTCACGCCCTGGAAGCCCGCCACATGGAACGGGTGACGGCTATCTGCACTCAACTATTGCCGTCCGCCGATCGGCAACGACCGTTTGCAGAGTTTATCGACCGCATGGTGGAAACTTACGCGGTTTATTTTCAAGACCCGATTCCCCGTGTGGTGTACATACAGTACTTTGTAGCGCCAGAGCTATTTAAACTGTTTGATGAAAGCTTCAATGACCAGTTAATACAACAATATGCGGCTTTTTTGCGGCAATGGAACCCTCTGTTGCAGGTCGAGAAAAGCGAACGCCTCGCCGAAACTGCTCATCAGTGTTACAACGCTCTACTGCTCAAAGCCTTAAGGGGAGAGGAGAGCAAACGGCGCGCGCGCTACGAGGAGATTAAAGCCTTGCTGGTTGCGTACTTGCTGCCCCATTTAGAGCCACAGCAACTGCACCAAAAAGTAATGAAAGTAATGATATGTCCCCATTGTCATTCTTCTCACCTGTCAAAGAATGGGCATCGTTATGGTAAGCAACGCTATCTGTGCAAGGACTGTGGCAAGCAGTTTCTGGAACATCGAGCCTCACAGGTTCACGTGTAATATCGTTTCGGGTGGCATCGAAATTGCAGGCGTAGGGGCACGGCAACCGAGGAACTTGGCGCTGGCGACAAAGCTTACTGATGCCGTGCCCCTACCAACGATTCCGATGCCACCGGATTTGATATAAGAAAAGCGATCGCACAAGGGGGGGATCCCCCCAAGCCCCCCTTGGTAAGGGGGGTTTGGGGGGATCGCGCTTGGGCCCCACTTGGCAAGGGGGGTTTGGGGGGCTCGGTTTTATAACTAGCAACATGGGTTACTACCATGCTAGCGCCATCCCATCGGCACGGGGTTCTGATGCTGCGATGAAAACTTCCCCTTGTTTGAAGATAATTTGACCTTTTCCAAATAGCCAGGGATTTGTACTGATGCTAATTTCATGTCCTCTATCTTTAAGCTTCTGTGCTATTTCTTCAGATACCGCCGGTTCTAAAATCACCCGATTTCCAGCGATAAATTGCCATCTAGGAGCGTCTAGAGCCGCTTGGGGATTCATGCCATAATCCCGCTTATTCACCACAACTTGCAAGTGTCCTTGGGGCTGCATATGCCCTCCCATGACACCAAATGGCCCTAATGGTCGATCGTTTTGGGTAAGAAAACCGGGGATAATTGTATGGAAAGGACGCTTCGCTGCACCGACTTGATTCGGATGTCCCGATTCTAAAGTAAAACATGCGCCGCGATCGTGGAGTGCAATGCCTGTTTCGGGAACAAGAATTCCGCTACCAAATCCTTCGTAATTCGATTGAATAAAAGAAACCATTAATTCCCCATCGGCGGCGGCTAGATAGACGGTTCCACCTTTGGGAATTCCCGGATCTGCGAGGGGAATGGCTCGCTCGCCAATCAAACTTCGGCGCGACTTTGCATAAATTTTATCCAACAAAGAAGCGACCGAAACATCCATAAAACGAGTATCGGCAACATAACGGTGAATATCTGCAAAAGCCAGTTTCATCGCTTCGATTTGCAGGTGATAACTTGCAACCGATTCGCGGGGATATTTGGCAATATCAAACCCTTCTAAAATATTTAAAGCGATTAAAGTAGCGATTCCTTGGGTGTTGGGGGGAAGTTCCCAGACAGTTAGTCCGCGATAATCCGTTGCAATTGGTTCTACCCAATCTGCTTGATGGGTTTCCAAATCTGAAACTGTGAGGAAACCGCCGGTTTCTGCGGCAAAATTAGCGATTTTTTGGGCAAGTTCGCCTTTGTAGAAACTTTCGCCGCCAGAGGATGCGATCGCTCTCAAGGTTTCCCCATGTAACTTGCTTCCCCACACTTCCCCCGCTTCTGGTGCGCGGTTTTGGGGAAAAAATACGGCTTTAAACGGCTCAAATTCCTTTCCAGTCAAGGGTAAGAAAACTCTTTCCGCGCGTTTCCAAGCTTGTGCGGTGACTGGAGAAACGGGAAACCCTGACTCAGCATATCGAATCGCGGGTGCAAATAACTGTTCAAACGGTAACTTTCCCCAACGTTGCCATAAAGTGCGCCAAGCAGATACCGCACCCGGTACGGTGACGGGTAACCAACCTGTTTCGGGTACTGTTTCCAGTCCGGCGAATAATTCTAAAGTAAGAGATTGGGGACTTTTTCCGGAAGCATTTAAACCGTGGAGTTTCCCATCCCAGACTAACGCAAAGGCGTCCGCACCGATACCATTGGAGGTGGGTTCAACTACAGTGAGTGCGATCGCGATCGCAATAGCTGCATCGACTGCATTTCCCCCAGCTAACAGCATTTCCATCCCTGCTAAAGTCGCCAGGGGTTGACTTGTCGCCACAGCACCCCGCTTTCCCAGGATGACTCGTCGGAAGGAAGGGTAGGGGTAGTCGGTTAGGTTTCCTAGTTGCATCACGCCACTCGTTTTTGGAAATTAAACAAGCACCCGTTTTGGAAAATATAGGATGTGCTTCACAGAAACTTACCACAAGAGGGTACCGACAGTATCGCTAGGAAATTTCTATCATTGAATTACAGATAATTCAGGAAAAAGCCAAGACTTACCTAAAGTCTTCAAGGTTAGGGTGCATCAATACTGCCAGATATCAGACTGGCTTAACTCAGGCACGCCTGGGCAAAGTTTCGCTGAATTTTACAGCTGATTGCAGGCGCATGAGGTACACCTTCGAATGCAATAGCGGCAGCATTAATGCTGCCGCTATACAAACTCAGCCTTAAGGCTTTACTTCACACGAAAAGCAATCCGCTATATCTCTCAAAACAACGTGACCTTGGGGTAGTTTTTATCCAAACTAGAATGATTTTTTCCAAACTTCAAGAACTGGCGTTTGCCCCCTTAATTTGTGTTGCATTCGTAGGATGTTCGGCTCCTGTTGTGCAGGAATTAAGCCCACAATTGACTGAGGCGAAGCCCAGCGTTAGCAGTCAGCTACCCGCTGATAATTTGACTACAAGAAAGCGACAACAGTGGAATTCAGGACCGATCTTAGAGAACAGCCAACCTGTTTCAGTCGAGCTACCCGCTAGTAACGAGTCGCAAATTGAAAATCCCGTACCCCTTGAGGGAAGCCAACTCCACGGCGCAAATTCACAGGAGTTAGTTCAGCAAGGTAGCTACATGACTCTAACGCCGATGGGAAGAACTAACGCCCAAGGCAACCCGCTTTATCAAATGAATCTCTATGTTAACAGGCAGCTAATCCGTACTTATGCTGTCGTAAGCGGACGAGCATATAGCCAAAATCGCAATCGTCACCAAGCAGGTACGCAAGCGCCTTTACCAGATGGTTTGTACGCAGTCGCCAGATCGCCTGTGGGTGGAACCAGTCCAGAGGTTGGCGGACGTTTCTTGACCATCCAGCCTTTATTTCGTACTGGTCGTTCAGCATTGGGGATTCATTATGACCCGTCGTTTGAAAAAAACAATGGCGAAGACGGGACAGAAGGGTGCATTGCTCTAACCAATAAATCGGACTTGGACGATTTGTTGAACAAAGTTCGCATCTATCGACCCAAATATCTCCAAGTCAATATTCAGTAGTTGATCGGTTCGCTCACTTTACTCACACACAAGGATAAAACCATGCTTCAAACAACAGTGCTAAAAACTTTAATAACTAGCACGCTAATGCTATCTGTAGCGTTACCTATTAAAGCACAGGTAGGACCAGGACTTGGACCGACAGATACCGCAAGCAGCTCAGATGTGCAAAGCTACGCCACTGTCTGTACCAATGACCCAAGAAATGGTCGCCTGTCCCTGCGGACTGGTCCAGGAGAGCAATATCGCAAGATTAAAGAGATTCGCCATGGTCAAACTATTGGCTTGATTCGCGGACAGTATGCGCCTGATGGTTTTTATTGGTGGAATGTTTTCCACAATGGCAGCCAAGGTTGGGCAAGATCCGATTATATCTGTGGCGACCCTCAATAGCAACATTAACCAGCACGATCGAGGCTATAGCTTAACCTAACTACCCTGGCTTTTCACAGGATATTTTTGGCTGTGGCGATCGCAATTAGACACTGATTGCGATCGCCAGACCCGATTAATCTAATTGTTCTTCACCGTTGAAAGCACGTCGGAATGACTAACTGATATCGTTGACCGTTGCTAAGGAATTACGACCTGTAGGGGCTTTTCTTGCAATTAGCAATTAGCAATTAGCAATTACCAAGAAAGGCCGATCATTCCGATGCAACCGGATTTGATATGAAGCTAACCTGCACCATCACTCCTCGATCATTTGTCTCAGTTCATTCATATTGGAGGAAAACTTTAATTCACCGTTTTGTTCCTGTTCGCGACGTTCTTCCCGCAGGTACTGCTTCAACAGCAATTGAATTTCTTGCTTTTCTGCGGTAGAAAGACTCTTGATTGCCTCGACTACATCACTGAAGCTCATAACCACCAGAAACGGCTTTGCTAATGGCTAATGGCTAATTGCTAATATAGGATTTTTACCAATCTCGCCATTGCCTCGTTCCCCAGGCGGTCGCCTGGGAACGCCATTAGCCGCTGTGAGAGAGATAACTAGCAACTTGAGTTAGTACTTACCCGACCAATCTAACATGAATGATGCGTTATCTGTCATGGGCCCAAAGTTGTGCAAAACGTTCAGCAGACCATCCAACCAAATCCGACACTTGCCCGTCACCAATTTCGACAATTCTCTTGACTCCATCTTCACGATCGATCGCATCCACAGAGAAGAACTTGCTTTGAATTCTCAGGGCGCATTCCTCAACAATGTTAGGAATTTCTTCGTCTAAAGAAGCTGCAAACGCTTTGCCACGGATAACGAAGTAACGCTTCTCGGATTCAGCGACAAACTCTTCAAATCGTCGTACACAAATACCACCTTCAATCGTTCCTCGAAACTTTTGCATTTGGGCAATAACTGTTCCAATCTGGGAGGGCCGATCGATAATTGCTCCGACTGAGGTTTTAAGGGACTTAACGTAATCTTTGATGAAGAAACGTTCCCAACCTAATGCTCCCAACTCAGTTTCTAAGTCATCATCAATCGAATAGAACTTTGTTTCTGGCGTTAGATCGGCAACTAAGGGATACCAGGAAGGCAGGTAATGCGTGCTTAAGTATTCAGCTAGAGAAGTAAAAGCACAAGCTCCCATGCTCTCTATGGCACTAACCAACAACTCATAATTTGAGGGTGAGAGCATCCACCCCCTGTAAACCACTTCTGCGCTTTGGGAAAGGGTTGGGCTAATCTTTGGTGAACTATTCCCCAAGGATTCCAAAGAGATAGCAGCGGTGTCGAATCCCGCATCGGAAAGCGATGCAACCTGGTCGAGGTACATCCGATCAACCTGCTTAGGATTGAAGTAATCGCTGGGGAAAAGGAATATCAGATTACTTGCCATAAATCTTTGAATCTGTCCGACAATCAGTTCATTGATATTAGTTAATCTGAAATTTGTAGCACCATCCCTGGCGGTGCGTCAGGCGCTGACCTTTAATCCATTGGTATAAACTGACGAATTCTATGCGCCTGACGCACCCTACAGTTGTTCAAAACCAGTATTGCTTCAATTTTTTTATAGTTGCTAAATCAATTGTATATCCTGACTGCGAACCAAGCAGGCTATCGATACCGCATTTGGGACAAAGTACGGTCGTACCGTCATCGCAGTAATCAGATATTTCTTCAGGTGAAAAGATACTAAGGCAGTAGTAACATCCTGCTTTTTCACTTGCTTCTACTTGTTTTCTGTTGTAGATAGAATACTGTGATGCTAATCTTATGTCCATGATTGTTTTACAGCGGCTGGAAGCCGCGTTAGGTAAAGCGTTTTCGCTTTGTTTGTCAAGCGCGCAGCATTAATGCTGCGCGCTTGACAAACAAAGGTGTACCTGACTCATTTGCAATCTGCTGTAATATTTGGCGTTGCAGGGGCGGGTTTATTTAAGTATAAGCCGCCCCTACAAATGTTACGCTATTAATCCAACTGTTCTTCACCGATATCAGACAATGCAGGCGGCGCGTGTTCTGGTGTCCGCAATTCTTCTACCAGTGCTTGCACTTCTGGGGGAGGTGGCGGCGTCAAGCGAGAAACAACTAAGGTAACGATAAAGTTCAGCACCATGCCAACAGTACCAAAACCTTCGGCGGAAATCCCAAACCAAGGTTGCATTCCGCCAAACTTAACAGAAAAGATGTAAAAGCTGGTGATAACTAAACCCAGAATCATACCAGCGATCGCACCTTCTTTATTAGTACGCTTATCAAACACCCCCAGCACAATCGCTGGGAAAAAGCTAGCCGCCGCCAAACCAAAGGCGAGAGAAACCACCTCGGCGACAAATCCGGGGGGATTGATGCCAAAATAACCGGCAATTGCGATCGCAATCCCCACCATTACGCGCCCGACAAATAGTCGTTTCGACTCGGAAGCATGAGGATCGATCATGCGATAATAAACATCGTGGGCTATAGAACTGGAAATCACCAATAACAACCCCGATGCAGTTGATAAAGCAGCTGCCAATCCTCCTGCTGCAACTAACGCAATCACCCAAGGAGCGAGTTTTGCCACTTCAGGGGTGGAAAGCACGACAATGTCTCGGTCGATCGTAATTTCGCTCGTTTTTTTATTAGGGGTGAGTTGCAAACGTCCATCCCCATTTTTATCATCAAACGCCAACAATCCGGTATTTTTCCACTTATTTGCCCAGTCGAGTTGTTGCACTTCCTCAACTGTTTTGTTATGCAAACTATCAATCAAGTTATAGCGAGCAAAAGAGGCCAGGGCGGGAGCGGTAGTATAGAGAATGGCAATAAATAACAACGCCCATCCAGCCGACCATCGCGCCGCTTTGACATCTGGAACCGTGTAGAATCGAACAATAATATGAGGTAAACCAGCCGTCCCTACCATCAGTGTAATGGTAGAGAACAGCACGTCAATCATCGGCTTGTTCGCAAAGGCTTGAGTGTAGGCTGGAAAACCCAGATCAACTTGGATAGTATTCAGCCGTTCGATAATATCGCTGAAGGTGAAACTGAGTTGGGGAATTGGATTTCCTGTCAGCAGCATCGAGATCGCGATCGCTGGAATTAGATACGCCACAATTAACACGATATATTGTGCTACCTGTGTCCAGGTAATGCCTTTCATTCCCCCCAAAATAGCAAAAAAGGCCACAATTACCATGCCAATAATTACCCCAGTGTTGATGTCTACCTGGAGAAAACGACTGAAGACAATGCCAACTCCCCGCATCTGTCCGGCGACATAAGTCATCGACACAAAAATTGCCGCAACTACTGCTACGGAACGAGCCACATTTGAGTAGTAGCGATCGCCCACAAAATCAGGCACGGTATACTTACCAAACTTGCGGAGATAGGGTGCTAGCAAAAGTGCCAGCAACACATAACCCCCCGTCCATCCCATCAGAAAAATCGAACCATCATAGCCCAAAAATGAAATAATCCCCGCCATTGAAATAAACGAAGCCGCAGACATCCAATCCGCAGCCGTAGCAGCCCCATTTGCCAGCGAGGGTATGCCTTGATCCGCGACGAAGAAGCCTTTGGTATCTTTTACGCGGGATTGCCATCCGATATAGATGTAGACAATGAATGAAATAATGACTAATACAATTGTCCAAACTTCTGCTGACATTATTAAACCTCAAAACACGAACTTTGTCTTCAACTTTTGTTTCCAGGATGCGGCTGGCTAATGGCTAATGGCTAATGGCTAATGGCTAATGGAAATAACAGAGGCTAGACACCCGGTTTTTTTGCGTCAGTCCTGGCTATATTACTGCGCTTGCCAATTAGCGATTAGCAATTAGCTATTAGCCAGCAACTTGCGTTAATTATCCTTATTTTTCAGATATTTACGGTCAATTTTGTCCATCTTGTAAGCATAGATAAAAATTAGCGCCACAAACAAGTAAATTGACCCTTGTTGTGCTATCCAAAAACCCAGAGGAAGGCTACCAAACTTCAAGTTATTCAGAGGTTCAACCAGTAAAATACTGCATCCAAATGAAACCACAGCCCAGATCAGCAGTAGGTTGCGAATCAACGCTATATTGGCTCGCCAATAAGCTTGTTTGTTGTTTTGATTCATGGTTTTTTTAGTTAGGGGATATTGAACGATCGGGACTGACGCCAAGAAACCGGGTTTTTGGGAAAAATCGTCGATTTAGCACCAGATATCTGGGCAAAAACCAGGTTTCTAAATTCGTCGTTGGTAAATCCTGGGGAGAAAACTTGTAACTTTAGCAAAAATTAGTTTACCTTGGAAAGGTAATGGGAGGTTGATTATTTTAACTTTTTTAATATCACGTCCTATGTACTTGCTATCCCACGGGACGGGCGGGTTTATTAGACCTCTTCAACAAAGAATCTCTTTGGCAGGCAGGATGCCTACCCCACAAGAAATATGTCCTAAAGGTATCTGTTGCTGGTAAAAGTTGTTGATAAAACTCGCCTCTACTTCATAAAAATCCATGACGGCAGAAATTTCCCTGCCGTCTAGTTTTAAAGTGAAATTTGTTTATTTGTTGCTGTTACTTGCCGCCATAAAAGAAGGCAATTTCTTTGTCTTTCAGCGGCGCAAAGCCAGCATCTATTAGCTTTTGATTGAGTTGATCTTGGGGAATGTGCTTGGCACCGATGCGAACAATGCGCGATCGCATCGTATTACTCACCCCACTGCGCTGGCGTCCTGCTTCTAGCGCCATCACCTGATTGTAGAGGTCTAGTTTTTCTGCTGGAATCGGAGAACCGTCGAAGTCGATGCCGTTGGCGATCGCAACATCAATCGCATCTGCACCTGTAGTCGTTTGAAGATCTGGAGTAGTTTCAGAAGGCATGGCAACCAAGGAAAGAATTACTGGGGATATTTTACTAGGGATTGGTAATGGGTAATCGGTAATTGGTAATTGGTATGCTTAATGCCCTCTTGCTCAAATCTATATTTCGACTGATGTTTGTCTCGGTTTGGCTTAACACAATGTAACAAGTGGGAAAATACTTAAAGAACAGGAGGTAAACCGTGGCAGACGAATTCAAAAAAGGTGACCAAGTAGAGTGGAACACCGCACAAGGCACTACAACCGGCACGGTGAAGAAAAAGCTAACATCCCCCACAGATATCAAAGGACACCATGTCGCCGCCAGTGAAGATAATCCAGAATACCTCGTCGTTAGCGACAAAACAGGCAAAGAAGCCGCTCATAAACCAGAATCGCTCAAAAAAGTCGAAAACGAGTAATATCAGTTTTTTATCGCCAAAGAAACCGGGTTTATCTGAAATCTACACAGAAACCCGGTTTCTAGGATCGTTGTGCCTAAGTCCTACGAGTAATATCGTTGACCGTTGCATCGGAATTACGACCTGTAGGGGGAATTAGCAATTAGCAATTAGCAATTAGCAATTAGCAAGAAAGCTAATTATTCCGATGCAACCGGATTTGATATAATATCAGTTTTTTATCCCAAGACGCCCAGCAATGAACACAATCGCGATCGCTTCCAAGTCCCCGGTTAGTACAGTACCAAAATTAGGGTTAGTCTGCATTACGGCGTCGGATCAAGTCCGTTATAAAGCACTAACCCGCAAGCGACTGTTGAGCTTAGAACCACCAGAACAACAGCGGGTACTGCGAGAATTGTATGCAGAAAACCTGAAACGGCTCAACAATGCGATCGCATTTTGCCACACCCACAACATTCGCTTATATCGCATCACCTCTGCCTTATTCCCCTTTGCCGACGATCCTTTAGGCGAGGATATTTTAAGTGAATTTACGCAACAATTGCCACAAACAGGCGATCGTGCCAAAGATCTAAGTATCCGGATCGTGGTTCACCCGGATCAATTTGTGGTGCTAAGTTCGGATAAACCCGATGTGATCGAGAACAGCATCAAGATTTTAGGGCTACATGCCCGTATATTTGACATGTTGGGATTAGAGCGATCGCCCTGGGCAGTTATGGAAATACACGGAGGCAAGTCAGATCGGGCAGAACGACTGATCGGCGTTATCCGCAATTTACCGGAGAACATCCGCTCCCGTCTAGCCCTAGAAAACGACGAATACGCCTACAGCGCCGCAGAAATTCTGGAAATTTGCCGCGCCGCAGGCGTACCGATGGTATTTGACGCCCACCACCACGTTATTCACGAACATTTAGACACTTACGAACATCCCAGCATAGCCGAAATGCTAGCAGCAGCAAGCACAACTTGGCCCAATCCACAATGGCAATTAGTACACATCTCTAACGGGATGGAATCATTCAACGATCAGCGCCACAGCGACTTAATAACAGTGATGCCCAGCGCTTACCGCAACGCCCCCTGGATCGAAGTAGAAGCCAAACTTAAAGAACAAGCAATTGACAAATTGCGGGCAGAATGGCTAATTGCTAATGGCTAATTGCTAATAACGCAAGTTGCTAGTTACATCAAGCGGTACTGGTAATGGGTAATAGGTAGTTGTCAAGGCGGCAAAAGCCTGTTAACCCAATTAGCAATTAGCAATTAGCAATTAGCAATTAGCAATTAGCAATTACCCATTACCAATTACCCATTACCAATTGCTAAATTGCTTGAATCCACTCGCGGATTTCGTATTCTGTCCAAATGCCGTTTTGCCAATAAGGGTCATTTTCGACCAGCTGGCGCACGGTGTCTTCGCTATCGGCTTCATAAATACCAAAGACTTTAGTAACATCTTTGGTAGGGCCAATCGTAATTAAAACACCGGATTCTTTCTGGGCGGCAAGTCCATCTAAATGATCTTGTCGGTAAGGCGCCCTTTTTTCCAGGACATCCTCGCAATAACTTCCCCACATCACGTATTTAGGCATAGGTAATAGGTCATGGCTAATGGCTAATGGTTAATGGCTAATGGCTAATGGCTAATGGCTAATGGCTAATGGGTAAAATTTTTAGCAATTAGCAATTAGCAATTAGCCATTAGCAATTAGCTTCTAAGATTGACATTGAACTTATCAACCAACGCTTCCCGTACTTTTTGATGGACGGGTTCGATATCGGCGTCGGTGAGAGTGCGATCGCTGGCGCGATATACAATCCGAAATGCCAAACTCCGCTGTCCAGTTGGAACGTTTTCGCCGCGATATTCATCGAACACTTCTACCGACTCTAGTAAAGTGCCAGCAGCTTTAGATATCGCCCGTTCAAATTCCGCCACCGACACCTGGGTCGGTGCAAAGAAGGCAATATCCCGATCCGATGCTGGGAAAGTGGAATAAGCACGGAATGCAGGCGTCAGATTTTCCTCTCCATCCAGCGAGTCCAGCAATACATCCAGATCGAGTTCAAACGCATAAACCGCATCTGGTAAACCTCGTTCTTGACGTAACTGGGGATGCAGTTGTCCAAACGTTCCCAATCGGTTACCTTGCACCCACAGCGACGCAGTACGTCCGGGATGTAAGCGCGGATCGCGGCGATCCGGTTGATATTCTACTGCTAAATTTAGTCGGCGAAATACGCTTTCAAGAACGCCCTTCGCTTCAAACCAAGACATGGGTTGTTCCCGTCCGCCCCGCGGAAAGCGACCGACTGTGCGATCGCCTCCCAAAATCCCTGCGATCGCGTCGGCTTCCATTAAACCATCTTCATCGCAAAAGAAAATCCGACCAATTTCAAACCCGTTCAACGCCCCATTGCCTTGTTCCAAATTATACTGAAACGCATCGATCAATCCGGAGATCAAATCGGTTCGCAAGGCCGAGTATTCGGCAAACAAAGGATTTGCCAGGGCAATTTGTTTATCCCCACCCGGTTTAACCAGGGAGTATTGCACTAATTCCGTTAGTCCGGCGGCGCGGAAAGCTTCTCGCAATTTCCGCGTCAGTTCCTGGTCAATGGAAAGATAGCCTGCTTCTGTTTCTTGCGGCAAATCATCGCAGAAATTATCGTAACCGTAAAGACGGGCGATTTCTTCAATTAAATCGATTTCCCGCTCCAAGTCGCGATAGCGATAAGGGGGAACCGTTACCTGCCAAACTTTTTCATCTGTGCTGTTATCAATTTTACATCCCAAAGCCGTAATAATGCGGTTGAGATCTGGCGGTTGCAGTTCGCCGACATCATCGCCTAGGACAATTGGCCCTAAAATCTGGTTAACCCGGTCGAGGCGCAATTCGATCGAGCGACTCCAGGCAGATTGGTTAGGACGGGCGTCGGCAATTTTTTGCTCAAAGGGCACCCCGCCTGCCAACTCGACGAGCATCCCCAGGGCGCGACGACAAGCGACTTCCAATTCTGCGAAGTTGACGCCGCGTTCGTAGCGGGAAGATGCCTCAGTCCGCAATCCGACGCTGCGTGCAGAGCGACGAATTGCCACTGGTTCAAATAATGCGGCTTCTAGAACCAAGTTTTGGGTATCGGCGTGGACTTCAGTTTCCTCGCCGCCCATGACGCCTGCAAGGGCTACAGGCTGGTTGTTGGCTGTAATTAGCAGAGTTTGTGGTTGCAGGGTGCGAGATTGACCGTCAAGGGTTTTGAGGGTTTCTCCAGAGGCAGCAAAGCGGACGCCGATAGTCAGGGGTTTAGATGATTTATCTTCAGTACCTGCTATACCTAATAAGCGATCGCGGTCAAAAGCGTGCAGCGGCTGTCCCCACTCCAACAGCACATAGTTAGTCACATCGACTACATTGTTAATCGGTCGCACCCCAGCAGCAGTCAGCCGCTGTTGCAACCAAGCGGGAGAAGGAGCAATTTTAACTTGTTCGATCACCGTCCCAATGTAAGCTGGACAAGCTTGAGACTCCTCAATTTTCAGCACCAAACCAGAAGCAGTCTTCTCTTGAGCCCCCCTGCTCTTGAGCTCCCCTGCCATAATTTCTGGGGCTTCTGGTAGCTTGAGGGTGGCACCAGTCAAAGCTGCTACCTCCCGCGCGATTCCCACCATGCTCAAGGCATCGGCGCGGTTGGCAGTCGCAGTAATGTCTAAAATTACATCATCCAGACCCAGGAGCGGGCGAACGTCGCTGCCCAGTTTTAAATCCGGCTCAAAAATATGAATGCCAGAGGATTCTTTTTCCAGCCCCAACTCGGCGAGGGAGCAGATCATCCCCTCAGAGGGTACGCCCCGCAGCTTCGCAGGCCGAATCGTAAGATTGACATTGGGTAGGTGAGTCCCTACCGTAGCGATTGGCACGTAAATATCCGTCCTGGCATTGGGGGCACCGCAGACGATATTTAAAGGCGTTTTTTGCCCGATATCTACTTGACAAACCCGCAGTTTATCTGCATTGGGGTGGGGCTGACAGTCCAACACCTTGCCGACAACCACCCCTTGCGCCCAAGTGCGACGATCTTCAATATCTTCCACTTCAAACCCAGCCATAGTCAGCGTTGCAGCCAACTCTTGGGGCGTTGCGGTGAAATCGACCAGTTCCTTTAGCCAGTTGAGAGAGATACGCATTAACTTGCTTGCATTTTCCAATACAAACCTGATTATATTAGTTGCGCGAGCGGGGAGAGAGGTGAGCTGCTTGTGCGGGCGTAGGGAGCAGGGGAGATGGGGAAGGTGATGGAGGGGGGGATGAAGATAGGGATGAAGAAATTACTTCTACTTCAAGAGTCTTCTTCATCTCCCCATCTCCCCATCTCCCTGATTTCCCCATCTCCCCATCACCATAGCCCCTCTGCTCCTGTAGCATTTAACTGACCTGAACTGTTAGATTGGCGGTAGGACTTTTAAATTACACCCAAGGCGTGGTATGACAAGTTAATTGCTCTGCCATGAGCTTGCTGTTAATTATTCCATCCTTTTGGGCATTCTATATGCGATCAGGAAACCTATTCAGTAATTTCACTGTGGGTAATTACTCGGTGATTTAGAAAACAGTTAAATCCCTATTAGTGCTACTTCATCAACTCTTTAAAGAATTGATTGTACGAATAGCACTGTATTTATTGATGCTTGCCCAGATAATGGAAACAGGGCACTTCATTGACTGCTGAACCGATACTTGAAGCGAGTGATGCTGAATGAGCTATTGCTTAAATCCAGCCTGTTCCCATCCCGAAAACCCGAACCATGTCGATCGGTGTCTGGCATGTGGCTCCAACCTGCTGCTGCGCGATCGCTACCGGGTGAGAAAACCCTTGGGACAAGGTGGCTTCGGAGCCACATTTTTAGCCATAGACGAGAGTCTACCGGGTGAACCGTCTCGCGTCATCAAGCAACTGCGCCCCTCGGCGACGACGCCACAGGTATTTAAAATGGCGCGGGAGTTGTTCAAGCGCGAAGCCGAGACCCTGGGAAGGATTGGCAGTCATACGCAAATCCCGCAACTGCTGGATTACTTTGAAGATGAAACCCATCAACAATTTTATCTAGTCCAGGAGTACATACTAGGCGAGACGCTCCAGCGGGAAGTTAAACTCAACGGATCGTTTAGCGAGGAGGGGGTCAAACAATTCCTCAGCGAGATGCTGCCTGTGCTGGAATACATCCACAGCCAGCAGGTGATTCACCGGGACATCAAACCAGCTAACTTGATTCGTCGCCATCAAGACCGCAAGCTGGTTCTAATTGACTTTGGGGCAGTGAAAAACCAAGTCAACACGGCAGCTTCGCTATCAGATCAAACCGCTCTAACCGCTTACGCCATCGGCACTCCGGGATTTGCGCCCCCAGAACAGATGGCAATGCGTCCGGTATACGCCAGCGATATCTACGCCTTGGGAGTGACTTGCGTTTACCTGCTTTGCGCCAAATCTCCCAAAGACCTAGAATACAATCCGGCAACGGGAGAAATGCTCTGGCAAAAATACGTCCAAGTCAGCAAGCATATGGAGGACGTATTGAGCAAAATGCTGGAAGTATCGGTTCGCCATCGCTACCAGTCGGCAAATGATGTCCTCAGAGCGCTAGATTTGGAGCCTTATCTAGATAGCCTCGCTCAGGGAATGGCAACTCAACCTTCTACTATTTACCAGCCCTATGCCAATAAATCCAACATGCTGTCTGGGGGATTGGGTCGCATCTCCGGGGGTTCCCAATCCACACCTTCTGTGGTCAAGGCGGCAATGGCGATTCGGGCAAGGCGCACCCGCTTAGAAGGAACCGATTTTCAATCTGGAATTACCGGACATCGAGCTAACCGCCCCAAAGCCGCGACAGGAAGCGCAATTGCCAGCGGCGGTTCCCCCGGAAAACAAACCAGAATACCGCGCAAATTAGATGCCCAAGAAGTGCAAACAGGCTATTCCAAAGGTAGAAGAGACTTTGCCGAACAAAATCTCAGTCTATTAAACCTGCAAAAGGCCACTTTATCAGGAGCAATTTTCCACCAAGCTAAATTAAACAGAACAAATCTGACTGGATCAAATTTATACGAGGCCGATTTTGGGCGGGCAAGTTTAAATTATGCGATTCTGCGAGAAGCCAACTTGGCTAGGGCTTACTTGAGTTATGCCGATTTGGAAGGGGCAGACTTGAGAGGAGCAGACCTCAGTTATGCTTATCTCAGCAATGCGAATCTCCGAGGTGCAAACCTGTGTGGAGCGAATCTCACCGGCGCCAGACTCACAGAAGAGCAGTTGGCTTTAGCGAAAACAAATTGGATGACGGTACGACCCAGCGGTAAAAGAGGCTTGTGGTAATGCCCGCTTGCCGAGCGCGATCTGCCTCCTTTCCCAGCAAGCGCCAACGCATCCTGATTCTCTGTTGAGTTCTGGGGATAATGTGAAGTACCCCACCGCATAGGCGGATGGGGCTTCGCGTCTCATTCGCCGTTGCTCTGTTGGGTGTATCTATTGCTAGATACCCGGAACTAAATCCGGTCTGAGTCTTACACAGCGTCTGGAGGT
>NZ_BLAY01000013.1 GCF_020521235.1 Microseira wollei NIES-4236 | reverse complement strand
AGCGCTGTGATGGTTTTATTTGTTTTGTAGGCAGTATCAGCATCAAACCACCTTTTTGTTCGATTTTGTACGCCATCATTTTATTGAGCGTACTAAACCCAACAGAAAGAATTGACTTATTGAGTCCAGCTTTCTGTCTTTTACGTTTGCTGCTTTTTTTTGATTGGCGCGTCATGGACTTGGTGTTCAACTGTTCGGTTACACCGATGTCATAACGACTGGCGATCTCTGATGTAACCTTATGCTGCCAATCCTTGCGCTGATTAGCTACTTTTCTTTGAAGCTTTGATACCTGTTTCCTCGCTTTCCTCCAGCGCCTTGAGGCTTTAACTTTCTTTCTTCTATTAGGTGCGCGCTTGCGCCTCAGATCTGAAGACTTTCGCTTAATTAGCTGCTCGCAACGCTGGGTAAAGCGAGGATTTTCTAGTTCGGTAAAGGTTTCTCCATCATAAAGCGTTAACGCTGTTTCTGTACCTAAATCAAAACATACTATTGATTCGTAACTCAAGTCTGAACCAGAACCAAGCCTAGTTTCTGGCGTCGGAATTTCAACGGTAAACGATGCAAACCATTGATTTACACCTGGCTTGTAAACAATGGTTAAGGTGGTAAGAGCGCCCCATTGTTTTGATTGACCGCGCATCCTAACCGTGATGCCCAAATCATTCAAGGTAACGCTTCCATGCTTACCGTTACTATTGACCTTCCAGCCAGATGTAGCTGGATAAGTCCAACCGGAGTAGTCGCGAATCGACTTAAACCTGGGCTTCTTCCTTAATCCTTGAAAAAATGCACCATAAGCCAAGTCAACACGCTTGACCGTAGCTTGCAAAGCTTGTGAGTGCAAATAAGCAAACTCAATCCATTCTTTTTTGAATGCAGGCAAACAATTTTGCTGTTCAAAATAAGTAACGGTTTTTTGGGAAGCTCTCCACTCGTAACGACGATGAGCAATGCAGGCATTGTACAGGTAGGCATGATTTCTCCGTGCCTCAAACAGCTTATTCTCTTGTTGCTTGTTGGGGTACAGTCGAAATGTCTGCCTTCTTGTTGCCATGCGTCACTTGCTGCCCTGAATTGTTTCAGTTGGCGCTTTACAATAGAATAACTATATCACGTTTTTGGGCATGACAAGAAGGTTGCATGACTAAACTACACAGCGGCTCTCATGTCGTTTTCTCAATCCACCTGCATATCGTTTTTGTAACCAAATACAGGCGAAAAGTGCTTACGCCGCAAATGCTTCAGGATATGAAGCATGTGTTTGAGCGAGTGCTAAGTGCGAACAAGTCAAAGCTGTCTGACTGCAACGGCGAAGCCGACCACGTTCATTTACTTATCGATCTGCATCCAGATAACAATATTTCCGATTTAATTGCTTCTCTTAAGTCTGCTAGCAGTAGGGTTCTTAGGGAGAAGTATAAACCGGAAATTGATAAGTATTATTGGGGAAAAGCTAAGTTATGGCATGACTCTAAGTGCATTGTTTCTTGCGGTGGAGCGCCTCTAGAAATTGTTAAAAAATATATTCAAAATCAATCCGGCGGTAGATTGGAGAAATTAGGGGCATCGAACCCCTAATTTCTCCCCTGCTATCCATCCCCACCCCATAGGCGGATGGGGAATTCCGCAGGTTTTGTTAAAACCTGCACAGCGCGAGTTGAGGGGGAATTGGGTGCAGAGTTGATACAGTTCGTTGTCTATTTCTTGATTTTGAGCAACAGTAGGATTAGCAACCAGGATCGCAGCCAACACCCCAGCAATGAGCAAATTTTTAGATTTCATAGGTCGTGCAGAAGTAAGCGAGCGCTGACAATATTTAAATCAAATGTTTTATATTAAGCGCGTCACGAGCGAGCGCTCGCGAACGCAGTCAAAAAATCCAACGGTATTATACCGCAATTCCCAACTTTTCTCGCAGCTTTTCCTCTTTCTCTCGGAAACCTACCAGCACTGCAAGTCCATCCTTAACAAAAAGAGGACGCTTAAGCAGCATCGCGTCTTTAGCGAACGCCTCTATCCACTCTTCCTCGGTCCAATTCGTCTTCAAGTCGCCCAACGCCCGGTAAGATTGACCAGAGGTATTTCGCATCGGCTTTGAACCCAAAGACGCTACCCAGTTTTGGATCGTCTCGCGAGTTTGCGGATGTTCTTTCGTGTTAATAAACTCATACTCAACACCGTTATCTTCCAGCCATTTGAAGGCTTTTTTGCAGGTGCCGCAATTTGGAATTCCATAAACTTGAATCGACATAGCACTGGTTACTCAACATCAACAACAATGCACCTAACGCAATTTGGTAGTTATAAACTTTGGCGTTGTTAATTGCTAATTGCTAATTGTTAATATAGCATTTTTTATCATAGAGCCATTAGCCATTAGCCATTAGCCACTATGCATGAAATAACTAGCACCTTGAGTTAGGTATTCTTTTATGGCGAAGGGAGTAAGCGGTAAAGGTTGCGGGCATTTTCCCTTATAACTGCAAGGGCGATCGCCTCCGCTTCATCTGAATTTATATCAGAATCTTGGATAGATTGCTCTAAAACTAACCCTAAAATATTGCGCCCCCATTTCGCACCCAAATAATACAATTCCGGAATAAAGTGAGCATCAGAAGAATACATCAACTTGCTAGTAGGCGTTAATTCCAACAACATCTGTACCGCAGAACGCATCCCAGCAACGCTTAAAAAAGGCACCGCTAAGCCAAAATCCAAATAAACGTGAGGATAAACATAAGCTAAATATCCTGCCTCGCGCATATAAGGATAGGAAGCATGAAGTAGGACAAATTTAGCATTTCGATAGCGACTATCTTCTAGTAAAGTACGCAGGTAAAGAGGATTGGCTTTGTGCAAATCGAGGTCGGGGTCGCCAAATCCCGTATGAAACTGTACGGGTATGTTATGTTTAGCTGCAATTTCCAATGCCTGCAAGATCAGAAAGTCAATTAAAGCTTTGTTAGCGAGGCGCAGCGGTTTTTGGTGGGAAGAGTGTTTCAGATCGTAAAAGCTGAACTTAGCCATTTCATAAGGAATTGGCTGAATATCCAAACCAGTGCGATAGGCGGCAATGCTCTTAAAAGCGACAACTCCCAGGGGAGGCGGGTCAATTGCAGCGCGAAAATGGTCTATCAATGTCTCAAAATTATCAACCTGACTAATAATATTTTCTGCCAACCATTCCAGACGAAGTACCCTGTGGACAGTCACAAATTTTTGATGCCATTCCCCAGGCAGAACTTCATCGGGAAGAAAACCATCGTCTAAGAGAATAGTTTCTATATTTGCTGCATTGAAACAGAGTTCCGCGAGTCGATCTATACCTAATTCCCTGCGTCGAGAAAGGATAGCTTCTTCTGTTGGTTCGCACTCCAAAAGGGTGGCAATTTCCCTTAAACTCCTGCGGTAGCACAAGGTATGACGGGCATGATAGTTGACAATATCGGCATCATACCCTTCAGTAAAAGCAGCCCCATAGGGATAACGGTCAAACACTTCTGGTTTGAGCAAGTTATGAGCGTGTTGGTCAATTGCCGGAATGTGCCAAAGATCCATAAACAATTTAAGATTTGAGATTTGAGATTTGAGATTTTGTCTAGCTTGTCACCATCGATTAATAGCGTTCTAGTAAAAGCTTTACCTCATCTTCCAATTCCATATTTTTCATCGCTTCCCACTCGGCTTTTCGCACTGCCAGATAAGCATTTGCCAAATCTGAACCCAAGGCAGTGAGGAGGATATCATCGCGAGTTAAGTGAGCGATGGCATCCCCCAAATTGGTCGGCAGCAAATCAATACCCCGCAGATTGCGTTCTGATTCTGACAAATAACCGGGGTCTACCGCCACCGGATCGCCCAACTCAAGATGAGTCTTAACACCATCGAGTCCTGCCGCTATAACCGCACCTAAAGCCAAATAAGGATTTGCGGAAGCATCAACTGTTTTAAACTCAAAATTAGTCGGACTTTTTACCGCTGGGTCAGTTGGTACTCGCACAGCGGCTTCGCGATTGTCTATTCCCCAACAGCGAAACGCACCGCTCCAAAAATGCGGGCGGATGCGACGATAAGAATTAGTGCAGGGAGTAGTCAGCGCCATCAAAGCTGGTAAATGGTTCAGAATTCCGGCAATAAAAGCTTGCGCTATCTGGGAAAGACCGCCAACTTTTGACCCATCAGAAACGATATTTTTGCCATCTTGCCATAGACTCAAATGTAAATGGCATCCACTGCCAGCTTTATCGGCAAATATTTTAGGTAAAAAAGAAGCTTTTAAGCCGTGTCGCATAGCGATCGCGCGCACAGTTTCTCGGAAAGCAATTTGTTGGTCGGCAGCTGACATTGCCTGGGTATAGCGAATCGAAATTTCATGCTGACCGGGGCCTGATTCGGGATAGTATTGCTCAACGGGCATTGCTTGAGCAACCAATGCAAGGGCAATTTCATCGATTACTTTTAAATTAGAATCCATCGCCAGAGTAGAAGCAAAAACAGTATTGTCAGCGGGTTCTACTCCAATGCCATCAGAAGTTGGACGCAGCAGGTAAAACTCATTTTCAAATGCCGCCATTACTTCCAAACCCAGACTAGAAGCATCAGCTACCATCCGCTTCAAGAAATGGCGCGGACAAAAAGACCAAGCAATGCCATCCTTGACCATATCCCCCATAACGCGGGCATGACTGGGTGCATAAGGCAATACATTAAGCGTAGACCAGTCAGGTATCAATCGTACCTCGCCAACCGGGCCAAGACCAGTTTCAGCAACTGGGGCATCATACATCACCGGCATCGCCTGCTGTGCCGCTGAGATTCCCACCCCCTGTTCACAATGATGGGATAGCGCGCCGATGTGAATAGCCTTGCCGCGAATAATATTGGCATTATCGCACCAGAGGACGCGGATGAACTTCACACCTGCCGCTTCTAGGGATTGAGATCTGGGGTGATCAGACATTGATGTGAATTTATGCAGTTAATAGCGGACTTTTAAGCGATCTCACCGTCCTACACTGACGGTGCGATCGCTTAAAAACTCAACCATAACACAAATCGTACAACTTTCCTGCTTTGCTCAGCCCCTAGTTCCGTGTATTTAGGGAATTAGACAAGTACTTTCATCTATTCTTGTTCAATAAAAAAAAAAAAAAATAGTTAATTTTACCGAGGGCGCTCTACATTAGATTTACTATATTGATTGTCATAGCCACCTATTTACCAAATTTAGCTAGGGTGCTACAGTCCAGGAAAAAGAGGTATTTCAAGATGAAAGACGTTTTGGCATTAATTCAAAAGAGAAAGCAAGAATTTGCCGAATTGCCATTGTTTGATTACATGCAAGACCAAAGCATAGATCCTAGACAAAGGCTCGCTTTTGCTCCCTGCCTTGTTCCTTTAGCTACGGGTTTTTCAGATTTGTGTAAATATGGGTTCAGAGAAGAGCCAACCACTAACAAAATCCAGGCAATTATCAATCAACACAGTTATGAAGAACAAGATCATTGGCATTGGCTTCTGGAAGACCTGCAAAAACTAGATCTAGACCGCTCGCTTAATTTTACCGATGCTTTGAAATTTCTTTGGGGCGAAGAAACCAAGAAAACTCGGCAAGTGTGCCCTAAAATTGAGCGATGTGTTTTGATATCAGACCCGCTGCAAAAATTGATAGGAGTTCTAGTTTCAGAAGTCACAGGCAATGTTTTTTTCTCGAACACCGAACAAGTTGTTAAGCAACTGCAATTCAGAGGCAAAAAACAATATCGATTCTTCGGGAACCATCATTTAACACAGGAAAACAACCACAATATAAACAGTCGTAATGTTGTGGAGTTTTTTGCACAAATAGAAATCACAGATGAGCAGCGTCAAGTGTATTTTGCATTGGTTGATGAATTGTTTGAAGCCTACGCAGAATCGATGGACGAGCTTCTAGTCTATGCAAAAACCCATAAAGTTGAGCAACCGCTAGCAGTTTGACTACCAGTAGATTGCGGTAACAGATACAACTAGGTATGAGTCTGGTGGGGACTGGTCTGTTAGATTGTCTCAGATCTGGCACGATTAACAAGTGGGACGGGCAAGATGCCCATCCCACAAGAAAAATCAATCTCTTGTGGGGTGGGCGTCGGTGCCCGCCCAGTCGATTGGTGCAAGATGT
Organism: Microseira wollei NIES-4236; assembly: GCF_020521235.1. Classification (GTDB taxonomy): domain Bacteria; phylum Cyanobacteriota; class Cyanobacteriia; order Cyanobacteriales; family Aerosakkonemataceae; genus Microseira; species Microseira wollei. The sequence continues at coordinate 76,431 of NZ_BLAY01000013.1, read as the reverse complement.
GAGTTGTGTTAGTTTAAGGGAATTATAGATTGTAAGGGTTACGATATTCACCAGCCAACTAGCATACCTATGTATACTCCCAGCGCGATCGCACTCCCTGGTTATCGCATTATTGAGCTAATATACGACAGCACCAGAACCCTAGTCTATCGAGGGCAGCGAACTAAAGACCAAAAACCCGTTGCGATCAAACTGTTGCGGAGTGAGTATCCTAGCTTCAACGAACTGGTGCAATTTCGCAACCAATACAGCATCGCCAAAAACCTCGACCTTCCCGGCATCATCAAAACCTACAGTCTAGAAAACTGCCGCAACGGTTATGCCCTAGTCATGGAAGATATGGGCGGTATTTCCCTCAAACAATACACCGCCTCCCATCCCCTCAGTCTGGCAGAATTTCTGGCGCTCGCGATTCAAATTGTCTCAACTTTAGAAGGATTGTATCGCCATCGAGTCATTCACAAAGACATCAAACCCGGCAATATTCTGATTAACCCCACCACCCTTGAAGTAAGACTGATTGACTTCAGCATTGCTTCCCTACTTCCCAGAGAAGCGCAAGTTCTTACCAATCCTAACGTCCTCGAAGGCACTCTTCCCTACTTATCTCCCGAACAAACTGGGCGAATGAACCGGGGAATTGACTACCGCACCGACTTCTATTCTTTAGGCATTACCTTCTACGAACTCCTCACCGGAAGGTTACCCTTTTCCGCCACCGAACCGATGGAATTGGTTTACTCTCACCTTGCCAAGCAACCTGATTCAGTCCACAGTCTTAACCCCAGTATTCCTCCAATCCTGTCTGATATTGTCGGCAAACTAATGGCAAAAAATGCCGAAGACCGCTATCAAAGTGCCTTGGGATTAAAACAGGACCTAGAAACCTGCTTGCATCAGTGGAACAACTTAGGAAACATCCCTGCCTTTGAGTTAGGAAAAAGGGATATCTCAGACTGCTTCATCATTCCTGAAAAACTCTACGGTCGCCACAAGGAAGTAGAAACCTTACTCGCCGCCTTTGACAGAGTCGCAGGGGGAAAAACCGAAATGATGTTAGTAGCAGGTTTTTCCGGTATTGGCAAAACCGCTGTTGTCAATGAAATCCACAAACCCATCGTGCGCCAGCGGGGTTACTTCATCAAAGGTAAATTTGACCAATTTCAGCGCAACATTCCCTTCTCAGCATTCGTGCAAGCATTCCGAGATTTAATGGCGCAACTGCTAAGTGAAAGCGATACTCAAATTGCACAGTGGAAAACCAAAATTCTCTCAGCCTTGGGAGAGAACGGTCAAGTCATCATTGATGTCATTCCCGAACTAGAAAGAATTATTGGCAAACAGCCTCCTGTCCCAGAACTGTCTGGCAGCGCTGCCCAAAATCGCTTTAACTTGCTGTTTGAGAAATTCATCCAGATCTTCAGCACAAAAGAACATCCCCTGGTGATATTTCTCGATGACTTGCAATGGGCAGATTCGGCTTCTTTAAAGTTGATGCAATTATTAATGAGCGAAACGGATAGCTGCTATCTGTTACTCATTGGTGCCTATCGGGATAACGAAGTTTCTCCTGCCCATCCGCTGATGTTGGCTTTAGAAGAGATTAGGAAAATTCAAGCAACAGTTAATACTATTACTCTAGCTCCCCTCAAGCAATCCGATTTAAACCATCTGATTGCCGATACTCTCAATTGTCCCCTAGACCTTGCCTTTCCTCTCACTCAACTAATTCATCAAAAAACCAAAGGGAATCCCTTCTTTGCGAATCAATTCCTTAAATCTTTATATGAAAATAGATTGATTATTTTTAACTTTGAGGCCGGTTATTGGCAGTCCGATATCGTTCGCGTCAGGACGTTAGCGCTAACTGATGATGTGGTGGAATTTATGGCGCTTCAGTTACAGAAGTTGCCAGCATCAACTCAGACTGTATTGCAGCTAGCTGCCTGCATCGGCAACCAATTTGACTTGGAAACCCTGGCAATCGTGCAAGAAAAATCCCCAGATGAGACGGCAGCAGACTTGTGGAAAGCCTTGCAAGAAGGGTTAATTTTACCTCTTAGCGAAATTTACAAATTTTTCCAAGATTATAGCAATAAAGAAGAACCCAACCAATTACCAATTAACCACCAATTACCCAGTTATAAATTTTTGCATGACCGAGTTCAGCAAGCCGCTTACTCTCTAATTCCCGAAAACCAGAAACAATCAACTCATTTAAAAATTGGTCAACAGCTGTTAAATAAAACTCCTGAAGCCGAACGGGAAGAGAAAATTTTTGCAATTGTCAACCAGTTAAATATAGGGGTCGAGTTAATTGCGCTGCAAACAGAGCGGGATGAACTGGCTCAGTTAAATCTCATGGCTGGACGTAAAGCCAGGAATTCTACAGCCTATGCCGCTGCTGTCGGATATTTTACTGTGGGGATATCGATTCTACCAGCAGACTGTTGGCAAACAAATTATCAATTAACCCGAAATTTGTATGAGGAAGCAGCAGAAGCAGCCTACCTGGATCTTGACTTTGAACGGATGGAACAACTGGCACAAGTTGTGTTGCAGCAAGCTAAAACACCACTGGAAAAAGTGAAAGTTTATCATGCCAAAATACAAGCTTATGGCGCACAGAACAAAGCAATAGAAGCGGTCAATACTACAATAACATTTTTGAAATTGTTGGGAATATATTTTCCGGAAAATACCAGTCAATCCGATATTCAGATGGAACGGGAGAAAACAATTTCAAATCTGGCTAGTAGGGGTAAAATTGAGGACTTAATTCACTTACCAGAAATGACAGACCCATGCTCATTGGCAGCTATGGGTATTCTAGCCAGTGCAACAACTCTGGTCTATCAAGCCGTTCCGGAATTGTTCCCGCTGATTATCTTTAAACAAATCAACTTATCGGTTACATATGGCAATGCCCCCTTATCTGCCTTTGCCTATGTTGTCTACGGGTTAATTCTCTGCGGAGTAGTGGAAGACATCGAGTCTGGGTATCAATTTGGCAAGCTGGCTGAAAATCTGTTGGCTAAGTTTCATACTAAAGCAGTCACAGCTAAGGTGATCCAAACATTTAATTGCCTGGTCAGGAATTGGAAGGATCATATCAGGGAAACATTAAAGCCGCTTCTGGAAGCTTACTCTGTCGGACTGGAAACGGGAGATTTAGAATTTGCAGCACTTTCTTTGAATACCTACTGCTACGCCGCATATTTCATGGGTCGAGAACTAACAGAACTGCAACAGGAGTTGACGACCTACAGCAATGCCCTGTGGCAAATCAAACAAGAAAGGATATTTTACCGGAACGAGATCTATCGGCAAATAGTCTTGAATTGGCTCGGATATGCGGAAAATCCATGTTGTCTCATCGGTGAAGCTTATGATGAGGAAAAAATGCTGCCGCTTCATTTTGAAGCCAATGATACCTGTGCAATTTTATACTTTTATTTCGGCAAGCTTCAGCTCTGTTATTTGCTAGGGAACTATCCTCAAGCAATTGAAAATGCTGCCAAGGCAGAACAATACTTAAACGGTGGAATTGGACAGATAGTTATTCCTCAATTCCATTTTTATGATTCCCTGACTCGCCTCGCAGTGTATCCTGATGTCAAACAAGCCGAACAAGAAAAAATCTGGGAAAAGGTAGCCGCTAACCAGGAAAAAATGAAAGGTTGGGCGCATCATGCCCCAGCTAACTTCATGGATAAATTTTATTTAGTAGAGGCAGAGCGGCATCGGGTTTTGGAGCAAAAAATTGATGCCATCAACTGTTATAACCAAGCTATAGCCTTAGCCAAAGAAAACGAATACATCCAAGAAGAAGCACTTGCTAATGAACTGATTGCCAAGTTTTATCTGGGATGGGGGAGAGAAAAAATCGCTCAAGTCTATTTAACTGAAGCCTACTATGCTTATGCTCGTTGGGGAGCCACGGCAAAAGTTGATGACTTAGAAAAACGCTATCCCCAATTACTCGCACCCATTCTCCAGGGGGAAATAATTCGATCTCATAGCAACCAAACACTCGCTACCCTATCTATTCATAGTACAGAGACAACTCTAATTTCTAGCAACACCAAGATGTTAGCGGAGTTAGACTTGGCAAGCGTTATCAAAGCTTCTCAAACCCTGTCTGGCGAAATTCAACTTGACAAGTTGATCGCGACTTTGATGCAAGTGGTGCTGGAAAATGCAGGAGCGCAGAAATGCGTGCTGGTTTTACCCCAAGGAGACAATTGGGTAATAGAAGCGATCGCACAACTAGATGAAGCTGAAACCTCTACTCAACTGACTGTACTGCAATCAGAACCAGTCGAGGAAAGCCTAGAAATTCCCAAAAGCGCGATTAATTATGTCAAACGTACATTGGAAACCTTGGTAATTCAGGACGCAACGGCTAAAACTAATTGGGCAGCTGACCCCTACATGCACAAACAGCAACCCAAAAGTGTGTTGTGTGGACCGATTCTAAATCAAGGCAAGTTGATTGGTATCCTGTACCTGGAAAATAATTTGATCCAGGGGGCATTTACCACCTCGCGCATCGAAATCCTCAACCTTCTTTGCGCTCAAGCTGCTATCTCTCTGGAAAATGCCCGTCTTTATCAAACATCGCAACAACTTTACCAACAATCCCAAAACTACGCCCAGCAGCTAGAAAAATATCTGCAAGAATTACAACAAACGCAACTGCAACTGATTCAAAGCGAAAAAATGTCTGCACTGGGTAATTTAGTCGCGGGGGTGGCGCACGAAATAAATAACCCCGTTGGGTTTATTTCCGGGAATATTGATGAAGCGATCGCTGCGGTTAAAGACCTCACAGAATACCTGGAATTATACCACGAAAAATTCCCTAATCCGGGGGAAGAAATCGCGGAAAAAGCTGAAGAAATTGAGCTAGAATATCTGTTGGAAGATTTACCCAAAATGCTGTCATCGATGAAAGTGGGGTGCGATCGCATACGCAACATCAGCACCTCCCTCCGCACTTTTTCCCGCGCTGACAGCAGTTCCAAGGTGGCGGTCAATCTCCACGAGGGCATCGATAGCACGCTGATGATTTTACGGCATCGCCTCAAAGCCAACGAGAATCGTCCGGAAATTCAAGCTATTAAGGTCTATGGAAACATTCCCGCCGTCAAATGCTATCCGGGACAGCTGAATCAGGTATTTATGAATATTCTGGCAAATGCCATCGATGCGTTAGAAGAATCGAATTCCCAGCGCAGTTATGCTGAAATTCAGGCCAATCCGAATCAAATTACCATCAAAACTGAAGTGACAGCAGATAATCAACAGGTGGCGATTAAGATTCGGGATAATGGTTTGGGGATGTCAGAAGAAATAAAAGCTCGCATCTTTGACCATTTATTTACAACCAAATCCTTGGGGAAAGGTACGGGTTTGGGATTATCGATTAGCCGTCAAATTGTGCAGGAAACTCACGGGGGAAGTTTGACTTGTGAATCGGTGCTAGGACAAGGGACAGAGTTTACGATTTGGCTCCCCATCGAGTAGGGCGATCGCGGGATTAGGTTTTTGGGTATCCTCGCCCCCATCCCTTAATCCCAGCGTGAACTACCTACACTCGCCATAGGGCAGAGTGTAGGCTTCTGACTTCACCGGGAACAGCCGCCACGGAAGACTTTCGCCCCCGATTTGGTCTTACATTCCCTCCATCAGCAGTCGCCCCCGTTCCAGAGGCGAGTAACCGTAAGCCTTCATCTCGTATGTTGATAGCGGCGTTCACGTCCCGGTCATGTCTTGTATGGCAGTGCGGACACTCCCAAGACCGAATATCTTGGGGCAAACTATCAACGATGTTCAGACAGACGCTACAGGTTTTCCAGGATGGGAAAAACCGATCTATCTCTAGAAAAGTCTTTCCGTCCCTTTTGGCTTTATAGTCGATAAAGTTTAAGAACATAGACCAACCACAATCACTGATAGCCAACGCTTGATTGTGATTTCTGACCATGCCCTTAACGTTCAGATTCTCGGAAACGATCGCTTGGTTCTCGTTGACGATTTTCCGAGATAGTTTATCTAGGAAATCCTGACGGGAGTTGGCGATCTTCTCCTGCGCTCTCGCCACGAGTTTTCTTGCCTTATTCCGTGAATTACTCTATTCACTCAAACATATTTTTCGACGCTTCGGCATGACCAATAGGCGAAGCGTCGCTCACCCGCAAGGGGTGAGACTCCTCCTGCGCCGCGCCTTTTATCTCACGCTGACCCTATCGGAACGTGAGGCTTCTCGGCTATCAAGCTAAACCAATCCCCCCCGCAATTTGATACCCTAGCTTAAACAGTCAGTCTTGGGAACGAGTACGAGCGTGGACATTGAAATTGGGCGAGGGAAGACGGCTCGCCGAGCCTATGGTATCGACGAGATTGCGCTAGTCCCAGGGACTAGAACGCTAGATCCCAGTTTGGCAGATACTCGCTGGCGCATTGGTGGCATCGATCGGGAGATCCCGATTATTGCTAGTGCTATGGACGGGGTGGTGGATGTCCGCATGGCAGTCCTCCTATCCCAGTTAGGGGCGTTGGGCGTCCTCAACTTAGAGGGCATCCAAACTCGTTATGCCGACCCTGAACCGATTTTAGACCGCATTGCTCAGGTTGGAACCACAGAGTTTGTACCGCTGATGCAAGAACTCTATGCCGAGCCAATCAAGCTGGAATTAATCGAGCAACGCATACAAGAAATTAAAAGTCAAGGGGGTATTGCGGCGGTCAGCGCCACTCCCGTCGGGGCGACTAAGTATGGTTCGGTCGTGGCGAAAGCTGGTGCAGATTTATTTTTTGTGCAGGCAACTGTAGTATCGACCGCTCACCTCTCGCCTGAGTCGGTAACGCCTTTGGATCTGGCTCAGTTTTGCGCCAAAATGCCTATGCCGGTGATTTTAGGCAATTGCGTCACCTACGAAGTCGCTTTGAACCTGATGAAAACTGGAGCCTCCGGGGTGCTGGTCGGGATTGGCCCTGGTGCTGCTTGTACGTCTAGAGGTGTGCTGGGGGTCGGTATCCCCCAAGTCACAGCCGTTGCCGACTGTGCGGCAGCGCGGGATGATTACTTTAAACAAACCGGCAACTACGTCCCCGTGATTGCCGATGGCGGTCTGGTCACCGGCGGCGATATCTGCAAGTGCATCGCCTGCGGTGCCGATGGCGTGATGATCGGCTCTCCTTTTGCCAGAGCCAAAGAAGCCCCCGGACGCGGTTATCACTGGGGAATGGCAACGCCTAGTCCCGTCCTGCCTCGCGGTACTCGCATTCGCGTCGGTACTACGGGCAGTTTAGAGCAAATCCTGCGCGGACCTGCCCAACTCGACGATGGTACTCACAATTTTCTGGGAGCCTTAAAAACCAGCATGGGGACTCTAGGCGCTAAGGATCTCAAGGAAATGCAGCAAGTTGAAGTGGTAATTGCCCCCTCCCTGTTGACCGAAGGCAAAGTTTATCAAAAAGCCCAGCAATTGGGCATGGGCAAGTAGGCAGATAGGGGCAGCCCCCATGCCCCTATTGCGGTCAATTGAGAAAATTTCCAACCGGGGTGGGGTAACCGCCCTCAAATCTTTTACTGTCGCATAGAATAGAGATAGCGGAGACGCATGTTTCCGTTCACTCCTCACACCACACTCCGCCCGGACTACTGTTCGGGCGGTTCCTTATTGGGCGGGTGCAGCCTTGTTACGGCAAGTGAAGTACCACAACTTCCCTTCGGGTAAGTCTTGGCGAAAGCGTCTCATTTGCCGTTGCCTCGTTTTATTACTACAATCTGGGCGTACACATACTTTATACCCATTGGGTGGCCTCTTAGTCAGTCGGGTGGGCGATCAACCATCTTGATGCTCAACTTGATGTGTTCGCATTGACAACACAAAGAGAATGAAAGACAAAAATCTTCATATTAGGCTATCAGCAAAACGGTTAGACAAACTTCGGCAATATGCAGAGTCCAGAGAGAAAACAATTACTCAATTGGTTGAGGATGGGATTGATACTTTACCCAACGCATCGAGGAGCGCTGATTAGCCAGGGTGATGTCCATGTATCCGCACGCCTCAGAGTCGGGTAGGCATGGGACTTATAGCCTCCCCCAGAACCCCACCGAAAATTAAGTATGGCTGCATAAACCAGAAAAAGCAAAATCACCTATGGTGGTTATGATAGAATTCCGATGTAAATAAAGACAATACTAGGCAAGGAATTCTAGGCATGTCAGCAGCCGCACAAGTTACAGACGCTACGTTTAAGCAAGAAGTACTTGAAAGTGATGTTCCGGTATTAGTCGATTTTTGGGCTCCCTGGTGCGGTCCCTGCCGGATGGTTGCCCCCGTTGTGGATGAAATCGCAGCGCAGTACGAAAATAAGGTGAAGGTAGTCAAACTTAACACCGATGAAAATCCCAATGTCGCCAGCCAATATGGCATCCGCAGCATCCCCACGCTGATGATTTTTAAAGGAGGTCAGCGGGTTGATATGGTAGTCGGTGCAGTTCCTAAAACTACCCTGGCTAATACCTTAGAAAAATACCTTAACCCTTGAGCGTCAAAACCCCAGGAAAGCGATCGCGTCCAAGCACCTTTAGCAGCAACCGCAGGTAAAGCCAGCACAAGCGAAAACCGCACGCTTGCGCGTGCATTCTGCATCCTATGCAGTCAAACCCTAAAATATCCGCCTTAATCGGCGAAAAGGGCTATCGTCATCGGTCGCCGCGATCGCTATCGCCACCAGAGCCAGCTGTCAGTTCAAATCGGCGCCAGCAGCTTCCAGCACGCTGTAGCATGGCTTTGGCTATGGGAATGAAAAAAAATCCCATCAGAGGCGAGATCATAGCGGGTGCGCTGATCAGTATTTGGTAGGGAGGACTGTTCCCCCTCGTCCCCCTTCCCAAGTCCTTGGGGCTCGCCAACTGCTTCTTTACACCCGATCGTCACCCCCCCCCTATCGGTAAATTCCTCCCAGAGTCGGGGTGGAAATGGTTTAATCCCTCGATTAAGGCAAGTCCGCCGCCCTCGTTTCTCGAACCTTGGGTTTCTTCTCTGGTAAATTGCAGCTCAAATCCAGGTAGAATAGAAACCCGCGCCTTGGGCTTTTTATTCATGACAATAAATAATTCCTTAAACGCGCTTGAGTCTCTACGCGCAGAAGTAATTGAATTACTCGATCAACTGCCAACGCTGAAACACAGCAAATGGATTCAGCATACACTCGCTACCCTGGTACGCATCGCTGGCACTGAGGTGGAGCGTTTGGATTGGAAAATCCTCAGCGCTGCTTTGCAAGACATGGAGCAGGGGTTCCAAATTTTTTATCCCTATCGGCACGTCCGTAAAGTGGCGATTTTCGGTTCGGCGAGGATTTCGCCAGACACCCCAGAGTACCGCATGGCGGTTGACTTTGCTCGCTCCGTCGTCCAGCAGGGATACATGGTGATGACGGGTGCCGGTGGCGGGATCATGCAGGCGGGTAACGAAGGCGCTGGGGCAGAAAAGTCTTTTGGTCTAAATATCAGATTGCCGTTTGAACAAGAGGCTAACCCGTTTATCGAGGGCGATCCGAAGCTATTCCACTTCAAGTATTTCTTCACTCGCAAGCTGTTTCTGCTGAAAGAAAGCGATGCGATCGCTCTATTTCCCGGCGGTTTTGGCACCCAAGACGAAGCGTTTGAGTGCATGACTTTAAGCCAAACTGGCAAGTTCGGCCCCATGCCGGTAGTTTTAATCGATCGACCCGGTGGAAATTACTGGGAAGCTTGGAATGCTTACATCAAAGAGCATCTCCTCGAACGAGGGCTAATCAGTCCGGAAGATCCCAATCTCTACACGATTACAGACCGTTTAGACGTGGCGATGGAAGCAATCAATAGCTTTTACCGCGTCTATCACTCTAGCCGCTACGTTGACGACCGATTTGTCATCCGCCTTAACTGCGATTTATCCGATGCAGCAATCGAGGGATTGAACGAGCAATTCAGCGACATCCTGGTTAAGGGACGAATTGAAAAAAGCCAAGCTTTGCCCCAAGAAGCCGGGGATGAAACCTTTGACTTACCCCGCCTGGTTTTGTACTTCAATCAACGGGATTTGGGACGCTTATACCAACTGATTGCAGCGATTAATCAGCTGGGGAAAAGCTCCTACGAATCCGAACACCCAGAGCGCAAGTAGGGAAATTCGCCCTCAAGGCAGTCGAAATTCTGATAGCCGAGTTTTGTTGGTAGAGAAGCGCTACCAAATAGACGATTTTTGCCGCAACAAGATTCGTAGAATCAACTAAGGTTTACCAAAAATTTAAGCAAATATCCCTCGGGTAACCGTAGTTTTACTGAACTGCGGTTGCTCTGGTTTTTTTGTAGTGGAAAATACAGAAATTAGGCGGAGTCGAAATTAATCCGCTATTATGCATTGATTGGCTCAACGCCGTCAGGAATGACGCATTTGCAGCAAAAATGCTTGAATCTGAGCAGGGAAGGGAAACAAGGGGGGAAAAGTCGATAAAATCAGCAATTTTGCCGATTGTTTCTCGCTCTGACGACTGCGTAAGTCCTAAACCTGGTGCAGCCTGACAGATGGCTCAAGGGTTAACTACGGCTTTGCCGATGAATCGGAAAATTTACCGAAAATTTACATATTTTTCCAGAAAATTGCCTAGAATACTGATCAGCAGATAAGCTAGTAATTCAGAACACATAACCGCAAAAACCATAGGATTGTATGCCGTTTTGGGTTCTGAACAAATCTAAGCTGTTAAAAACGAAACGGAAGCAGAAAGGGAGATCTGACCCAACCCAATCGTTTAGAAAAGATAAACCCGTAGTTTTAGCTTCTGCGTAAAACAACGTATGATGGTTACGTGGCTGTCAAAATCGCGTAAGCAAAATCCACTTAAACCTGTTTGAGAAAAGTGCGCCGCCATGAGTCAGTTTACTATTGTCATCACAACCTATAACCGTTTACCTCTGTTGCGGCGAGCCGTAGAATCCGCATTAGCACAAACCTGGCCCTGCGAAGTGGTCGTGGCGGATAACGGCTCGGACGATGGTACGGAAGAATATATTCGTAGTTTAGGATCTCGCGTCATTTACCACCGCAATTCTGCTAACTTGGGTCACTCAGGCGCAGTGAATGCAGGGGTGAGCGTAGCAAAGGGAAAGTGGATCAAGCCAGTGGATGACGATGATTATCTGGCTCCCAACTGCATTGAAGAGATGGCGAAAGCGATCGCTCAACGACCCCAAGCCGTTATGTGTTCGTGTCAAGCGATACAAGTCGATGGCAATGGCGCAGAAGTGACCCGCACTAAACCCTGCGGTACTGGGAAGGCATTTTACGTACCCCAAGAAGATATCCACTACGGCATGTTGTTGGAAATGGTACCCTTTGGCACGCCAATTCAAGTCGCCTTCCGCAAAGATGCTTTTCTGGCGTCGGGAGGTTGGGATCTGGCTTTAAATGTCTGCGACGATATCGACTCGTGGATCAAAATTGCCAAGTACGGTGATGCCATATTTTTAAATGAGTACCTCGCCTACCGCACCCTGTGGACAGGTGGAAACAATCAAAAATCTTCTTTCCAAGAGCGACTAGAAGTAAATATGCAGATGAAAAAAAACATCTACAAATTAGTCGATCAAAAGTATCGCTCCTCCCTACCCGCACTGGAAGATATCAACGCCTTTCTCAAGCTGCATTGGAGTTTGGTCGGACTCCGGCAAGGACAATTTTTAACAGCTTGGGAAATCGCTTACCCAGCCGTATTTTCACCAGGCGCTTGGAAATTGCTATTTGCCGCGCTCTATTCTCGCCGAATTGCTAGGAAAACTGATTGGATTCGCCAAGAAGTTCTATTCCCCGCTTCTAGTTCTATGGCGACAGAGGTTTTGTCTGTAGTCTGAGGTGGAAAGCCTACTGGCAATGTCTGCAACTAGCGCGATCGCTGTTGCAGAAAGCTACAATTCTCCCCTCTTCTTATTACTCCCCTTGTGTCGCCAACAATCTATTCCGGGAGCGCAAGGGTAAATCTACTACGTGATAAAAAAATATTCCAACCAACAGAGCTAGAAAAATATGGGTGACTGAATTAGTCACCCCTAGTAGCTTATAGGCAAAAATAAAGGTTGGTTTGTGAAATAAATAAAAGGGATAAGCAATATTCCCTAAATATTCAAAGGTATTACCTACCGCCTTTGGGAGTTTGGTTGTGCGAGCAAAGATTAAAGCCAAGCCAGCCATCAAGTATAGAATTAAAGCATAGAAACCCGTGCGACTTTGGTTCATAATTAACATTATAAATCCAGAACAGAGGAAAATTATACCCGCTTTTTTGTTCTGTTTTCGGAAGTATAAAAAACCTAAGAGCCATGCCCAGGCAAATAGAAAAAAGGGCAATTCGTAACCTAATTCAGGATAATATGGAAGGGATTTATGATAAAATAATTTATAGAAAAAGGGAACTGCTACGTACAATGAACCAGAGATGGCAATCGAAAAAACGATGATGCGATCGCTTAGTCGATGCAACAGAGGCGTTAAAAGATAACAAGGCGCCAAGATGCCTAGAGGCCATAAGGGTAAGTTGGACGTAAAAGTGCCAAAAGCCAGACCTTGCAAAAGCGTTAAATGTTCAACTATTGAGACTAAATTGGGTGGAACGATTGGTTTTGAATGCAGCGTTGCAATTTTGTTACCAAAAATCAGAAAAGGCAGTAAGGATAAAACGATCGCACAAAAGTACAAAGGATAGATTCTTAAAAAGCGACGCTTATAAAATCCTTCTGGATTATTTTTAATCGAATAGGCGCTAGCATAGCCTGAAAGTAAAAGCAGTGCGATGACATTACCAATGGCAGTGAATTTTCTCAAATTATAGACAAAATCGCTGTCTATATTCTCTATAAATTCTCTCAACTGGGCACAAGTAATAAAAAATACAAAGATAAAACGCAGTCCTAGAAGGACTTGCCAGTTCATTTTGTTTGATTCTGCCATAAAAATAAGTTGTGGAGAGTTAGTTTACCTCTTCAATTTTAGATGTATGGTAAAGTTAGCTCCAGTGCGACCTGTGAAAATCCAGAAAATAGAACGACTCGTATCCCTTGCAATGCGAAGCCACGACCAAGTTTCTGGGGTTTCGTTAGTAGCAATTGAGACAGGGGTAAAAGCAATTCCTCGACTTCCCAAAATTATGGTAGCAACCGCAACAGCTCTCGACATATGATAGTCGGAAGTAATCAGGTATACATGATGAACCTTGCGCTTTTGTAATTCTTCCACAGTTATAGCAAAGTTACCGACCGTATCCACCGCATAAATGTTGGAATACAATCGATTTTCGGGAATCCCTGCATCTCGAAACACCTCAAGTCCATCTGGGAAACGCACCCCAGAAGCCAAAATATCCAGAGAAGGATGAGCTTTAGCAAACTCAACGGTAAATTGTTCCCGTCCTTTGCCGCCACCTAAGAGCATAATCGCTTCGGGGGTGGGAGTAGTGTGATTGGCGATCGCTAACCTGACACCAACGAACCCATACAATCCTAACAGTAAAGCCCCAATCCCACCACCTACGATATAAAACCCTCTGCGGATTTTTTTAGCTAATGCTAACCTGGGCTTTATGCTGTTTTCCACCGTTACTCTCCTTGAGGCGCAATAATTTTCTTTCCAGGCATCATTCTGGAACGCACGGGTATATCTACAGCATGATAAAAGAACATTCCGACTAACAAAGCCAGAAAAATTAACGTGGCTGAATTCGTGATTCCCAGCTTATAGGCAAAAATATAAGTCGGTCGGTGAAATAGAAAGAAGGGATATGCAATACCCCCTAAGTATTCGCAGATCTTTCCTAGCACCCTGGGCAGCTTTATTTTACCGCCAATTATTAATACCAAACAAGTAACAAAGTAGATGACTAAAGAAAACATTCCCGTGCGGTCTTGGTTCAGTATTAACATTAAACTCCCCGCCAGCAGCACGAGTTTCGCTGATAATTTATCTTGTTCGCGAAAATAGAAGAAACCCAAAAGCCATGTCCAAGCGTGAAGGAAAAATAGTAGATTATATCCTAAAAATGGATAATAAGGTAATTTGTCTTTTTGGTGCCATAATTGACCTAATTGAGCCAAATTAAATGGGGCTTTCCCTTCCCACCAGATGTAATAAACATAGGGAGTGACTATGTACAGCAAACCGGAAAGCGCAATCAAAGCCAGAATCACCTTACTATTGACACGAATCAACCAGGGTGCGAAAAGATAGCCTACTGCCAAAATACCTACAAGCCAGATAAATGTATTTGACCAAAAAACGTCACCCACAAACCCTGGTACAAGAAATAAGTAGGCAAAAAATGTTTCTACTTTGGGGGGAACTATGGGATAATGTTTGTCTTGTAGGGGTTCAATGCGATCGCCAAAAAACAAAAAGGGTAAAAGTGCTACTAGAATGGCACACAAGTACAAAGGATAGATTCTGATGAAGCGACGTTTGTAAAAGCCTTCTGGATTTTTGGTAATCGAACTCGCCGTCGCATAGCCTGAGAGGATGAGTAAAGCGATCGCATTTCCCACAGAAGTAAACGCCCTTAAATGATAGAGGGGATCGTTTATATCTGGGAGAAATTGTCTTAATAATGCACAAGAGATCAAAAATACTAAAACAAAACGCCAACCTAATAAAATTTGCCAGTTCATTGTTATCTATCCTTCTACTTTCTTTCTTAGCCTGCGTACAGGAACTTCAATCAAGTGATAAAACACCAGCGAGACTGCCAAAGCTAGGAAAGCATGACTAAACGAGTTTCTTACACCGAGAATGGTATAAGCAAAAATCAAAGTGGGAAAGTGGAATAAATAAAGCGGATAGGAAATCTCCCCTAAATAGTTGAGAATACCATCAAGAAATTTGGGTACTTTAATCGAGGATGAAAAAACTATGACCAAACTGCCAATCAGGTAGGTGAGGATGCCGAGTTTACCCGTATGATATTGGTTTACTATTAACACAATAGTCCCCAACCCAACTAGGATTGCTTTCCAAAGATTGGTTTCGTTATTCCGGAAGTACAGAAAGCCTAGAAGCCACGACCACAGTAACAATAATAAGGGTATGCCATATAAAAAATAACTGTAGAAAGGAACTTTTGCCTTGGGGTAAATTGCCTCATAAATATAGGGAAACGCCCCATAAAATACAGCCGATAAGCCCATTAAAACAATTAATATTTTATTGCCTATCTTCACAAAAAATGGGGTTAAAGCATAACAGATTGCTTCAACCCCTAAAATCCACAACGGGACATTTGCCCAAATGGGATCGACGGCAACATTTTGCAGAAACAATAAGTTGCCCAGGACAGTTCCTACATTGGGGAGGCTATAGTCTGTCCGCAAAGTTTTAACGGTTTGACTTGAGACAAGAAGAGGAATGAAAGTAAACAAGACGGCAGAAAAATACAAAGGATAAATTCTCCAAAAACGCCGCTTGTAAAATCCTTGTGGTTCTTTGGCGATCGAGTGACCTATTCCATAACCCGAAAGGACTAGAAACACAAAAACGGCTGCTAGTCCATTCAATTTGCCCAGATTGCATAAAATATCTTTGTTTGGGTTAGGAACAAATTCACTTAAATGGTAACCAACCACAACCCAAGCTAAGAAAAAACGCAAACCCGCTAAAACTTTCCATTTCATAGGTTTAGTACCACAAGGCGTAATCTCTTTGATTTGGGGAAAGTTTGCCCTCTAGCGCTTGCAACCCTTCCGTGGAAAAATGATCCTTGCAAAGTTGTAATCTTCTGGGTTTTCTGGAAGTGTAAGTATAGACAAGAGTGAATCGATCTGCACCTTCTGTTGGGGGGACTTTAGCATGATGGTAAACATCACTCGTCGCCACCATTACAGCTGTTCCAGCATTCCCGTGACACGCCTTCCAAGCTGATTCGGGAACCGCCTGTTTCATCTCTTCATCGGCATAGGTAGACTTGAAGGGATTGACGGGAGTTAAATGTTTGGGAACGTATTCAAAAGCGATGGTATTTTCAGTTACATCGCTCAAGTAAACAATGATTCTGATTTGACGGCGATCGTCGGAATCTCGATGCCATTTCCTTTGACCGACATCCTTAATGCCATTGCCGATATCTTTGCGAACATCGACTCCGATACAAGCGATGGGCAGTCCAATATAATTTTCAATAATATTCACCAGTCTCTCGTTTAGTCCCCAGAGAAAAATTTCTGGGTATTCCGCAGCGAGTTGGGTGTAACCGATGCGGGTGATAGAATAATTTTTGTCTTGGATAATTCCCGGATCTGAGTCGGGATTTTGTAGCCTGGTGACGATTTTCTTGGCTGATTCGATTGTTTGGGAAGTAGAAGGAATCGATAAAGCGTCAACAGAGGTGACTAAAACGCCTTCATGTTTAAGCGTATTGATAATTGCGCGATCGCTTTCACTCAAAGACGGCAGTTTGGGAGTATGTTTGAGCAGGTCTACTTTGTAAACCAGTTCGGATGCGACTTCAGTTAATTGGTTGCGGATTTTGAACAGCATAGGGATTTTGAATGTAAGGATTTTGGATTTTACTAGCAGAGAAACCCGGTTTCTGGTAAAAATCTTGGGTTTGGTAATTAGACATTTACGAAGAAACCGGGTTTCTGGTGGTTTCTGGTAAAAATCTTGGGTTTGGTAATTAGACATTTACGAAGAAACCGGGTTTCCCCTTGCGGGGCTGCTGGATTTAGCATAAATGCTGGAAAGATAACAATCTCGATTTCACACTAAAGTCTTTAACATCTCGCTTTCCATTGGAATTAACGGTTTTCCTTCGCGCAACCTGGTGACAAAATCGGGGTTAGCAAGGATAAACCGCGCCCAAGTTACCATATCTAGGTAACCTTCCTGGAGTTCCGACTCAGCTTGACCTGGTAATAAAGATGCGCCCCCCATAATTAAATGAGGCCACATCGGTCTAATTTGGCGAATAATTCGTCCAGATGTTTGATAATAATCAGCACGGGCGCAGCTGATATCCAACATCCGCAAACCCATGCCTTCAAATTCTGGAATTAAATAAGCCAGCATATCATCCAGATCGGGCCAGTCATAAAAACCGTCGCCCAAACCGCGCGATGGGGATAAGCGAACCATGACTTTTTCAGCACCGAGTTCGCGCAATATAATTTCAGTTAGTTCTAAAGCGAACCGACAGCGATTTTCCACCGCTCCGCCATACTGATCGGTGCGATCATTAATAGCAGCATCAAAAAATTGATCCGCGAGGTAACCGTGGGCGAGGTGTAATTGTACCCCGTCAAAATTGGCTGCGATCGCATTTAATGCCCCTTGGCGGAACATCTCGTAAATTTCCGGAATTTCTTCGGTTTCCAACGCCCTTGGCACCCCATAAGGTTTGCCATTTTGCCGGTTAATTCCCCCAGCTTGCTTATTACTCGAACTCACCGGGGGGACGCCGCCGGTAAAATCTTCATGGGAGATGCGACCGCAATGCCAAAGCTGACAGAAAATTTTACTACCTTCCTCGTGTACCCGTTGGGTGACTTGCTTCCAACTTTCAGTTTGTTCTGGCGTATAAATATAAGGAACATCGTTATATCCATCCCCCGTCGGGTGTACGATCGTTCCTTCGGTGAGGATCAGCGCCACCCCGTCAGCGGCGCGACGGGCGTAATATTCTGCCGAAGCTGCCGTCACGCAGTGGTTTTGATCGGCAAAACTGCGCGTCATCGCCGACATTACCACGCGATTCTTCAGGTTTCCCAGCAAGGGATGGTCAAACAATTCAAGTAACATCGATCGCACCAAGATTTAAACTTTGGAACAAGTTGTGGAAATAGGGTCGAGACAGATAATCTTTGAGAGAAACCTGCCAAGGGCGTTGCATATCAAGATTTTCCGCTTGCAAGCGTTGATTTGCTAGCAACACGCACTTAGGGCGGGCGGCGCGATCGCGTTGTGCCATAATCTCAGCAGAGACTCGTTCGATAGTGATGCGATCGCTTAACCCCAGATACTCTACACAAGCTTGCGCCAACTCAAAGAAAGACGCCTCAGTATGACCTGCCATATTGTATGTGCCCGTTTTACCCAAAGCCAGTAAGTGCAGACAATTCCGCGCCAAGTCTAGAGTATAAGTGGGTTGCCAGATGCGATCGCCCACCTCATAGCTAGTCACCCCATCCCCAATTAACTTCACCAAATGACGGGCAAACTTACCGACAAAATTCTTATCCGCCTCCTCCCCACCAAAAAAACCAGCCATCCGCACCACCAAACTATCAGGAAGCATCGATAACAATTGCCTTTCTGCCTCTAACTTATAGTTCCCATAAATTGAAAGCGGTGCAGGTTGAGTTGCTTCCGTCGTCGGCGTATCAGATCCATCAAAAATCAGAAAACTTTGCGGATAAAAAACCTTCGCTTTCGTTTGCTGTGCCAACTCAGCAATATGCAGCGTCCCATCAATCTGCACGCCAGCACAACTTTCCGGTTCTTCCTGACAGCGGTCTACATTAGTTTGGGCAGCACAATGGAGGATAAAATCCGGTTTTTGGGTCTCCAGACTCAGGACAGCATTTCTATCCGTAATATCCAAATCTTGATGAGAAAGCGCAATAACTTTACACCCTTCCACATCCTCAATTAAAGCTTCGTGAAACGCCTTACCCAGCATTCCCGCCGCACCCGTGATGAGAAAACTTTTATTGCGTAACGAGTCGGTTCTTCCCATCTCATTCACCCTATTAACTCTACGCCATCGCCATCTTTTCGCTGTAAACAAACGGATTCTTAAACTCAGCCAGCGGTAAAAACTCCCTATCCCTTTGAGATAAAATCGGATTATTACTAGGCCAAGGAATCCCCACCGAATCCCAACGAATCCCCGTATCATTTTCAGGCGAATATAGTTGAGAAATCTTATACATCACCATAGCCGTTTCGCTTAACACATAAAACCCATGTGCTAAACCAGGATCCAGATAAACCATCTTCCCATTTTCCGCACTCAAATCAAACACTTCAAATTGTCCATAACTAGGCGAACCCACCCGAACATCAACAATGACATCCATAATTCGACCCAAAGGACAATAAACCAACTTATTCGGATCTGCCGGCGGAGTTTGAAAATGCAACCCCCGCAACACATTTTGCACCGAAACCGAATAATACTCCTCCACAAAATTAGTTTCTAGCCCATGCTTACTAAAAACATCCTTGTGAAAAGTCTTGACAAAACTCCCCCGATAGTCCTTATGAAACACAATCGGACTTAGCTCGTAACAACCCGAAATTTTAGTCTCCCTAATTTCCATCTTTCCAGCTAGTGTAAACTACCTACCAAAAACTCCATTCCTCTCCAATCAAAACCTCTCCCCATTCTTTTCCTCTGCGTCCTCTGCGTCTTTTGCGGTTCATTTAAAAAAACTGTTCCATATTCATAGGTTAAATTCTCCCCATTCTCTTCCTCTGCGACCTCTGTGCCTCTGTGGTTCGTTTAAAAAGATTCTTCCCTCCAGCGACAAAGTGAGGACTAAAGTCCTCACTACAAACTAAAAACTGCGACAAAAACTACGAATCGTCTCCGCAACATAAGTCAGCATTTCATCCGTCAAACCCGGAAAAACGCCAACCCAAAAAGTCCCCATCATAATCCGATCCGCATTCTTCAAATCGCCCACCACGCGATAATTCAACCCTTTATAAGCTGGTTGCCGGAGCAAATTCCCCCCAAACAAAAGCCTGGTGCTAACGCAATTTGCTTCCAAATGCTGCACCAAATCGTTCCGACTAAAAGGAGCATCTTCCTTCACAAAAATCGGGAAACCAAACCAACTAGGTTCCGACCCAGGCGTCGCTTCAGGCAACATTAAAACATCTTGCAAATCCTGCAATTGCTCGTGCAAAAACTTAAAATTATGCTGACGCTTGGCAATAAAATCAGGCAACTTATCCAACTGAGCGCAACCGATAGCCGCCTGCATATCGGTCATTTTCAAATTGTACCCAATATGCGAATAGGTAAACTTATGGTCATACCCAAAAGGCAACTCACCCAATTGCCAACCGTAGCGTTTCTGACAAGTATTATCCACTCCAGGCGCACACCAACAATCTCGACCCCAGTCGCGGAAAGATTCGACAATTTTCTTCAGGCGAGTATCGTTAGTTAAAACCGCGCCCCCTTCACCCATTGTCATATGGTGAGCGGGATAGAAACTGACGGTTGTGATATGTCCAAACCTGCCAGTTTTTTGTCCTTTATAGACGCTTCCCACCGCATCGCAGTTATCTTCTACTACCCAAAGATCGTGCTTTTGGGCAAACGCCATCACCGCTTCTAAATCGAAGGGATTTCCCAAAGTATGGGCGATCATAATTGCCTTCGTGCGCGGGGAAAGGGCAGCTTCTAACTGAAAAACATCAACCCCGTAAGTCGGTAAGTGACTATCTAAAAATACGGGAACCAATTGATTCTGAAAAATCGGATTTACCGTTGTGGGAAACCCAGCGGCAACTGTAATTACTTCGTCCCCTGGTTTGAGTTGTTTCGCTCCCAATTTGGGGGAAGTCAGCGCGGACAAAGCGACCAAATTTGCCGAGGAACCGGAGTTAACCAACATGCAATGCTTGAGTCCCATCCACTCAGCAAAGCGCTGTTCAAATTCAGCAGCAAAGCGTCCCGTTGTCAACCAAAAATCCAAAGAAGCATCGACTAATTTGAGCAGTTCTTCTTGGTCGAAGACTTTGGCGGCATTCTGGATGTAGGATTTTCCGGGGACAAATTCCTTTTTTTTGAATTTGAACTGATAGTATTCTAGAACTGCTGCCATAACTTGCGATCGCAGTTCTTTTTCTTGTTGGAGCGGGTTATTTTCCGAACTTTGAGGAGGAGGAGATGCCAGCATGATCTTCGATGAAAAATTAGGTTAAAATTGAACAAAAATTTAAGCAGTCGCTACCGACTGGTTCCAGCGCAGAGTCTTGTCTAAACGACCGCTACTGAGTAATTGCTTAATTTGGTCGATGCGCTTGTAACGCGGTCCTTCAAAATCTTCTAGGCGCAACCCAACTTTTTGGTATGTTTCATACAGTTGTTTTGCTCCCATTCGAGCAGTCCATTGCGGTTTAAATTCCGGCAGCATCCGCTCGATTTTACTGAAGTCTACTTGATAAGACCGCTTGTCGGGTTCCCCACCAGGGGCGTATTCAACTTCGCACCCCGGAACGGTTTCTTTAACAATTTCGGCGATGTCGCGGACTTGATAATTTTCCGTAGTTTTACCCACATTAAACGCTTGATTGTGGATAGTTTCGCGCGGTGCATTCAACACGGCAATAAAGGCGCGGTTAATATCTTCAATGTGGACGATGGGACGCCAAGGCGTGCCGTCGCTTTTGATATAAACTCGCCCCGTAGTCATCGCCCAAGCAACGAGGTTGTTGAGTACTAAATCAAACCGCAACATGGGAGATACGCCGTATGCAGTAGCGTTGCGGAGAAACGTAGGACTGAAATTGTCATCCGCTAATTTGGCGACATCCTGTTCGACTAGCACCTTGGATGTTCCGTAGGGAGTGACAGGATTAAATTCGGCTGATTCGGTGACTTTTCCCTCACCCGCTGACCCATATGTACTGCAAGAAGAGGAGAACAAAAATCTTTCCACTCCTACTTCTTTAGCTAGAGAAGCTAACCGCACCGATGCTTTATGATTGATTTCATAAGTTAAGTCTGGATCCAGGTTACCCAAGGGGTCGTTTGCCAAGGCAGCTAAGTGAATAATCGCATCAAATCCGCGCAAATCCTCGGCTTCAACGTCGCGGATATCTTTATTTAATTCGGGGATATTGGCGATGCCATCTAAAAAGGTAGACT
Source organism: Microseira wollei NIES-4236 (assembly GCF_020521235.1). Taxonomy (GTDB): domain Bacteria; phylum Cyanobacteriota; class Cyanobacteriia; order Cyanobacteriales; family Aerosakkonemataceae; genus Microseira; species Microseira wollei. The sequence goes on along the minus strand of NZ_BLAY01000013.1, from coordinate 54,507 downwards.
GCCCGAATAAATTGCTATCTATGCCTACAACTTCATGCCCTGCCGCTAACAACATTGGCACCGTCGTTGTACCGATGTACCCCTTGTGTCCGGTTACCAAGATTCCCATTCTCCTCCTCCCACATTTTCCAAGGTGCTTTGCCAGTTTGCCAAAGTGTTTCCAACAATTTTTTGTCGCGAATTGTATCCATGCACTGCCAGAAGGAAGTATGCTGATAAGCCATTACTTGTCCTTCTTTTGCTAATCTTTCTAGCGGCTCTTTTTCCCAGGATGTCTGATCGCCGTCAATGTAATCAAAGATTTCGGGTTCTAGAACAAAAAAGCCGCTGTTAATCCAACCTTCTCGCGTTTGGGGTTTTTCCGAAAATTCGGTGACTTGATCGCCATCTAGTTCTAAATGCCCAAACCTTGCTGGGGGGTGTACTACGGTTAAGGTAACCAGTTTGCCGTGGGATTTATGGAAGGCCAATAAATCTTGTAAATTGACATCAGAAACTCCATCCCCGTAGGTAGCCATAAAGGTTTCGTTGCCGATGCAGGGTGCGAGGCGCTTGATTCTACCTCCGGTGAGGGAATTCATTCCCGTATCGACTAAGTCTACCGTCCAAGATGGTCGATGACCGCCACTCATGGTGACTGCACCTGTTTGGAAATCAACCGTGAGGTTGCTGTTAAGCGAGCAATAGTCCACTATGTATTTTTTGATGACTTCGCCTTTGTAGCCGAGAGCGATCGCAAAATTGTTAAACCCATAGTGGGAATAGTGCATCATGATATGCCAGAGGATCGGTTTCCCGCCAATTTCCACCATCGGTTTCGGTTTGACCTCGGTTTCTTCGGCAAGACGAGTCCCCAGTCCCCCCGCTAGCAGCGCTACTTTCATACCCAAATTTTTTCCTTACTCAGATCGCGCTTTGGTTTACCTTGTAACTGTCTTTGCACCCACTTTCGGGTCACCTGTCCCAACTTCTTTTATTTGTACGGCACTCTTGCCGTCTATTTTGGTTGGCTGTTGTATCTGTTTTAACACCAACCGTACCGCAGCTTGCAACCCATCTTGCAACATGCCTGTCAACCTTCTGGTCAATCCCGGCGAGAGGAACAACCGCCCCACAATCGCCATATAGCAGCGAATTTTCTCATCTGCGCTCAATTCGTGCCGCTGTACCGCATGGCAGAACTCCCAATACCGCCGCCAGCGAGGCAGCATAATTTTTCCTTTATTTTTGGGGTCGAACCAAACTGCTAAAGCTTTGTAAGTCGGGTTCTCGATTTGTGCCACTTTTGGATGCACTCTTCGGTTGAATAGAAATTCCGGCACTTCGTCAAACTGACCTAGAATTGCCAATTCTGACAATAAAACCCGGTCTGCATGGGGATAATTCCCCAATAGCATCGTTTTCTTCAGCACGCTAGCACGGTTTAGCCCGTAAAGTTGAGTCCCGTGATACCAGCCAAAAGTTTCCAGTAATTGATAGAAACGTTCGTGGGGTTTTTCTGCCAATATCTTGAGATTCTGGGTATAAATCTTTTGCCAATTTCCTTGTTCGTCAATTGTGTTTGCCTGGGGATAGCATAAAACCACCGCCTGATTGCGATCTAGTACTTCTACGCAACGCTCTAGGTATTCAGGCTCGCATATATCATCGTGGGAAGCCCATTTGAAGTATTCTCCCCGCGACAGTTCAAAAACGCGGTTGAAATTTTTAGCCGCTCCTAAGTTTGTTTCGTTTTTGTAATATTTAATCCTGCTATCCTTGCTCGCATATTCCCGACAAATCGCTTCCGTTCCATCTGTGGAGCCGTTGTCGGAAATAATTAGCTCAAAATCCGCGAATGTTTGACCTAAAAGCGCATCCATTGCTTGTCTGAGAAACTTTTCCGCATTATATATTGGCAGTCCGATGCTGACACGAGGCTTATCGTTTGTTATCATGTGTTTATCCTTCTTGACATGAGGTAAATGCCTTGATGTATCTTTAACTGTTATGCCAGCGTATTTGATAGCAAAGTTGTAGCTTAAATCTTATCAATCTTGGTTATAGCTTCTACGTACAATCCCATATTTTTATATAATCTTTAAAATCCAGATCTATTTTATACTGTTTTTAAAGTTCCTGTAAAGTATATTTTTGTAAATTCTACGGATTTGCCAGATGGGGAGTTACGATCTAACCCGGAGATTTGTGGCAAAAAATCCCCATTTCCACCAACGGGTACGCCATCGCACCCACCCTGTATTATGGCAAAACTTTCCCACTTCCACGGCGAGTCAGGGGTTCAAAGGAAAATTTTACCTGATGTTTTGGTAATAAAAGGTACAAGGGGGACTCTTCCTCCGTCTATTTACTCACTAGCGACTCTCGAGACGGTATGATACTACAAGCTGCCAAGTTTTGTGCGCTGCGATACTACTTAGCACAAACCCATTGGTTCGCGCTACCGGGAAACTACACTAAACCAAGTAAAAAATCTATCATAAAATCCCGCAATCTTCACCAAGACAACCATTGGTAGTTTTTGGCAAAGTTATACCAACAGGCCGTACAATGTCAATCCAGATGATACGGTGCTAATTTTGGAGCCACCGCACTCAACAATATTCAGTTTATGACTATAAAACACAGTACGATTCGCTTTCCTGTCTGGCAGTTCCTCAACCAGCCCCTATTTTGTTCCACAACTATATTGAATCCTCGTCGCTATTGGCATCGCCACAAGGTAGATCTTTTAGAACGCTGTTGGATTAAACAGTACAGTAAAGAGGATCGTAGTCACAGCTGAATCAGCTTGGTTTAACTGTTGAGCAGAACGAGGTTATCGCGATGAACTACCGTTGCTGCGCCTGCATAGCCCAATATGGCAGGAATTTCTGCAGATTGATGCCCTCGAATCCGCTCCAGCTCGGTGCTGCTGTAGTTCGCAATTCCTCTAGCGATGGCGCGACCTTCTGTATCGTATAGAGTAACGGCATCGGATGCCTGAAAGTCTCCCTCTATAGACGTAATTCCAGCAGCTAAAAGGGATTTCCCCGCAGAGGTAACGGCTTTGACTGCTCCCGCGTCCAAGTAAAGCTTGCCTGCGGGGATTAACCCGTGAGCGATCCAGCGTTTGCGGGCATTCGTTGGCACTGTTTGGGGCGCGAAGTGGGTGCCGATCTGTTCTCCCTGCAAGATTTTTTGGATGTTATGGGGCGATCTGCCTTCGGTGATAACTGTTCGCACACCCGCAACGGTGGCAATTCGAGCTGCCGAAATTTTGGTCACCATGCCGCCGGTTCCCCATTGGGAACCGGCAGCTCCGGTTTGTACCTGTAATTCTTCTAATTGCTCGATGCGGTTAACTAAAGCAATCGGTTGAGCATCGGGATTGCTGCGGGGATCGGCTGAGTAAAGGCGATCCACATCTGTGAGTAAAAATAGCCAGTCGGCTTCGATTAAGCTGGCGACTAGGGCAGAGAGGGTATCGTTATCGCCAAATTTTAATTCCTCGACGGCTACGGTGTCGTTTTCGTTCACAATCGGGATAACGCCCAGGCGCAGTAGTTCTTGAAACGTGTTGTAGGCATTGACATAGCGGCTGCGCTGTACTAAGTCGCCCCGCGTCAGCAGTACTTGGGCAATCGGTTGTTGCAGGTGGCTAAACAAATCGTCGTACACGCGCATCAAGCGTCCCTGTCCCACCGCCGCTACAGCTTGCTTGAGGGTGACGCTGCGGGGTCGTTCGGTGATGCCCAAGCGATCGCACCCCACCCCCACCGCTCCCGATGATACTAACACGACTCGGTGACCCTGGTGACGCAAATTTGTCAGGGTTTCAACTAAAGTAGCGATGGTAGAAAGGGCGAGACGGCCTGTTTCCGGCTGCGTCAGACTAGATGTGCCAATTTTGACAATAAGCGTTTGAGACATAAGCAATTTTAGATTTCAGATTTTAGATTTTAGATTGGGTCGTGGGTCAAAGCCAATTACCGATTACCCATAACAAGATGCCCTAATGTCGCCATTGAATGTGCTATAATTGAGAAATGTTTGTACATCAATGCCATAAGCGAAAACCAAGCTAATAGGTATATGTCACGGCGATAAGTTTGGGTCTTAGGAACTAAAACTCCTGCCCTTGGAGGGAATGTAAGACCAATAAAACTACATGGTTATAGCGGCATTTCCCGTTGAATTGGAAAGCCCCGTCGGTCTATAGGTTGGGGTAGTTCACGGTCTTTATCTTGGCTGACCCGATTTTTCAGGATCTAGAATCCCAGAGCCTGAAAAATCATAATAATTTTTTTATGTTTACGATTATCAGGATTTACGATGGTTAGTAAATTTTTGTTGCCGTGGGGGTAGGGTAGCGCCCAAGACTTGCGACACCCAGACTTCCAGCGCACGCACCCCAAACGAATCGATGGCTTGGGCGGGAGGGACGATGGGTTCTACCAAAATGGTAAACATGCCGAGGCGATTACCAGCCAGCACGTCGGTAAACAAGCGATCGCCCACCATTCCCACCTGTTCCACCGGCAGGTTCATCGCTTTGACTGCCTGTCTTAACTTGCGCCGTGACGGCTTGCTAGCCCCGTGCAGGTAGGGTAAGTTTAAAGCGCGAGCAATGCTACCGATGCGCGCCTCGCTCAGGTTATTGCTCACCAGCCACATCTGCGCCACCTGTCGGATTTCCTCGACCCATTGGTGCAACTCCTGCGATGCCTGGGCGACCTTGAGCGGTACTAGGGTGTCATCCACATCCAATACCAGACCCTTGATCTGATATTTTTGCAACATCTCCGGTGTCAGATTTACTACTGACCCCTCTAGAATTAAATCAGGCTGTAATAGGGCGCCCCAAGACATAAATTGCTAATGGCTAATTGCTAATGGCTAATTGCTAATGGTTAATTGCTAATGGCTAATTGCTAATGGTTAATTGTAAAGTTCTTCTTCTGACAATTAACCATTGGCTATTAGCTGACTCGGTATTAATTGGACTAAGGAGCCGCCTTGCGTCGCGCTTCCCGTTGTTGCCGGATCTTCCTCACCGCTGCTTCGTGTTCGGCGAGGGTGCGACTGAAGACATGGGTGCCGTCGTAGCGGGCTACAAAGAAGATTTCCTCGGTGTTTTCGGGATTGAGGGTGGCTTCTAAGCTGGGAACTCCCGGACTGGCAATGGGGGTGGGGGGCAGACCTGGATTGAGATAGGTGTTATAAGGAGAAGGGGTTCTGACTTGCTTGAACGTCAGGGGTTGATCCGCTGTCTGTCTGATGTTCAATCCGTATTCAACCGTGGGGTCAGATTCGAGTCTCATTCCTCGCTGCAATCGTTTGACAAAAACACCCGCAATCTTACGGCGTTCGGTGGGAACTACTGCCTCTTTTTCTACAACTGAAGCCAGCGTTACCCATTGCAAGAGATTGTAAGAGGTTTGTTTGTTCACTCTAGCGCGGTCGTAAATTGGCAGCGCTACTTCTTCAAATCGTTTCAGCATCAGTTTGATGACGGTTTCTGGAGCGATCGCACCCGATGCCAGTTGGTAGGTATCCGGGTATAAAAAGCCTTCCAAGTGGGGTAACCCTGCGGGTAACCAGGGAAATTGATCGCGGGGAATTTGTTTGGCAGCGGCGAGAAATTCAGAGGCGGCAAAAAAGCCTTGGGATTCAAAGTAAGCTGCCATTTGCCGCAGCGACCAGCCTTCGGGAATCGTAAAGCTTTGTTGCACGACGCCGCCGCTGCCAAGTTTAGCTGCAATTTCTGAGAGCGAAGTCAAGGGTGAGAGTTCGTATGTTCCTGCCTGAAAAGACCCCTTGTTTTGCAGCCTTAACCAACGCCCCCAAAGATTCCATGCTACAGTGGAGCGAATCAACCCGGCTGCTTTGAGATCGCGCCCGATTTGCTGCGCCGTCGTGCCTTGGGGAATTCTGATTTGCACTGTGTTTTCCGCTCGCTCGGATGGCGTTGAGGATGTAACAGGCGGCGCACTAGCCCAACTCCACCAAGCCCAGCCCTGCCAAGCACACAATCCCAGTACTGCTGGGAGCAGCACCAGGTAAAACAACCATTTTGAGGAGCCCCTGACAGCTTTCATCTCTTTATCTCCGAGATACCCCATCCGCCGGTAGCGGTGGGGAGTGATATCAGCGGTTGTTGAGTGTGGCAAGGGTGCCACCCAAACAACCAACCCAATACTTCTGCGAATTAACGACACCTTCGATGCCGCAATCTGCCCCAACCGCTTCCAGTTGGCATCGCTGACAGATATTTGTTTTTCGGTATCGCCACGCTGCGTAGCCAATTCCTTTGGGGGAATCGACCAAATCACCTTTACGCAATCCATGACGGCCATATTTGCGCCGATTGCCACCTTTCGCCGGAACCATCAAATGCAGTTGACGACGACTGTAGGGAGGACGGCGAATCACAAAAAACAATGCAGGTGTAATCGAAACCGAGGCGAACCAGTTCGCACCGTCTTCACCCTGTTTGCGATCTTGCCGATACTGAACAAAGTGAGAGGCGGCAATACTTACACCATCTACTGCGTGAGTGTTGAACTGCGCCAGTGACTTGTCTGCTTTGTTGTTGACCAGTCCGAGATGCTTGCGAGTTGAGGCAGTCTGATGGTCTTCGATTTTAATCGTGGACGCAATTTGTCCCAACTGTTTGGGCATCCAAACTTGACCCACCATCACCCCAGAGAAGCCTTTTCCTGATTTCGCCGCTCTGCGCCCACTGGTTAAGTCCACATCTGCCCGAACATACTCATACCTGATTTCTGCCACTGGGTACAGCTGGCAGAGAAAAGACACGATTCTGAGTTCTAGCTGACGATTGGCACTGTTCGACGGTGCAAGTTTGCCTTGACGACGATTCGCCAATCGCTTCTGACGATGGGCGCGTTTTGAGAATGCCATCTTGCGGTTGATTCTGCGTCCTCGTCTTAAGAGTCGCATTAACCGCCGTGCATCCATCCGATCTCGTACCGCTGGGAACGGCAGAATCAGATGTGCCGTATATAGCGTGAACTTCCCGCCAATTCCGCTGGAGTCGAACGGGGAATCACTTCCCCGAACTCTCCTACAAAACCGTGCTTGAAAATTTCTCTTCACACGGCTCCTCAAAGATTCGGCACTTGTCATGTGTACCTCAATTCCCATCTTCAGGGTTAGGGGACTAGAAAGGATGTTCATCAATCCAATCCTCAATAGCGCTTAGTTCCCAGTTGGCGTGGATTAGGTCGTGGCAGTGACCATGTACTAGAGCTAGATTTCCTCGCTTGTTGTTTTTATGGTTTCCGTCCTTGTGATGTATTTCTGCGAGGCTTACCGGGCTAAAGTAATGTCCGCAGTGATAGCATTTTCCACCTTGTTCTTTAACCAGTTGTGCTACCTGTTTCTTAACTCCGGGGAAATCTCCCTTTCGTGCGCTCCAATATACCCAATCGCCGTCATAGGGACTCTTAACGCCTTCTACCTTGGTGTGGCGGACAACCTTTGTGTCTGAATGATTGATGAGAGAAAACTTTCCGTCTTTGGTGGCGAAGACCCAGTTTCTAGTTCCTCTGCGTCTCCATTCTTTGCCGACCTTGGTTCCTCTTTGTTTACCCTTGTGACGGCTTACTGCCCATCCTCTAAGTTGCAAGTAAGTGATGTTGTCACAGTGTTGGTAGGTTTCCTTACTGCATTGTCCCCTTTGATAGTTGCTCCATCCCCTAATAATCGGGTTGAGTCTAGCAATTAGCGCTTTTTTAGGCGCTGTTTTGTGCTGTTGTATGATGGTTCCTATTTTCTGGGTGTGTGACTTTACCGCTTCTTTGGATGGGGTGATGATGGTCTTAAATCCCTGTTTAGAGGCGTGTCTTCCTACTTCAAACTGCCTAATGGTGAAGCCCAAGAAGTTGAACCCCACATTACCTTCTTCGGTCGTGTTCAGCGTGTGGGAAAGTCTTGTCTTTTCAGGTTTTAATTCCAAGCCCATGTATTTTAACCAATCGGCTGTTATCTGCTGACATCTTTGGACTACGTCTTTATCCGGGTGTAGGATGACAAAATCATCTGCATATCTGATGACTGACAATTGCTTCATTAAGTCGCGTTTGCCAAAGCCATCTCTACCCGGCAGTGTTCCCGCAAATTGCTTTAGGCGGTTTTCCAAACCGTGGAGGGCGATGTTTGCTAGTAACGGGGAAATCACCGCGCCCTGTGGCGTACCCTCAGATGTCGGACTGTAGCCTTTTTGCCTATTGGCATAGGTACTCCAGTCCACCACTCCCGCTTTCAACCAGGACTTGATTAAGCGTCGCATGGTGGGGAATGTATTTAGTTTGTTGAGCAGTGTCTCGTGGTTGATTCGGTCGAAGCATTTAGCAATATCTGCATCCAGAACATATTTGGGTTTCTGGTTGATTGCCTGAAATATGGCTTCAATCGCATCATGACATGAGCGCCCCGGTCGGAAGCCGTAGCTGTTTGGCTCAAACTTAGCTTCCCATTCTGGCTCTAGTGCTGCTTTAACCAGGGCTTGGGCTGCCCTATCGTCCATTGTTGGGATACCTAGTGGGCGTTTTTCAGTTCTTCCAGGTTTGTCAATCCAAACCCTTCTTACTGGTTTTGCTTTTCGGTCGTTTATGTTTCTCAGTCGGTCAACAAGTGCCATACGTTGCTTAGAGGTTAATCTTTTCACCCCGTCTACGCCAGCGGTTTTCTTGCCCCTGTTCTCCTGAGTCACCCTGTGGACGGCAAGCATTCTAGCCGACCAGGACTTGATCAACGTTTTCTGAAGCTTGCGGACTGCCTTAATGTCTCCACGTTGAGAGGCTTGATAGATGCGCTTTTGGAGCTTGAAAACTACCCGCTCTAGCTTGCGCCAGTCGCTTTGTTCCCATCCCACAGTTGCTTGTTGCTCTGTTTTAGGCATATACACTCACTACTTACACCTCTATCTTCCAAATCTCCGTGAGACTGTCAGCGTATCCTTGCCATTACAGCAAGGCATTAGCTTCTGTCTCAATCCCACCCCTGCCTACCATGCGGCTAGCTACCTACTTGAGTATCGACCCTCTCAAGAGGTGTGCGGGGGTTAATCCGTTCCTAACAGCCTTTGTTTTGAATCCTTAGAGCGGTACTGTTCGCCGGGTTTATGAGAAGTGCTTATTGGTCAATATTCAAGTTGCCAACTCCCTATCCTTACCCCTTTTGGGGATTCCCAGTGTATCAGTCTGTTTTCACAGGTTCAAGCTGACGACGATTCAAACGTACCTTTGCTTGTGCTACTCATAGATTTCTTGCTAGAAGGGATTCCCAGTCAGACTCCTGAGTTACCTCCACTTAACTACCCCGCTTTACCCTCAGAGTTGCTAGTTCTGAAGATAGGGGTAGCGCTTTCAGCTATGCACCTTAGCGGTAGGACTTGATATTATGAGTGTTTTCACTCCCTTACTGTCTTTGCTGTATAGCTTGGTAAGGTTCTCACCTACAAGGCTGTTAAGTTGTCAAGGTTCTGTTGTTTCTAACCCATACTGGGGGCTAGTAACCTTGCTCCGCGTACACTTCAAGCCGCTAGGCTATCCATTTGAGTGGAAACGAATCGCAGTGAATACTTTTTGCCCGGGTCAATTCCGACAACAATCTGCTGAGTATTGCGTCCCGATGGCTCTACGGTGAGTTGCACGTAGAACTGTCCGCAATCTGACCAGCGCTTGATTGCCTTGCCACATTCAATCCACTTCCGCACCCGTGCAGGCGTCGTAGGCATTAACGGCTGATGATTTGCGTCTAGAACTGGAATTCGCATAATTCACATAATTGGTATAACCCAAATTGTTTAAGTCCCTTTGCCCAACGCAGATTTTGATGTCTTGGCTCTACCCAACGCCCTACCCCGAGCGGCCTTAGAGGAAATCCGAACTAGGGAAGCATTCGGAAGTCTGTACCAAATCAAGTCAAGGGCGGGCTATTCAACGCTTACCTTGTCCGAATTGGTTCGGTCAATCCCCACCCGCCTATGGGGTGGAGTCGTTGAACTTCGTCTCCATTTTTGGTTTAACGTCGTGCAGCCAGCGTTTTTCCAGCTTTGGTTTTGGCTGATCGTGCTTGCGCGCTCAACTCCTGCCCTCTAGTAATCCACCAAACTAATTTTGATCGGTTCTCTTACCGCACAAGGTGCGTGCTATTTCACCCTATTTGTCAAAACTGCTGTGGCGGAATACTAGGCTCAGTTTGTTGGTTTTTGGGGAGATTTTCCACCTGCTCTCCCCAAAGCAGGCGCTTTTGTGCAATCTATCTACCGCAAACTATCAATTTCATTCTTCTTCGTCGTACATCTCGTCTTCTAGCTGCGCCAGCTTTTCTTCCAGTATCGGTTGCACCCTTTGAAATTCTTCTGGGGAAAGTAACTCAAGTTCTCCGGCGTTGTTGCGACGGGCAAACAAAAGTAGGGGGTCAAGGCGTCTAAACACTTCGTATTCGTGGTCTTCGTGGTAAAAATTGGCGAGGAACTGCAACTGCTCTGGCTCTAGGGGGGCTAGGGCTGCTTCGTCGTCAATTTCTAGGGTGAGAATGTCTTCTTCGGTTGGCGGCGGCACGTCCCCGGCTAACGTCAAGGCGAAAGCGCTGCGTTTGAGGGTCAAATCTTGCTCTGCCAGCACGGCTTGAGCAATGGGAAAAATTTCATCCAGTACTTCCTCCTCTTCCACCAAAAATGCTTCTTCCTCTTGATCTGCCTGCCAGGAAAAAATCTCCACCGTATCATCGACTGGACGCAATAAAACGTACTCTTTGCCTTCTGCTGGAACGGTTTCCTCGACGTAACAGGTTAGTTCGCGTCCCGTTTCATCTTTGAGGATAACGGTTTCGTCCTGAGAGTACCCATTTTCTTTCGCTGTAGACATGTTGAAATCCTAGAAATCGGATTGTTGTGAGCGCGGTCGTCGCTCGTCCAACCATTGTTGCAGAATTATAGCTGCTGCCTTGCGATCAACTAAACCTTTATTTCGGGATGGCGATCGCTTTTCGGCTAAAAGCATTTCCTCTGCTTGATGGGAAGTCAGGCGCTCGTCAACGTACTCGACCGGCAAGTTTAGCGCTTCTCCGACTCTTTTGGCGAATTTCTGCACAGATTTGGCTTGAAAGCCTATGGTTCCGTTCATCGAGTAGGGTAACCCAACGACTAAAACTTCTACTTGTCGCTCATCTACCAGGCGCTTGAGTTGCGCTATATCTTCTAAAAACGATTTACGCTCGATCGTGGTTAGTCCCGCCGCGATTAACCCGGTGCGATCGCATCCCGCTACCCCAATTCGCTTTTTCCCCACATCTAACCCCAATGCCGATATCGTCTTGGTTTGACGAATTGGGGTTGTTTGGGTAACAGAGGGTTGACTTTCTTCCATATTTATGCTATCTGCGTCAAGGATGCGATGGCGGGGAGGGGTAATGGGTAATGGGTAATTGCTAATTGCTAATTGCTAATTGCTAATTGGATTTACAGGCTTTTGCTGTCAGTACAATTACCCATTAGCCATTTACCCTCGTGACCACGGCTCTGCCTGGGAACGCCATTACCATTACCCTTGGTCAGCACTCCTGGAACCGCGACGGGTTATCCTGAAGGCCAAGCCTGATAAAGATTGTGACCCCGACTCCGCCTCTTGAGTGGAGGGTGCTGGAACTAAATCTTTTCTAGGTACTCCCCGCCAGCGCAAGGTGCGGGACTTCAGCCAGGACATGCGTCCGAGGACTGGTTTTTGGGCGGGTTGTAATCCTTGGAAAACTTCCGACAAAGGCATATCCAAAGATACCGACTTCGACTCCCGCAGCTTGTGCCAAACTGAACGGGACATTAGCAGGGTGTGTTCTACTTCTTCTGCGCCAAGTTGTCGCAAATATTCTTCTCGTTCTGGTTGATAATCCGCAGAAGTTAACAGCAACGATTGGGTAGGAAAATCTTGGGTAATGCGCGCCATTTGGGCGAGTAATTCTGGATACAGCCAGGTGTAGGCTGGGTGTACGGTTAATTCGGCGACGTGGGGTTTGCTGCCGTTGCGGGACAGGTGCATCTGAAAATAGCCGATGGCTGCTTTGCGCTGGGATTCAAACACGTAGCCGCTGACGACTTCGGTTTGAGAAAGCCACTGTTGGATGCCTTCAATTAAAGCGGCAACAAAGCCGGTTTTAAAGTCAGTGTTGTGGCGGTCGAATACTTGGCGCACCAAGGGGGGCATCGATGCGGTATCTAATTGATAGAGTAGTTGGGCATCGGCGTTGCTGACTGGTAGCAGGTTGGGTAAATCGGGTTCTCGCTCTTGCAACTCTGCTAGCATCGATGGAGCGATCGCCCAATAGGTCATGTGTGCCAAAGGCTGAAAACCATTGCGCCGATACACCGCCAGCAATGTTTTATCGTGGATACTGACTTCTAGCAACCAAGTCCGCGCCTCTAATATTGTCTCGAAGCAATAGCGCAATAGTTGCGAGCCTACTTCTATACTGGATACTTGGGGGTCAACCACGACTCTATCTACCCGCCAGGTGCTGCGCGTGCGATTAAACGGCGATACTTGAATCGTGGCTAAAATGTTTTGAGCTTTAGAGACGACATAGGCGCAGAACTTGTACCGGAATGGGTTAGGAAACCAACTCAACAATTTGAGTACCCAGTACCAGCGACGCACCCGTTCTAATTGCTGCTTGGTATCGGCACAACAGCTGTGGTGTTCTGCTAAAGACGATTGCACCACCATATTTTCGATCGCTTCCAGATCCCGGTATTGTAGGGGACGGATGAGGGCGTTGGTATCCTGGGGGGAAGTGGGAGTCATGATTAAGGTAGGCGGCGAGTTCCGAGTTTGTGCTAGCAGTACGGCGCTGTTGCTGTTGTTAGCATCTAGAGCGAAGCCCAGTAGCTTGGGTTGTTGCCTTTATCTTAGCTGCTTTTCAGATATTCCCACCGACTGCAACTTTTTTGTGCCGTTTATACTTTTCGGCTGGCAAAATGCTAACTAGGACTGATGCTTGTATTCCTGGTTTCTACGAAAAATCGTGGTTTGGTCAACTATAGATATACGAAGAAACCGGGTTTCTGGCTTCGTCCTGGGTAACTCCTGATAATTGTAGGGGCACGGCATCTGAAAAACCTTGAACTGGCGACAAAACTTACTGATGTTCCCTACCCCCCGTTGATTCAACTGAAAATGGCTATAAGTGTATTTCAAAGCCAAAGCAAACCGCTATAAAAGCTAAAAGAGTACCTACAGAACTCCAGCGGGAAGGTTCGTCGCCGTACAATAAAAATCCGGCGCTAAACTACACCGATAAAATTTTTCCGCTCTTAGCCTGAGAGAACACGAAAATGCTCGAATCCTATCGTCAACACGTTGCCCAAAGGGCGGCACAAGGAATCCCTCCCTTACCTTTAAATGCCCAGCAAACTTCCGAACTCTGCGAATTGCTGAAAAATCCGCCTCCAGGGGAAGAAGAAATGCTGCTGGATTTGCTAACGAACCGCGTCCCCCCCGGAGTGGATGAAGCTGCTTACATCAAAGCTGGGTTTTTAACCGCAGTTGCTAAGGGCGAGATTACTTGTCCCCTGATCGTACCCCAAGCGGCTGTCTATCTTTTGGGGACAATGTTGGGAGGCTACAACGTTCAATCGCTGATCGAACTGCTCAAGTCTCGCGATACTTTATTAGCAGCAGGGGCAGCAACTGCCTTAAGTAAGACATTGCTCGTATTCGACGCCTTCCACGATGTCCTGGCGTTGTCGGATGTCAATCCTTATGCCAAACAGGTAATTGATGCTTGGGTAAATGCGGCTTGGTTTATCGGGCGTCCTCAACTGGAAGACGAGATTACCGTGACAGTGTTTAAAGTTCCCGGCGAAACGAATACCGATGATTTATCACCCGCGCCTCATGCTACCACGCGCCCGGATATTCCCTTGCACGCTTTGGCGATGTTGGAATCTCGGATGCCTGGGGGGTTGGAAGTTATTGCTCAATTAAAGCAGAAAGGGCATCCCGTTGCTTATGTCGGCGATGTTGTCGGGACGGGTTCGTCGCGGAAGTCGGCGATCAACTCGGTGCTGTGGCACATCGGGCAAGATATTCCTCACGTGCCGAACAAGCGCGCGGGAGGGTATATATTGGGGAGTGCGATCGCTCCCATCTTCTTCAACACCGCTGAAGACTCCGGCGCTTTACCCATCGAGTGCGATGTCACGAACCTAGAAACGGGAATGGTAATTACCATCCATCCTTATCAAGGGGAAATTACCAACGAAGCAGGAGAAGTGATTTCCACTTTTACGCTCAAACCCGATACCATTCTCGACGAAGTACGCGCAGGTGGACGCATTCCGTTACTAATTGGACGTACTTTAACCGATAAAACCCGTGCCGCATTAGGATTAGAACCATCTCCGGTTTTCGCCCGTCCTAAACAACCCGAAGATACAGGCAAAGGTTACACCCTCGCACAAAAAATGGTGGGGAAAGCTTGCGGAATGCCTGGGGTTCGTCCCGGTACATCTTGCGAACCATTAATGACGACGGTTGGTTCTCAAGATACCACTGGACCAATGACCAGAGATGAATTAAAAGAACTCGCTTGTTTGGGTTTCAGTGCAGATTTGGTGATGCAAAGTTTCTGCCATACCGCAGCTTATCCCAAACCTGTCGATATCAAAACCCACCACGAATTGCCCGATTTTATGGCTCAACGGGGCGGCGTTGCTTTGCGTCCAGGAGATGGCATTATCCACTCTTGGTTAAACCGGATGTTAATGCCAGATACAGTAGGAACGGGCGGCGATTCCCACACTCGTTTCCCATTAGGAATTTCCTTCCCCGCAGGTTCGGGTTTGGTGGCATTTGCTGCTGCTTTGGGCGTCATGCCATTAGATATGCCCGAATCGGTTTTAGTCCGATTCAAAGGCGAATTGCAACCCGGTGTCACCCTGCGGGATATTGTGAATGCAATTCCTTACGTCGCGATTCAAAAAGGATTGCTCACCGTCGAGAAGAAGAACAAGAAAAATATCTTCTCCGGGCGCATCATGGAAATCGAAGGATTGCCCGATTTGAAAGTTGAGCAAGCTTTTGAACTCACTGACGCGACGGCGGAACGCTCTTGTGCCGGATGCACAATTAAACTCAGCATCGAAACCGTTTCCGAATATATTCGTTCCAACGTCGCCTTGTTGAAAAACATGGTCGCGCGGGGATATCAAGACGCCCGCACCATCATGCGCCGCGTCGCCAAAATGGAAGAATGGTTAGCAAATCCAGTATTAATGGAAGCCGACGCAGATGCCGAATACGCCGAAATTATCGAAATCGATCTGAACGAAATCAAAGAACCAATTGTCGCCGCTCCCAACGACCCGGATAATGTTAAATTATTGTCCGAAGTTGCCGGGGACAAAGTTGATGAAGTCTTCGTCGGTTCTTGCATGACCAATATCGGTCACTATCGCGCCACTGCGAAAGTATTAGAAAGCGAAGGCGCAGTGAAAACAAGGTTGTGGATTTGTCCGCCAACTCGCATGGACGAACATCAACTAAAAGAAGAAGGATATTACGGCATTTTTGGCGCAGCAGGTGCGCGGACAGAAATGCCCGGTTGCAGTCTATGTATGGGCAACCAAGCGCGCGTCAACGACGGAACAACCGTGTTTTCAACTTCTACCCGCAACTTCAACAATCGCATGGGGAAAGATGCGCGAGTGTATCTTGGTTCGGCGGAATTAGCAGCAGTTTGCGCGCTGCTTGGTCGGATTCCTACTGTACAGGAATATCTCGACATTGCGGCGAAGAAAATTAATCCTTTTGCAGGCGATTTGTATCGGTATTTGAACTTCGATCAAATTGCTGGATTTGAGGATGAAGGGCGCGTAATTGCGCTGGAAGATATGCCTAAGATTGAGGATATTTTGGGTATGCCTGCGGCGGCGAGGTAATAGTATCTCGTTCCTAGATGCGCGCATAGCCCCCAGGTTAAAACCCCTTCTCGTTACCCACATCTGCTACGTTTAAAACCCGCCCTGCACTCAAGTGCAGGGCTAATAGCGAAAGTCCACTTAAGTGGACTGCTGGAAAATATTAGGGTTAAAACCTGGGGCTACACAAACAAAGCCCGCCTGCGCGGGCTTTTGTGAATACAGATAAGGAGGTCATCACAAAATGGATAAATTAAGCCATTATCGGTCACTGATTGAGAAAATTCTCACAGAGTTTGCCATAGTTTAAAGAAATAGATAAAATGGGGTGGGCTTTGCCCACCTTAATCAACAGATCGATAAAAGGAGATTAGGTATGAGCCAAGCAGCGATCGCCAACCCAAATAGTCTCTACGAACGAGACTTTTATTTGTGGATACAAACCACTGCTGAACAGTTAAAAGAAGGTAAATTTAATGAGATAGACATTCCAAATTTAATTGAAGAAATTGAAAGTATGGGCAGAAGTGAAAAACGAGAATTAAAAAGTCGTTTTATCGTGCTTTTAATGCACTTACTAAAATGGCAATATCAGCCGGAAAAGCGGAGCGAAAGTTGGCGTAGCACTATCAGCGAACAGCGGATATGTATTGAAGGATTACTCGAAGATAGTCCCAGTTTACAACCTCTAATTTTGGAAATATTTGATGATTGTTATCAAAAAGCTCGGATGAAAGCTTCGGATGAAACAAAAATTAAATTAACCTTTTTCCCGAAAGAGTCACCTTTTACTTTAGAAGAGACTTTGAAAGCAAGTTTGTTGGATGACTAAACTCGGATCAAAGCAGCCAAAAACTGGGAACACGCTTTTTCCGATGACAAATTTTGTAAACAGCTAGGGTTAATCTCATGAAACTAGACCGCATTACCAGTAATCCCAATCGCATGAACGGACAACCCTGCATTCGTAACCTTCGTCTTACCGTTCGTCGGGTAATCGAATTACTTGCAACTTATCCCAATCGAGAAGAACTACGCCAAGAGTTCCCAGAATTAGAAGATGAAGACATTCGGCAAGCTCTGATTTTTGCATCCTCCTATCTAGAACTATAATCCTCACTACGATTTATAATACTCGCATCCGCTTTCATTACCCCCTTTATGCCTAACGACTAAAGTCGCGGCTACACAAACAAAGACCGCCTGCGCGGTCTATAAGAATAAGGGAGGTCGTTAACCCGGATTTGGTATAAAACATCAGCAGGTTAAGACCAATGGATTTTTACACAGTGGTACTCAGACAAAGTGCGGGCTATTGGGTAGCCTTGTGTCTGGAAAATGGATTGGTAGGACAAGGAAATACCCAAGAAGATTCTATTAGCAAGCTGAAAGATGCAATTGATTCTTTTCAAGAAGTTTATGAAAGTGAAACTGGTATTTATAATGCTTCTATTTCGCTCAAATAACTGCATGAATTTTTAACAGTTGAGGACAAAGGCTAAACAACTATATAGCGGATTGCAGCCGTATGAGGTACAGCGCGCGTTTGTGTAGCGGCAGCATTAATGCTGCCGCTACACAAACGAAGCCTTAAGGCTTTCCCTCACTCGCTTGCAATCTGCTATAAATCTTGGCAGCAAGTTCTGACATACTCTCGAAAAACAGGAGATAAATTAAACGAAATTTTCTCGCCTTCTATTGATTTGATTAAATAGCGTTTACGCAAAGATTGTAACCCATTTATCAAGTCTATTGAGGACAAGGATAAAGCTTGTCTTAAATCTTCTCTGGACACGGCTTTATTATATTTACTCAATTCTAAAACAATCTGTTGTTCGCTCGGTGACAATCGGTCGAATAATTCATTGAAATTATATTTAATATCTTCTGTCAAAAGTAAGCTACCTTCACTTAAAAACTCAGATACTTTACCCATAAAAATGTTTCTAATTAAATTAGCAATAGATTTTAAATAAACAGGATTGCCTTCATATAGATTAAGCAGTGTTAACCAGCTTTCCTCATCTTTTAATCCCATGTTTTTCAGGATTTCGGTATTGTATAAGCCTTCTAATTCCAAGCACTTAACAGGATATAATTCTTCATCTAAGCAGAGCATTTCTTGACATTGTTCCTGACCGATTAAGATTAAAGTACTTTGATGTTCGATTTCTGTCATCATGGTGAAAAAGGTTTTGTAGTCTTTATATTCAGTTTTGTACTGTCCTGCGAATTGTCCACTGGTAAATAGTTCTTGCACATCATCAAGGATAATCAAACATCTTTGCTGGCGTAAGAGATTGAAAAATTGAGTTAATTTATTGTCAATTTGAATAGGTTCGGGATTAATAAGTGCGAAAATTTCAGTAATAATGCTATCTAAAGACTGGGATAGTTTGATACTTTTCCAGATGACTACATCAAATTGTTGTAGATTTAGGTCAACGAACTGTTTAACTAGGGTGGTTTTACCAATTCCACTAAGTCCTAAAACTGAGATTAGACGGGGGTTTTGAGTGGTTAACCAGTGGGATAGGGTTTGCAGATCGAGAGTGCGATCGCAAAAATGAGTAATTTTAGGAGCTATAGTTAAATCGTGATAATATTTTTTGGAATAATCTGATTCAGTATTTTTAGAATCATGTTTAGGATTATTAGAACAGAGATTAATTGGACTATTAATCAATAAAAGTTGCTGTAACAGGTTAGAAGATTGATTACAATAATTAGCTAACCTTTCTATTGTCCATGAAAAATTAGACTTATTAACATCTTCTCCTAACTGTTCGGACAAAATTTTATATAATTCACGACTAACATTGCCGATATGATTTTCACTATCATAGCCAAACTCTTTTGCGATTTCACCGTAAGTTTTATCTTGCCAAATTCCTTTAATCACATTCTTTTGTAAGTTATTGAGGTGTTTTCCTGTTTGCGTGAAGACTAGCTGATCCACCAATTGTAAAACTTCTGTTACAGTCATAAAAGCTAGATTTAGTAATATTTTTAGCCATTATAGCTTAGTCTCAGGCAAGATTATCGAGGGTTTTCAAGGGCTTTTCTTAATATTTTTTTGCAAAAGACGCAAGAAAATCAAGTATTTTCAAGTGGCAGCGTTCAGAAAAGGCGATTTAAACTCGTAGAAGAAAAAGTGAAAGTATCTCATTCTCACCAGTCAATTTAAAGACAACATAATTTTTATGATTGATAAAATAATCAGTTTTGTGACTCCAGGCCCAATGACTGAAACTTTCAGCTTTCGAGCAAGAGTCTTTTACAGTTGGATTAGCTTAGGGGGAATTTTAACATTAATTGGAACTATCATAGCTTTAATTTTAGGTGGCCCGATAGACGTTGGGACAATAATAGCAATGCCCATAGTCGTTTGTTTGTTTGGTTTGTTCGGTCTAGGACTAGATTCTCTTCAGGGACGTAGTTCCGAGTATCCGGGTTGGTACTGGTTGTTATTTCCAATTTTAAGTTATTTAGTGATAGGTTTCTTTTTAGCTTTTGCGTTAGTCGGTTTTCTTCTAGCAATTGTAGGAATTAGCCTACCACAACCTCCGAGAATTGTTCGTCAACCTAAATATTCTAAAATAGACCCTCAAAAGTTTCGTCAGGAACTTAAGAATATGAAGGGCGAAGAGTTACTAAAAGAGTTTGATAAACAGCTTAAAGAGATTGAAAATAGTAATAAAATCAAGCCCGAAGAAAAGAAAGTTATTAAAAAACTAAAGGCGCTAGATCGTTCAGCGCTACGTTCTCAATTGAGTAATGCACTCAATGATGATGAAATGGAAATTCTATTTATGCTGATTCTAAAGCTACTCGGTTTTGAGTTGAGGTGATCTAATGGGTATCGGACAGTGGAATAGATTTTATATTCCAGCACCAGTTTGTAACAGATACAACATCAAACCTGGTGATTATCTGGTGATGTATGATGGGTCAACAGGAGAATTTATTATCAAAGATCCTCTTATGGGAAAGATTGTATATAAAGAGCAGATGAACTCTATTTGGGATCTTGCTTTCCTCGCACCAGATAAGGAATCTTCTGAAGCGATACAACAACTTCAAAAGAAAAAATATCCATCAGCAGGAGGAGGTTATAGCAATCACCATATTATTCCAGACCATCTTTGCGATCAATGCGAGCTAACAATAGCAGGAACAAGATATGGTGTTTTTAAGAAAGATGGTGATGAAAACTTAATGCTTCTGCCTGATGAATTTCACAAAAAAAATCATAGTCCTGGTTCACCATATTCTAATCTACTTCGTGATGTTCTCAGACAGCGATGGAACGATCTTATTGATGCAGGTTTGGATAAAGATCGTTATGCAATTCGGGAAGCTATTCAGGAAATAATCGAAGTTACTAGAGATAAATTAAAAGACTTGTCAAAACAGAAAGGAAAAACTATACGGGATGTCTAAATAAATTGTTTATTTTTCCATTTTCACTTCAAAGAGTGCCAATCAATGTCCGAAATAATCGTAAGTAAAAAATTGTCGCTTAAGCTGAATTGCTCGATCGAGTGAAAACAAGCTAAACGAAGTTTTTTAGGTTCTTCAAAACATTAGTTGTCCAAAAGTAGTTACAGATAGATTTTAGGAGGATATATTATGAGTAAAACCCCACCTGATGACAGCCCTAAACAATGGGCTGGACGAGATATCTCCAACTCAGGAAGAGATACAAATCGGAACACAAGCGTTAGTGTACTGTCGAACAATGTGATGTTATTTGTTCTTGTTGGTATTGTGGCACTCGGAGCATTGGCTTGGGCGCTAGGTGTTGGGATTAGGCAGGGTCAAAACGGAATAGAAATTAAATTTCAAACCCAGCAGCAGCAATTAAATCCTACTTCATCACCAAAGAAAAATCCATGAAGGCTTGATCGGCAGACTCTCACAACACTATATCAGTTAATTTATGAGTCAAAATGAGCAAGCAGGTAGAGACATTATCAAAGTCGGACGTGACTATATTAGACACATCCAGATAAATATTTTATCTGGCAATTGGGTTGCTGTTATTATCAGTCTGATTCCGGTTTTGCTGGGTTTTTATATATTAATAGGAGTGGCGAACTGGACTGTAGAAATAATTGGAAATCAATCTCAAGATATTTCTACGAATACAACGTTAAATCAGGGGGAGGTTCAGATATTGGGTCTTGGTTCTTCAGCAAGTTCACCTTTTCTATTTATACAAGCTTCATCAGAAAATGGACTGGTAAATATTGTACTTAGTCAAGTACCATTTTCTGAATATAAAAAAGGGGTGATTAAACTTGGAAAAGGATTTCAAGGTGAGGGAAGCTTATTGCTTGGGAGTAAAGAAGGAGTCAAGGAGTATAAAGCAAACACAGATGGTACAGATTTAACTATCAAATTAGACGCTAATCCTACCCAGAAAGGGGAATTTGTTAAAGGCACAGTATTCGGAACAATAACTGATGGTACTAGAAGTAGTAAAGTATCTTATAAGCTTGTAGTGCCTATTCAATAGTGCGATCGCTTAGTCAGCAGCTGATCTGGTAAGGTGCGTCAGAGCAAAAAAGTTATCGATGAGATAATTAACTGGACTATCTGACGCACCCTACAGACTATGGTTGAGGATAGGGCTTTTTGGTAGAGGTTGGATGAGGTGCGATTCTGTGGGAGCGATCGCTTTTTTTGATATCCTGCCGAGTTAGAGAGTGCGATCGCACTCGCATTTATTCGTATACTTCGCGTCGGTGAGCAATCGTGATTGCAATAACCCGACCTTGCTCTTGATCGTTATCAGCATCTATATCGGTGTCAACATTTTCTTCAATGTAGTAAACCACACGATAATCACCCACACGATAGCGGTAATAACCAGCAAAATTGCCTTTGAGAGGTTTAATATTAGGGTGATTGCGGGGATCTTCTTCGAGTCGCTCAAAGCATCTGGCAAGCTTTTTGGCTAATGCACGGTTTGCTGCTGCATAAAACTGCTCTGCTTCAGACGATAACTCAACTCTATACATCGTCTCGTACTTTTCGCCAATTAGTTACCCTTCCAGCAGCAACATCCTGTTTTCCCCTCTCGAAAGCTTCAACAAAACCGGGAATTTCTAACAATTCCTGAGTTGCTTCGTTACTCTCGCGCTCTGCCAAATAAGCTAAAAAATCAGCAGCAACACGCAATCGTTCGGGGGACAATCGATCTACATATTCCTTAACTTTAAGGCGCATCTCGTTAGTATTCATGGGCAATTTTAGTGCGATTCTTGGAGCGATCGCTTATAGTGCCGTAAGCATATCTCTTTACCATTATAATCTGGCACGTGCAAGTGTAGCACTTCCCGGCGGGGGGTTGGGGCAGAGGTCAAGACGTGCGTTCGCGTAGCTAGCCCTTGGCATATCGCTTTTTTGATATCCTGTCGGTTTGGAGAGTGCGATCGCGCTACATTAATAATATGACTATCACGCCCAAAACTCAAATGAAAGCTGAAGATTATCCATTTGTTAAAGAACTGATAACTGACACTAAGGGTACTATCCAAAAAGTCGTTATCAATTTTAGTGATTATCAGCGCCTCCTAGAAGCTATAGAGGATGAAGGACTCGTGCTTGCGATGATGGAAGTAAAAGATGAAACCCCCCTTAATTTAGATGAAGCGCTAGCAGAACTTGAAAAAGAGTGAATACACAGTATCTACCTAGTTTTATTAAAGACCTCAAGGCGCTTAAAAGTACGCCTGTGTTTGAACCTATTCAAGCACTGGTTTTTGAAGAGATACCCAACTTAACTAAATTTGAAGATATCGCCAACTTGAAAAAGCTAAAGGGATATGAAAATGCTTATCGAATTAGATTAGGCGACTATCGCATCGGTGTTGTATTTGATGGCGAAACAGTTACGTTTTACAGGGTAATACACCGAAAGGAATTTTATCGCTATTTTCCTTGAGCTATTTTTTTGATATCCTGTCTTGAGAGAGTGCGATCGCATTCTTAATCACGCCACTATTGCCGATTTTACCTTCTCAGGAAAAGCTGGAGCAATAAACCTTTCCTTATCCTCTAAAGTCACATAACCATTATCAACCGCCAATTGCATCACCTCAACCAAAAACTTTCTTAACTCTCCTAAAACTTGCTCTTTATCTAAATCATAATCCTGCTGACTATGCTCATAACCAAACTTCCTTAATTGACAATCAATCCGCTCACCTCTAGGCGTTAAAATTACGGTAATCTGATAACTTTCGGCAAAATCAATCCGGATACTTTTACCCTGTCCTAATTCCCCAATTTGTTGAGGAAACCGATCTTCTAATAACATACAAATATCCGGGTCAAAAAACACAGTAAACTGGAGATCGCCAATTTCGACAATTACTTGGCGATCGCACTCATAACAAAAACGCCGTAACCCTAATTCAAAAGCAGATAATTCCCCTAGAGGATCGTCAGGAGGTAACGCATAATTTTCTAAATTGCGTTCGGCGATTTTCCAATTAAAATTACTTGTTATGTTCATTCTATCTTACCTCGTTTTTAATTATTTTATTTAGGTTTAACAACCGGATAGGCATATTTAATTGTTCCGTCAGCATTTCTCCCTATTTGAACATAATAAACATTTTCAGTAATCCTGCCATCAGGATGATAAACTCTACCTATCGGGCGATTAAACTTGATGATATACTGCCCATAATACTTCGGAATTAACTTTTCGGCTATTACCCAATCTTGCTCATTTAACCATTGTCCTTGATCCTGATTCTTGCTCGTTGCTCTTCCCTGTAAATTACTAAGTTTGAGCTTAGAACCATGATGACGGATAATATGATCGTAAGCCTTAGTTGATTTTGGATTATCCCATTGAGGCTCTTTACCGCTTCCTTGCCAAATACAACCACTTCCTACCTCAACCGTTGAATCAATAATATCCGTTTCAACAATCTCGATAGTTTCTAACTCATCCGATGCCAATAAATTCTCCTATTTCGTCTAAATGATAACGCAATCATAACATATCCTTTTCTTATCAGACATCTATTCTATCCCAGAATTCTGAAATAGGCCGCGTTTCTCCGGTTTTTACTTGTTGTAAAGCTTGTCTTAAACTCGCTTTAATTTCTTCAACAGGGGTATCATCAGGATCAAATTCAGAATCAGACTCGTTAGTTAGTAAAACAATCACTTTTACCCGACTAGGTGTAGGAATATTCAGATTACTATCTAAAATTAATTGACCTTTTTCATCAATTGTTCCCATCACTTCAAAGGCTTGCATTACTGGATCTCCTGAAACGTTGAGAACATCGCTTAGTGCCGTAAGCATATATCTTTACTATTATAATCTGCGATGACTTTGGCTGTAAGTTAGAGAGACTACTTGGCAGGTGCAAGTGTAACACTTCGCACCTGCACTGGTTTACCAAAGTCAGAAGATAATTTTCTGGAGCGATACTTGGATGCGCGAGTATTCCCCACACCCCCAGTTCCTCTCCCGACGGCGGGTGTTGGGGGAGAGGTCAAGCGGTGCGATCGCGATCGCTCGATCTTTCCACTTCAGATATCCTAGATTCAGGAACAGAGGTACAATCGATGACCGTACACGATCGAGCTATAGCCAAGCTTCGCCAACTGCCGGAATCTCTTGTTCAGGAAGTGAGCGATTTTATCGAATTCCTACTGATGAAACATAATAGCGATCGCACTGCATTATGGACGCAGTTCGCGGAGTCACTGGAAATGACAGAATCAGATTTTTCTGATTATTTGAGCAATTTAGAAGATTATGAAGAACGTTTGGCGCGGGGAGAGATCCAGTGGTAACGTCTCTTGGTGGGGATGGCCTAACGCCTTTTCTATAAATATTGAAGCTATGATCGCGCCACTTTTCAATTGTCAAGACTTAGCGCTAAGTTTTAACGCTAACTAATTTATGACCATCAATTTCCCGGATTCAAGAAACCCGGTTTTTTAGAAAAACCGGGTTGCTCAAAAGACGCCCCTCCTCTTGCGGGGGAGGGGTTGGTCTGTGCGATCGCTCTTTAAATCAAATAACCGCTTCTTCCTTGATTTCGGGAGAAGCGGTTACTGGTTCGGTATGTTGGGGGTGAGGGTCAAAGACTACTATAAAGCTGTCGTGGGGTTTAAGCTGACGCAGGCGCTGCAAGTGACCCTCTGCATCAGACTGACTGCGGTATCGACAGACAATCGTCCTTTGCCCGTCGGCGAGAACCGTTGCGAATGCCTACGGCACGCTTCGCGAACGCCCAACGATTCAGTCGTTCTCGATAAGCCATTTTAGCGGTGTTTTGTGGCATAATGTTCTGATCCGTATCGAGTAACGGAAAGGGCGTTAACAAGTCGCTTGGCAGTGAGGTATTAATGCCCTTTCCACCCAAATTAAAGCGTGCTATCACAGCAATTGTCAATTGTCAAGAACACATCTAATTTAAGAAAGAGAGAGAGTTGGTCAAGCGCGAGGCGCAATTCCAACTCTCTGGAGGAGGCATAGGCTATTAAAGTTAAATATGTATGAGGAGCAGCCCTTATAGGGACAAGTTTCTGTTTTTTGTCTATCTAATGCACATATAGGCTCAAAATTTACGGCATGGCAGAAAGTTCGTTGACAACTTTCAACCTTCCCTTGCGGACAGAGTAAAGTATTCGGTCGATGGCGCCTTTGTCTTCTTCGGTGAGGGTATCCTCTAAGAGGGCAGCCATTAATCCATATCGATCGGCGAGTGTAATTTTGCCAGATTTGTTAACTTCGGCAAATAGTTCGGCGATTCCAAAGGGTAGGAGGGACACTTCAACTTGCATGGCTAATCAAATGAACTCGATGCTTGTAATATGAAGCTTTTCTGGCAACCAACAAGCGATCGCAGACTTTATTTAAATGTGAGAATCCTATAGCTAATTTTGTGATTAAAGAGTTTGTAAAGATGTGACGGTATCACCCAAAATTAGTGATTTAGATCATAGTCAACAGTTGGCAGCAGATAGTATGAGGCTGCCGCACAAGCTGTTTTGCCAATTTATTCGATCCCGTAGGTGATACTAACTTGCATCCTCAACTTGACCTCTGGGT
The DNA here is from genome assembly GCF_020521235.1 of Microseira wollei NIES-4236. GTDB lineage: Bacteria > Cyanobacteriota > Cyanobacteriia > Cyanobacteriales > Aerosakkonemataceae > Microseira > Microseira wollei. The sequence continues at coordinate 28,489 of NZ_BLAY01000013.1, read as the reverse complement.
TAGCAGAGGGGTCATAGGGAGGCATACTTTCACTGACTGAGAATATGGAAGAGACTGGAACTCCAACTTTAGAACCGCAAGATGAGGAAGCGGGAGAACCGAAGCTGGGATATACCGTCACGAATAGGATGTCGCCAACTTTGACACCGAGGTCGAAGGCAATAATTTGAGCTTGTGTCAGCGCATCCCGCAGTGCGGCGCGGCGTGCAGTGCGTTCTAATGGCACGCAGTTTTTTACCCCATACTCGGCACCAATCCCTTGGATAAACAAGTTGTTATCGCTAGAGAGTGCCTTCGTTACAACTTTTACCACTTCTTGGACGCGATCGCGCGTTGGTTTGTTCACCTGCACCACCAGCTTGGGATTGTCCAAAGAACTGCTTTGCAGTTGGATGTTACGAAGGGGGACTTTAATCGCAACTAAAGCATCAACCACAGGCTTGAGGGCTACTTCCACTGGTAGAGCCAGATTACCATCGGCAGATGCTACAGTTGCCTGGGTTGGTTGATCGGTGGGTGCGCGATTCCCCAAGCGAAACTCAATCTTTGCTGTATCTGCGGGTGCAACACCCAAACCTTGACCCACTACTGTAATCGCCCGTTGGTTAGTTATCATCTGCGGCGTACCGGGCGTAGGAGAAAGGTTTTGGGCGTTGCTGTTCTTGGTTTCTCCTATCAACAGAGCGATCGCGATTGCAGCTGAAACCAGGCGGAATGCAGCTATTCTTCTCATAGATGAAATCTCCTTTAAGCACTAGGTCGTAGTTTGGCAGAAACTGGCACCATTGTTGTCATGACTGCGACATAAATTTATTGAGTAGGGAATATGGCAATATCTTTGCGTTGAAAACAAAAATTACTGAAGCCGTGTCCCTACTTGTTGTAGATAAGTATCTGCTACAACAAATTGGAAGGTTTTTTCGGAAAACCTCGTTTTGCTGGTAATGGTTGCGTCTTTACAGCAATTTTCAACCGAGAGTAGGGGCAGGGCGTCAACAACATTAAACTCACAAGCAGGGTATTAATATGATGTCCGTCAAATCACCCTTAATTAAAACTCTCCGCTCTCCCTTGTCACCGCGTCAGTCCTAACTATGGGTATTCAAGCGGACAGGATATGAAATGTTGTGTAGGGGCACGGCGTCAACAACATTAAACTGACGGGGAGGGTATGGAAATGTTGTGTAGGGGCACGGCGTCAACAACATTAAACTCACGGGGAGGGTCTTGAAATGCCGTGCCCCTACTTTTGCGCTCGCTCAACGACAGAATCCCGGTTTCTTAAAGAAACCGGGATTCTAGTATCGAGAATCGCTTAAGCCAAACTTCGCTTCACCGCCTCTAATTCCCTCTGCAAGTTTTCCAAGCAATTGTGCAATAAATTCTGCTGATAGCGCTTGTTAGTAATTTCTATTGGCTCGGCAGGAATCTGAAAATTAATTACTTTTTGGGCTGTTTCTTCATATTGAATAAGCGTTGTCAGCGCTTCATTACTAAAGCGAGTCAGATAATCTTGAGCCGCATCGGCACAAATTTGTGCTGCTTGATTTTGATAAGCAACTGAGTTGTTTGGCTTATCTTGTTTGACATTCCGATTTAAAAGATAGGCTGCACCTCCTACAACGGCAGCACCCACGGGGCCACCTAAAACCCAACCCAAACCCGCTGCAACCGCCACGGGTGCATCGTTCAAATCTTCTGCAATTTTGGGTTTATTTGTTGGTGGCGATGGCAGCGATATTTCTGGGGAAGTCGGTAATGAGATAATTAAATCTCCCGGAGATTCTTGATTGAAAAATTCACAAGCTTGCTGCACCCACTTGACAATTTCTTGTTGATGCTTTACCAAAGCCGGTTGGAAAAATTCGGTTGACCAGGTTTTAAATTGATTTTGCCCTAAAGCTGCGGCGGCTTCTGATTGATAGCGGTTTAATAAGGTTGACAATGAGAGCCAATTCCGCAATTCGGTTAGGCTAGTTTCAAAGCCTTGTTTTATCAGTTTTTCGGCTTTTTGTTGAATTTGTATTTTGGTATTATGTTTAGTTTGGGCGGCTTCTAATTCGGTGGAAATGGTTTGAATTTTGGCTTGGAGAGATTGGGTTAGGTTGGTAGCGATCGCATCCACACGCCCCACCCTATAACCGCCGCTTTTCTCTTTTTGAATTGCCGCAATACTTTGCAGTGCGGATTCAAATGCCGAGAGTCCGGTTGTCTGAATTGCTGACGCATCTCCTTTGAGCCTCGCTCTCAAAGCGGGTAAGGCATCGACGCGGTAAAGGTTACTAAAATTATCGGGTAAATCGGAGCGAAAACTTTCGGCAACAAACCGCAAGCGACTGTAGATTTGTTTCTGTTCGTCGGGTTCCATTAAATTGAGGAAATTGACGACAAAAACAACAGTTTTAATCCCTCGATCGAGCAACCAATCGCGTAAATTTTCCCGTTCGCCTAATGTCATTAATTTGCGGGCATCTAGGAGTTGAATTACCAAATCTGCACTCAATAATTGGTCGCGGACTAGGTTATCTTGTTCCTCGCGATCGTTTGTTCCGGGTAAGTCGAGAAATTCTACCCCGGTTTGCAGGAAGGGATGATGGCAGAAAACTTCAACTTCTGCGACATCTTCTCGCATTCGCCTGTTGTCGTCGAGGATGGCAAATTGTTTGAGAATATCCGTCCCTTGTTCGCGAATTTCTCTGCCATCTTTTAAAGTAATGCGAGTTTGTAATTCTTCCCCGTATTTGACGCGAATAGCAGCACCAGTGGTGGGAATTAAATCAATGGGGAGGGTACGCTGTCCTAGCATGGCATTGAGTAGGGTGGATTTGCCGTAATTAAAGGGGCCAAAAACAGCGATGCGGAAATTGGGATTTTCCAGATAGTTGCAGATTAAGGTCGCATCTCGATAAAGCTGGGAGGTTTTATCGAGTTCTAGGATACCTAATGCGGATCTGAGATTGTTGGCGAGGTTGTTGTAAGTTTCTGGTTGTTTCATATGAGTGTTCCTATATTGTTCAAAAGAAATGCGATCGCGAAGCGAACGCAAGTCATCAATTTGAATCAGTTGCGGTGTTTGTTTCTCCTGTGTTGCTTGCATCTGAAGCTGTTTGCAATAACTGCTGAAATTCGGCGAGGGTGGGGATTGCGATCGCCTGAAGCAGAAGCTGTTTCAATCTTGGAATATCCGCAATATTATTGATGACTTCAACTAACTCCTGCGGTACATTTTAAAATCGGAATTGTAAAACTGCAAGCCCCGACTCACGAGCAATTTGCAATGCTCCCTCTTCCCTTCCTTCTGCTTTTGCCATTAATTCCATTTGACTCATAAATGGCATTTGTCTTTCCTCCTGGTAACGTCTTACTTCTGCTTTTAATTCCCGTTCTAATTCAATTGGTAAAGCCATCATCCGGTCAATAAACCGGAACAGGTTTATTACCTCATCTCTACTATAGCCAAAATGCGCGTTCATCTCCCAATACGCCTAAGCTAATTACTGGGCGCAGATAAAGGTCAAATGCCCGGTAATTATAAATGTACATTCCTTGGGCAAATTCTGACTGATCTTGGCTTTGCACTTCTACGTGAATTAAGATCCAAGCGGGTTGGTTATTGCGCTGCCACACTTGGAATAATTTATCCGCTATCCGCAGTCCAGATTCTGATTATTGTAAAATTTGTTGCAGTTATTTATCGAGAGATTGGGGCGGTTTAGTCCAGTCTACTAAGTCGTGAACTTGAGGAAAAACTAATTCTAAAAAGGGTTCAAAATATTTTCCGAGTGCTTCTTTCCAAGTCGTATCGTATTCGGCGGGTGGTTCAATCATCCGATTTTAGATTTTAGATTTTAGATTTTAGATTGATTTTACAGATAAATCCGGGGGCTTATAACGGTTTGCAACTTGCTGAAATACAGTTATAGCCATTTTCATTCGAATCAAACGGGGGTAGGGACTAAGGCTAAAGTAAGTTTTGTCACCAACTCAAAGTTTTTCGGATGCCGTGTCCCTACAATGTTGTATTGCACCCAATTGAAAACCGCTGTAAAATCAGGAAAAAAGCGATCGCTCGTTCGCACAGAAACCCGGTTTCTTTAAGAAACCGGGTTTCTAAATCCCTAAGATCGAGTTGAAGCACCAACCGACATTAAATGCTGCCGAACTATATGTTCCAACTGGTAAAGATAGGCGGCAGTAATGAGTCGATAGAGCGTATCAAGGGTGAATAAATCTTTCAATTCATCCCACCAAGCAAGCGTTCCGTATAGCAAATTAGGCGATGGCCAAAAGATGATTGAAATCATGCTGCTGACGAGAAAAGCGAGTGCGATCGCCATCCAACCATAAAATCCTTCCCACCAACTCATCAAACCGGGAAAGATGCTGTTAGAGGGGGTGATTTCGGGCGATCGCGTGTTGGGAAACGATTGATCTAAAAACACGTGCAGCCAATGATGGACGACTGCGATCGCTAAAATTGGCGACAGTAAAGCGCCGTAATACAACAAGATTTGCAACTTAGGTGGAAGCCAAGTCATAGAGTGACCTAGTTGCAGAATTATTCTGAGGATAACTGCCAATCCCCTTACGAGTAAAATCAGGAGAATTGCACTCATCCACGCATTGGGTTTCGGAATCCAATTAGGCCAGTTGTTCATAATTTAGCTCTCTTTTGTTAGGTATGCGCTCGCAGCGATCGTTCGCTAGTCCGCTATTTTGCCAGCCCGCCAGGGATTAAAATCCCTGGCTAATAGCTTAAGTCGGTTAAAACCGACGGATTTTTGTTATTAAGATTTCAGTCCATTTTAATGGACTTAAGCTATGAGCAACGGAAATTTATTTCCGGGCGGGCTGTATCGCCGACTCGGTTTAATTGAACTAACATTCACATCACCGATTCCAACAAATCCTGATACACCGATTCTACATTCCTCACCTCCGAAGTTACCTCATTTTCCAAACTTTTCAACCGCTTTAATTCTGTCTCCCGATTCACTTCATAAGTCTCCTTTTGCTTGAGCAAGTTATCTAACTCCGCCTTGCGAGACTTAATATCATCATCGATGCGTTCTGATACTTCTTTTTCGTAAGTATCGAAACACTCTTTAATGGCGTCGTGAATCATTTGTCCTTGTTCGTTCGCGACTTGCGGCAGATATTTCACTAGCTCTTTTTTCGCGGCTTTGACTAATTCTTTCCTGGCTCCGTCGGCTTGCAAAACTCCTACGCCCATTCCTAATAATGCCAGGTAAAGGGGGCCTAAAACAATCCCGGTAAACGAAGCAATAATGGCGCTGATGCTGAATACTGTAATTAAGTTCAACAAGATATTTTTCCAATCGAAACCCGCTCCCGCCATCGCTACACCTGCCAGGTTTCCTCGTGCTAAAGAAAACAATCCCATCGCCCATTTTGCCCAAGCTGGCGAGTTATCTTCAGTAGATGTACCGATGATTGGTTGTACTTTTTTTCCGGTTAATTTTTCAGTGATGATGTCGGTGACTTTGGTGTAGGAAGCGCCATAATTTGCCGCACTTTTGGTGAGTTGGGAGAAAGCGGCATTCATTTCTTGTTCGGCGGTTAAACTCCAAGCGGCGAGTTTATCGCTGATATATTGCTCGAAGGCTTTTTTGAGTCCTTCTTCAAAGTCTTTGCGGCGGGATTGACTCAAGAAATCTAAAAATCTCAGTTCGGGTTGATAGCGTAAGAAATCGGTTTCAAAGGTGTTGCCTAAGTTTAATACGTAGGAACGGAAAGAATCGGCGATCGCTTTCGCCTTATTGTTGTTTAGGTTTCTAATTTCTTGCTGGAATTGATTGCGAATGTCTGTGAGTTTGTTGAATTCAGGCTCAACCGAACTAATTCTTTGCTTCAATCCATTGACATCTTGATCCAATAATGGTATACGTCGTTCGACGGCTTCGCGGACGTGGTTTTGGGTTTGGCGGGCGAGGGTTCTAGCTTGTCTGAGTTCGGCGATCGCGCGTTCTTTGGTTAAAAATGTATTCAATGCCCCCATAAACTCCGGAAATCCAGTTCCCTCCAAAGAAACCATCGGGTTTTTAATCCGCTTCCGCAAGGCTTTAATCGCAGAAATTTCAAACACCCGTTCGTCGTAAATATCGTACCCATCCACGTGGCAATATTCAGTTAGGTTAGCTTTAAAAACCTTCCGCAATTTTGTTTCTGCTGCTTGCAATTCTTCCTCATCATCCGGATCGATCAAGGCTTCTTTCACCTGATCCCAAGCATTGATTAAAAAGAAAACGCTCAAACCCCGACCTTTGATGTAATTTTCCAGGTAGCGACGTTCTCCCAAAGTGCAAGGTTGAGATGCTCTGAGAACAAACAGAATCGCGTGACAATTATTGATATATCCTAACGAAAGTTCGTTGCGTGCTTCTGTATCGTTTAAACCTGGACTATCAACAATTTCCACGCCTTTTTCTAACAGCGGTAATGGATATTCGACGATGGCGTGGCTCACATCGGGGAAGGCTTGTTTCTTCTCTTGTTCTAGCCTTTTGGCCTCCCCAGGGTCGATGGTATAGCGTTGCTTAAAGTCTTTGAAATCAATTGTTTCCGGTCGTTTGCCGTCGGTAAAATATACCGTTACTTTCTTGTCTTTTCCGTAGCGTAAAACGGTTAAAATTGCCGTGCAAGGATTGACATCGCTGGGTAATAGATTTTCCCCGATTAAGGCGTTGAGGAATGTGCTTTTTCCGCGCTTCATATCTCCTAAAACTAGGAGGCGAAATACGCCTTTACCTAATTTATCGCTGGCGAGGTTGATGTCTTCGATGTCTCTTTCTAAACCCAAGCTACCAGATGCAGATTCTCCGGCGGATTCTGCGGTTTTTAGTGTGGTGGCAATTTTGCCCAAACTGCCAGCAACTTGATAGCGTGCTTTGGCAACTTTATCTAAGTCCTTGAAGAAGTTTTCCGTTTCTACTTTGTATGTCATGTTGGGTGGAATTTGGTTAATTTTTGGCGATCAACGAGGCAGAGCCTCTAGATTCTGGCTCCCAGGCTCCAGCCTGGGAGCTAGTGAGCAGAGGCTCTGCCTCTGGGGGTAAACGAGGCAGAGCCTCTAGATGCTGGCTCCCAGGCTCCAGCCTGGGAGCTAGTGAGCAGAGGCTCTGCCTCTGGAGGGTAAACGAGGCAGAGCCTCTAGATGCTGGCTCCCAGGCTCCAGCCTGGGAGCTAGTGAGCAGAGGCTCTGCCTCTGGAGGGTAAACGAGGCGGAAGATATTGCTAGTAGCAACGAACTGGTGAACGACGGCGATAACGTCGTGGTTGGGGATGTCTTCGATATCGCCTGTAGTTTCGCCGATCGCGATCGCGGTAGTAGTCATCGTCGTTATCATACTCCCAACGACGAACTGACCTGAATGTGGCACGACAACCGTTATCAACCCAAACAAAACCTCGCCCGGTACCCCAGTTTCGATTTAACCTGCAATATTCGCGAGAATGAACATCTACTTCCAAGGTGACGCCACCTCGGGTATCGAGGGGGCATTCGTTATATTCATAATCAATGCTTTCGCATCTGACAGAGGTTTGGGCTGATGCAGGTTTTGCACCGATAATATTGAATGCGATCGCCACCGTCGCAGTCACTCCAGTAAGAGCGATTTTCCGCCACAAATTCGCCATCCTATTTCACTCCTTACTATTGGCGATTTTGACATCAAATTTCACGCTCAAACTGCCAACAGTTGCTCGTATACAGACTCAACATTCCGGCATTGAGATGACACATCTGCTTCCAAATTCTTCAGCCGCTTGACTTCAGTTTCCCGATTAATTTCGCGAGATTCTTTCTGTTTGAGCAGGTTATCTAGTTCAGCTTTGCGAGAATTAATATCGTCATCAATCCGCTTGCTGACTTCCCGTTCGTAACTATCAAAACAATCTTTAACTCCTTGATGAATGGGTTGCCATTGTTCTTGCGCCAATTGAGGCAAGTGTTTTACAAACTCTTTTTTGGTGGCTTTAACTACTTCTTTTCTGGCTTGCTCCACTTGCAATGCACCAACTCCCAAACCAAGTAGAACAAAGCCTAATGGCCCTGTAATCAACGAAACGGAAAAAATTGATAAAAAGCTCCAAATTCCAATCACGGCAATCCAGTTGACTAGGATATTTTTCCAGTCAAAACCTACACTGGCTAGCAATAAACCTGCCGGGTTGGCTGAAGCTAGGGAAATAAACCCCATTGCCCAACTTGCCCAAGATGGAGAATTGTCTTCAGATTCGAGATTGGTGCTGTAGATCTTTTGCCCGATTAGCTTTTCATTAATCGCCCCGGCTACTTGATTGTAAGCTGCACCAAAGTTAGCCGCTTTTCTAGTAAGTTCTGAGAAAGCTTCTCGCATTTCTCCGGTGGCGGTGAGTTCCCAAGCAGAAATCTTATCGTTTAGATACTGTTGGAATGCTTGCCCAAAGGCGGCGTTGAATTCTTCTCGCCTTCCCGCACTCAAGAATTCCAGAAATCCGATATCGGGTTGATAGCGCAAGAAATCGGTTTCAAAGGTGTTGCCTAAGTTTAAAATATAGTTGCGGAAAGAGTCGGCGATCGCTCGCGCCTTGCTATCCCGCACGGCAAAAATTTCTGCCTTGAATTGGTCGCGAATTTGCGTCAGTTTATTGAATTCCGGCTCAACTGAATCAATTCTTCGCTTCAATTCATTGACATCTTGCTCCAATAATGGTATGCGTCGGTCAACTGCTTCGCGGACGCGATCGCAAGTTTGACGGGCGAGGATTCTGGCTTGTCTGAGTTCTGCGATCGCGCGTTCTTGGGTTAAAAATGTACTCAGAGCCTCTGTAAACGCTGGAAAACCCGTTTTTTCTAAGGTATCCTCTGGATTTTTCAACCGCCGCCGCAACGCATTAATCGAGGATAATTCAAACACACGTTCCTCGTAAATATCGTGACCATCAACTTGACAATATTCCGCTAAATTGCTCTCAAAAACTTGACGCAGTTTGGATTCTGCCTGTTCTAATTCTTCTGCATCATCGGGATCTATGACCGATTTCCGAACTTCATCCCAAGCATTAATTAAAAAGAAAACCGTTAGCGATCGCCCTTTGATGTAATTTTCTAAATAGCGGCGTTCGGCTAACGTACAAGGCTGGTCAGCTCTCAACACAAACAAAATTGCATGGCAATTATTGATGTAGTTCAGCGAAAGTTCGTTGCGCGCTTCCGTATCGTTTAGTCCCGGACTGTCTACAATTTCAATTCCCTTTTCCAGCAGCGGTAAAGGATACTCTACAACTGCATACTCAACATCGGGGAAGGCAATCTTTTTCTGTTCTTCTAGTCTTTTTGCCTCCTCTGGGTCGATGGTATATTCCTGCTTGAAGGTTTTAAAATCCATCCGGTGCGGACTTTTACCATCTTTAAAGTAAACGGTTACTTTCTTTTGAGAACCGTAGCGTAAAACCGTTAGCACTGCGGTGCAAGGATTCACGTCGCTGGGCAATAAATTCTCGCCTAATAAAGCATTGAGCAAGGTACTTTTGCCCCGTTTCATATCTCCCAAAACTAACAGGCGAAATACACCCTGGCGTAAGTTTTGACTGGCTAAGGTTAAATCTTCTATATTTCGCTCAAACCCCAACCCTCCAGAAGAAAATTTACCCTCGGATTCCCCTTGTTTTAAAGTATCTGTCATGCGGTCAAGATAACCAACAATTTCCCGGCGGACTTTGGCAACTTTGTCCAAGTCTCCCAGCAAACTTCCAGCGGTAAATGTAGAACTCATGGCGGTTATATCCTATTTAAGATTTGCGGTTTTCTGACTTAAAGAAAAATACGTAACCCAAGCCAGCAATTCCAGCCACAATTATGACTCCCGTCAGCCATGAGGCTATTTTGAGGCTGATAACAGTCACAACGACCAAGGCAAAAAATTTGCCGATATTCGCTAGTTTTTTCATGGTCAATTTACGTGGTTTTTGGGGAGTATGATGAGTAGTTTGATACACGGGTGGCTCGATCTGATTGATTTCGGCCTCTAATTCCCGCAGTCGAATTGCCCGTTCTCGTTCCTCAAGCTCTCTTTGGCGTCGCCGCAGTTCGCGTTCTTTGTCATTTGGCGAATTCATCTTGATTTACCCTGTCATCATATGCGTTACTAATTTAACTTCAGCCCATTGGCAATGGCTAGTGCAAAACACAGTTCTTAGTCAGGGAGAGGGAGAGGAAAATTTTTAAACGGCGAAATTTTGTAGCGCCAGTACTTGGCAGCGACAGCAAATGCATACAACAATGAAGAAAACACCCACTCACTACAGCGAGATGCTCGACTATGTTTCCATCAGCTTGTCCGATTTTGCCCCCACTCTGGCGTTTCACGACAGCGTCTTGCCCGAACTGGGTTTTATGCGCTGTATGGCTGTAAACTTAGACACTAAACGCGCGGCGTTAGTACTCGCTCGAGAGGGTTATCACCTTGAACCAGTTTGCCACCAGCCGTAATAATAGAAATAACCATGGATTTCCTGACTATTTTGGGATTAATCGCCGGAACGTTAACGACTCTCTCTTTTTTGCCCCAGGTGATTAAAACTTGGCAATCTAAATCCGCCAAAGATTTCTCATTTGGAATGCTGATTACTTTTAGTCTGGGTATATTTCTGTGGTTAGTTTATGGCATCGGTAAAAATGAATTGCCGATTATTCTTCCTAACTTCGTGACGTTGGTGTTGAACTCGTTGATTATCCTGATCAAATTCAAGTATCGATAAATTAGAGGAGACAAATCATGACTGACAACATACATAACGAAAACGATAAAGTTTCTACCCTTTCCTTACCTCCGGAAGCTGCAAAGACGCGGATACGACCTTGGGGTACCGTTACAGTTTTAGAAGAATCTGAACGCTACCGCATTAATCGGATTGAAATTAATCCGGGTAAACACATGAGTACCCAAATGCACTATCACCGCAGCGAACACTGGATCGTTGTTTCCGGTACTGCTAAAGTGATTTGCGATGGTAAAGAAACTGTCATTATGCAAAAACAATCCACCTATGTGCCCATGTGTACCCCGCACCGGGTGGAAAATCCAGGAGTGATTCCCCTCGTGATGATTGAAGTCCAAAATGGCGAATATCTGGGAGAAGATGATATCATTCGCTTCGGTGAAGCTCCGGAAAATTAAAATTAGTTAACCCAAGTTGCTAGTTATAAGCTAATCCCTTGGGAAAATTGCTAATCGCTAATTGCTAATTGCTCGTGGGAATATTTTCCAGATTTACCATTAGCTATTAGCCATTAGCCATTAGCAAACCCAAAAAATGTAACTAGCAACTTACGTTATTATTCAAAGATTGTCAGCATTAATTAAGCATCGATATGATTGTTATCGTTATGGGTGTTTCTGGGTCGGGAAAATCTACCATTGGCAAGATGCTGGCATCAGAATTAAATTGGGAATTTTACGATGCGGACTCGTTCCATCCATCAGCTAATATTGAAAAGATGCGCCAAGGTATTCCCCTCACCGATGCGGATCGGATGCCTTGGTTATTAACATTGCAAGAAGCGATCGCCAGCTTATTACAACAAGATCGCAATGCAGTACTGGCCTGTTCTGCCCTAAAATCAAGCTATCGCGAGATTATGTTGCACAATTGCGATCGCTCCCGCATCCGCCTAGTCTACCTCAAAGGCAGTTTCCAACTCATCCAACAACGGCTCAAACAGCGCCAAAATCACTATATGAGCCAAAATTTATTGCAAAGCCAATTCGACACCCTGGAAGAACCAGAAGACGCAATTTGTGTGGATATTTCCCAACCGATGGATGCGATCGTTCAGCAAATCTATCGGCTGCTAATTGCTAATGGCTAATGGCTAATGGCTAATCGGACAAACTTTTTGGTTCACCAGCGTAATTCCGCAATTAGCAATTAGCAATTAGCAATTAACCATTAGCAATTACCCATCAAAAAGCAATTCCAATTCAGTCCGTAATGAATTGACGTCAGCCACTCTCCCAACTAATAGATTTTCCCGTCCGGCATCTTTCAGCCGAGCTTTCCAATATTCAATACTTTCCGAATTGTGCATCCAAAATTTAATCACGGTATCTACAACTTTATCTATATCCCAACTCGGATTAGGCGAAATATTTTCCACCGATTGAATTAAAGCATCGAGGCTACATTTATAACTAGCCACGTATTCGACCCCCGTCGGTTGTTTTTGTTTCCGATCTTGCTGCTGGTTAAAAAAGTACAGAATCGGAGAAACGCCCAAGATATCAAAAGTGTAGCTCATACTCAACTCCTAAAATCATTTTGCTGGCAAGGCTTAGCACTCTTTGCGTTTTAGTGCTAAACTAGATTGGGGTTTTAAATTAGCACTCTGGCGGTTTTAGTGCTAAATTAAAATCGGGTTAGTTTTAGCACTCACCGTCTTTTAGTGCCAATGTAAAACTCCGGACAAATAGTCCGGTTCGGCTGTATTAGTTGCATAATTACTAATATTAATACTAACTTCTAGAAGATGGTATAGTAACTAAATTTACAAATTACAGCGGATTGCAAGCGAGTGAGGTAAAGCCTTTTGGCGCAAGGCAAGTGTAGCGGCAGCATTAATGCTGCGCGCTTGACAAACGAAGGTGTACCATCAACGGCTGCAATCCGCTATAACTGTCCCAGGGCGAGTTATCCTGACGCGGCAATATTACTGATGACAGATGTTAGAACTATACAAAGGCGAACTGGCGGCACTTTTAGCCGCGTTTTTATGGGCGGCGGCTTCAACGGTATATTCGCACCTGGGGCAGAAGATACCGCCGTTGGAGTTAAACTTGCTCAAAGGGGTGGTAGCGATCGCATTCCTCATCGTCACCCTCGCCATCCAGGGTGAGTGGTTACCAGAGTTAAATTGGGTAGCGATTAGTTTCCTCCTCACGAGCGGTATATTTGGAATAGGCATCGGCGACACGGCTTTTTTTTGGGCCATCAATTTATTAGGAGCGCGACGGACGCTATTATTAAAAACCTTGACTTCTCCCTTAGTAGCATTGCTGGCGCTAATTTTCTTACAAGAAACATTAACGCCAACAGACTGGTGCGGTATTTTATTAACCCTACTGGGAATCGCATGGGTGATTAGCGAACGAGTTTCGGCTACAACAGATACAACTAACCACTTCCTGCAAGGAATTGGCTGGGCAATTGTAGCGACATTGGCAGATGCAACAGGTGCTATTTTATCTCGCGCTGCTCTGACTCAATCTAATATTACCCCCATGTGGAGTACGCTTTTGCGGCTGAGTGCTGGCGTGTTGGTATTGCTGCTGTGGCTATTAGTAAAAAGCCGAGGAGAAACTAATAATTTATCCCCTACATTCACCCCCCTTGACAAGGCAGGCTGGGGGGAATCGCCCAAGTTATTAGGTATTATCGCCATCACTTCATTTTTCAGTACGTACTTGGGAATCTTTCTTCAGCAGATTTCACTCAAATTTACTGCCGCAGGAATTGCTCAAACCTTGGGCGCGACTAGCCCTTTATTTGTTCTCCCTTTGGCAATTTGGATGGGCGAAAAAGTCAGTTTAAGAGCATTTTTGGGAGTGTTAGTCGCTTTGGCTGGGGTATGGTTATTGTTTAAAGTTTGAGCGATATAAACCCGGTTGCTTTAATAATACCTTCGCCAAAATGCGACACCCTCAAAGGGTATCGCTATTGCATTCAAAGGCTGCCTACGCAGCCTGCAAAGATTGAAGCCTGCTCTGGCAGGCTTTGTTTGTATAGCCACACCCTTTAGGGTGTAGGCGTTGCATAAAATAGGTGAAGGTATTGTTTAAGCAACCGTTTAATATTCCACAATTTCAACTAAATCTTCAATCGAAATATTGAAGGCGAGAGCTATTTTATGTATAGCCGTGTAGTCAACAGTTGCCATACCTTGAGATTTAGCATAAGTGGCAATTGTTGTGTAAGGAATACCTGTTTTATTAGAAACTTCTTTGAGAGTCCAACCCCTTTCTTGAGCAAATTCTCGAACTCGCAGCCTAATTAGTCCCATTTCAACCTTGACACATACGAGTATTCGTAAAAATAACATATCGGGTGTTGTTCGTAACGCCCTTATTGATGAGAAAAATAGGCGATCGCTCTCCACCGAACCTCTTGACGAATGGAACCAATGGCGCTATGCTCTTTTTTTAAGGTTGTTTTCCCTAAACAGACGGCAACCTAGTTCGCCCAAAAACCTAGTATCGCTACCCAAAGCTGTTGACGCAGCAATGGATAGCTTGACCCCCCAAACTGTTTCCCCAGTCCGGGAGGCTAATGCAGAATTGTAACATTTTCTCGCTAGCCACCCTGCTTTGAGCTGCTTGCGGGGTGGCTAGATTTTTGGTTTTTCCGAAAAAAACAGAAAAACCAGGAGAAAATATCATGGCTCAAGAGTTTTTGCAAGACTCGACTGGATCTGCACGTCCCAATACTGACGCAGGAGAAGACGATCGGGAAACCGTGCAGGTATTGATTATCAGTTCTCCCGAGGGAGTGGAGGAAACAATTCATACCTTGTTTGCAAAAGATTTTGCCCAAGTTGATGAATGGAGTCCGCCGCAACCAACGAAAAAACCTGGTAAAGTGGTAACCATTCTTACCCGTTACCGCAAACGACGACCGATTAAATTAGCGCTCCGGAAATCGGGACGTTAATTTTTAGATTTGTAGGGGCACGACTTGTGCAGACTATTTCATTCTGCCGTGCCCCTACAGCTTCGCAGAAAGCGATCGCAAAATGCCACAATCGGGAGCGAGTATGATATCAATCCTCAGTGAAACCGCCGAAGATATTGCAGCCATTCGCGAGGTAGTTACCGCAGCATTTGGTCGCCCAAACGAAGCTGCATTAGTAGAAATTATCCGCAATTCGCCTAATTTTATCCCCGAACTTTCCTTAGTTGCGAAAGAAGATGGGAAGGTGCTGGGTCATATTTTATTCAGCCTTGTTGCAATTGAAACACAAAAGGGGAATGTGGAAGCGATCGCACTCGCCCCCCTTTGCGTCACACCCACCCATCAGCGTCAAAGCATCGGCGCGCAACTCGTACAAGCAGGTATAACAAAGTGCCGCGAATTAGACCATAACATTATCATCCTTGTTGGTCATCCCCACTACTATCCACGCTTCGGATTTCAAAAAGCAAGTCAATTCGGCATCCAAGCACCATTTACAGTCCCCGACTCAGCATTTATGGTATTAGAACTAAAACCAGATGCATTAACAGGTATCAGTGGAATCGTGAGATATCCTGAGTATTTTAATGAGGTTTAAAATCATGAGTAATCAACTTAAACTAGAAGAATATAAAAAACAAATAGCCGATTTATACAGCCGCAGAAGCGACACCTACGATCAAAGCGAGTGGCATCAGCAAATAGCCCATCGACTCGTTGAATACGCACAGATTGGTCGCGGACATCAAGTGCTAGACATTGCCACCGGCACGGGAATGGTTGCAATAGAAGCCGCCCAAATAGTAGGTGATGAAGGACGAGTCATCGCTGTAGATATTTCGAAGGGAATGCTAGAACAACTACAGCGCAAAATAGAAGCATTAAAATTGAACAATATTGAGATAATGCTAGCCGATGCCGAAGCCTTGGAACTGCCAGAAAATAGTTGCGATCGCATATTATGTTCCTCTGCACTAATATGGCTAATGGACATTCCCGCCACATTACGAATTTGGCATCAATTTCTCAAACCAGGCGGAATAATTGGCTTTCATGGATTTGCAGACACCGCGTTTATTGGCGGCGTTATCCAGAAACAGGTTCTCAAAAAATATGGTGTTTCATTGATATATAACGACATCACAGGCACAGCAGAAAAATGCCATAACTTACTGCAACAAGCAGGCTACGAACAGATTGAAGTCAAAACCGAACAATATGGCAACTATATCAGTCTAGAACAAGCAAAACAGATGTGGATAGCAAACCCCAATAGCCCCACACCTGGACTATTAACCAATCCCCTGTCCCAACTCTCACCCGCGCAACTAGAACAAGCAAAAGCAGAATTTGATGCCGAACTAGAAACATTAGTAACCGAACAAGGCATTTGGAACGATATCACCATCTATTTTACCCTCGGTCGCAAAAACCCCTCTTAACAACCTCTCTCTTCTTCTTTTTCTCTCTGCGTCCTCTGCGTCTTTTGCGGTTCGTTTAATTAGGGTTTGGAAGGGAGAGAGGAATTGCGCGATCGCATACACCATCACTCTACAGATATATTGCCCCTATGTACAATTGTTACAAAGCTCAAAAACTTCAAAATAGTTTAAGAGCATTCAAATTATGATTAACCTCTGATTTAGTAAACTCAAGCACTTGACTAATTCAAAGATAGCGAACAAGCGCAACATTATCGCAACCTGGCAATAGCGTCTCTTGTTTGAGGAAAGTAAAAGTTTGGGAGAAGGAACATTAAAATTAATTGATTGGTAAAAAAAAGCTGAACCATATTACCGAAATAGTGTCTCAACGATTAAGCGTTGGTTCCCGGAGGTAGTAGGTTACTTTGAAAGGAAAATAACCAATGGGATAGTGGAAGGCATTAATAACAAATTAAAATTGTTAAAACCTTGTGGCTTTGGAAGAATTTTCATAATTTTGATATCCGGGCTTTACTTTTATGGCATTTTACTCACAATTTAGCACAATAAGTACGGGAGACCCGTTTTTTTTTGGCGCAATACTTGGAGAGTAGTGCATATTCTTCATCTGAACATCGCAAGCTTATTGTTTTCATGATTTCCTAAATGCTGTCAATATGCTATCATAATAACATGAAAACACTGAAGTTTAAGCTCTATCAACACAAGCGGAATAGATATCTCAAGCGGTCAATCAATGCTGCTGGAGTTATCTATAACCACTGCATTGCACTTCACAAACGGTACTACCGGATGTGGGGCAAGCACTTGAACTGTGCCAAACTTCAGGCTCATCTTGCCAAGTTGCGGAAGCGTAACCCGTTTTGGCAGCAGGTTGGTTCTCAGGCTGTACAGGATATCTGTCAACGCATTGAAAAATCTTACCAGTTGTTTTTCTTCTTAAAGCATCACAAAAAAGGAGTTAGACCACCAAACTTTAAGAAAGTTCGCAAGTACAAATCCTTCACTCTGAAGCAAGCGGGCTACAAGTTTTTAGGTGGCAACCGGATTAAGATTGGGAGTCGAGTCTATCAATATTGGAACTCTAGAGAGATTGAGGGGACGGTCAAGACTTTGACGATTAAACGCACCCCATTGGGTGAATTGTTCATGGTTGTGGTCGTAGACAGCGTTTTGGAGCCAGAAATCCAATTCACGACGGGTAGAATCGCGGGATTTGATTTTGGTTTGAAAACATTCCTCACTTGCTCCGATGGTTCACTGATTGAGTCTCCCCAATTCTTGAAGCAATCGCTCAACGCCATCCGTAAAGCCAGTCAGCAGCACTCTAAAAAGGTGAAAGGTTCGGCTAATCGTGAACGCGCTAGGTTGAACCTTGTCCGTAAGTATGAAGATGTTTCAAGCCGTCGATCTGATTGGTTCTGGAAGTTGGCTCACGATCTGACAGATAGATTTGACGTACTGTGTTTTGAGACATTGAATCTCAAAGGAATGCAGCGTTTATGGGGTCGTAAAATTTCTGATTTGGCGTTTGGAGAGTTTCTGCAAATCCTCCAATGGGTTGCCAAGAAGAAGGGCAAGCAGGTTGTCTTCATCGCTCGGTGGTATCCCTCTAGCAAGACTTGTTCGCACTGTGGGCACGTCTTAGAAACGCTAGATTTGTCGGTAAGAGAGTGGCGGTGTCCATCGTGCCAGTCCATCAATGGACGCGATGAAAATGCAGCTAAGAATATTTGTGCGGTTGGGGCATCAACCGTTAAGTTAGGCGATGTTAGACAAGCTGTGCTTGCAATTGCCGTTTGAGCTTAGAATCCCCGCTCCTTCAGGACGGGGAGTATGTCAATACACTTGGATGACGCGGCGCAATCAATATAAAACTCGCGAAGATGGCAAGAATTTTTTGAGTTATTGCGTCACCACCGACATGCAAGACTCGGACATCGTGTTTGGTGGCGTGAAGAAATTGCGTCAAGCAGTGTTAGAAGGCTATCAAATTTTCAAACCTAATGCGATTACCATCTGTGCAACTTGTCCGGTGGGATTAATTGGGGATGATATCCAAGCCGTTGCCAAAGAAATGACGGAAGAATTGGGAATCTCAGTAGTTGCATTTAACTGCGAAGGTTATAAAGGCGTTTCCCAATCTGCCGGACACCACATTGCTAATAACGGATTCTTCAAACATTGGGTTGGCGAAGGCGAAGCGAAAGAAGAAGAAAAAGCAGGCTTCACCGTCAACATGATGGGCGAATACAACATCGGCGGCGATGCTTGGGAAATTGAACGGGTTTTGAATAAGTGCGGCATTAAAGTTCTGGCGTCATTCAGCGGCGACGGCACTTACGATGCAGCTACCAAAGCCCACGAAGCGAAATTAAACTTAGTAATGTGCCACCGTTCCATCAATTACATGGCACAAATGATGGAAACGAAGTTTGGCGTACCTTGGATGAAGGTTAACTTTATTGGGGTACAAGCATTTACTAAGTCCTTACGCAAAATTGCCCAATACTTTGATGACCCAGAATTGACAGCTAGAATCGAAGCGGTTATCGAAGAAGAAGTGGCAGAGGCGGAGGCACAAATTGCGCCGATTCGAGAGCGTTTAACCGGAAAAACTGCAATTCTATTCGTGGGTGGTTCTCGCGATCACCACTATCAAGATGTGTTCGCCGATTTGGGCATTAAAACTATCGCCGCTGGCTATGAGTTTGCCCACCGGGATGATTACGAAGGTCGGCAAGTTCTCCCCACTTTGAAGATAGATGCGGACTCGCGCAACATTGAAGAATTGCACGTCGAACGCGACGAAGAAAAATACAATCCTCCCAAACCCCAAGAAGTCCTGGAATGGATGCGGGAACAAGGGTTAATCGGCAAATATGACGGCATGATTCCAGAAATGGGCGAAGGAACTTTGGTAATTGATGATGTGTCGCACCACGAACTGGAAGTTTTGATCGATCGCTTCAAACCAGACATCATCGGTTCTGGAATCAAGGACAAATACATTGTCGAAAAATGGGGCGTTCCTTGCAAACAACTGCACAATTACGACTACGGCGGGCCATTTGCTGGTTACCGAGGTGCAGTCAACTTTGCCAAAGATATCGATATGCGGATCAACACCCCAGCTTGGAAGCAGATTGCGCCTCCTTGGAAGAAATAAAACAGCAGAGGAGCAGGGGAGCAGAGGAGCAGGGGAGAAAGAAGAATTAAACAATGCTCCATGCCCTATGCCCCATGCCCCATGCCTAGTTCCCATTCGCTACAGTCTTAAGAAAAATGAGGAATCAAGATCATGTTAGACGCCACACCTAAAGAAATCTTTGAACGCGAAGCTCTCCGGATTAACCCTGCTAAAACTTGTCAGCCAATTGGCGCAATGTACGCAGCTTTAGGGATTCACAATTGTTTGCCTCACTCCCACGGTTCTCAAGGTTGCTGTTCTTTCCACCGTTCCCACTTAACTCGCCATTATCGCGAACCAATCATTGCCTCTACCAGTTCTTTTACTGAAGGCGCGGCGGTATTCGGAGGTGGTACAAATATTGTGCAATCTTTGCAAACAATTTTTACTACTTACGACCCGGATATTGTGGCAATTAGTACGACTTGTTTGTCAGAAACAATTGGGGATGATATTCCTACTTACATCTCCCAAGCGTATGAAGAAGGAGTCGTGCCGGAAGGCAAATTAGTGATTCACTGCAATACTCCCAGTTACGTCGGTTCCCACATTACGGGATGGTCTAACATGACTACTGGGATGGTGAAATATCTCTCGACTAAGACAGAGAATTCGCTTCAGCAAATTAACGTGATTCCCGGTTATGTAGAACCGTCGGATACGCGACAAGTGAAACAATTGCTGAAACAAATGGGCGTGAATTTTGTGGTGTTCCCGGATACTTCTGATGTGGTAGATACGCCGCAAACTGGTAGGTATCAGATGTATCCCAAAGGTGGAACTACCATCGAGCAATTACGCAGTACTGGAGATAGTCAAGCAACGATCGCATTAGGCACGTTTGCTAGCGAACAAGCTGCGATCGCTCTCCAAGAGAAATGCGGAGTTCCCTATCGCTTACTCGAACTCCCCATCGGTTTAGCAGCAACCGATCGCTTTGTGCAAAATATCATCGAACTCACGGGTGCAACTCCAAAAGAAGAACTCGAAGACGAACGAGGACGCCTGGTAGACATTATGACCGATATGTTGCAATACACCTATCGCAAGCGCGTAGCAGTGTACGGCGATCCGGATCAAGTGGTTGCGTTAACAGAATTTCTCGTCAGTTGCGGAATGCATCCAGTGTACGTCATCACAGGTAGCCCCGCTGGCAAACGCTTCGAGGAACGAGTCAAAGAAATCCTCAAAGATACCGTACCGAATGCAGTTGTAAAAGCTGATACTGACCTGTTCTACCTGCATCAATTGATTAAGAACGAACCAGTAGACCTGCTGATTGGGAACGAATATGGCAAGTATATTGCTCGCGCTGAAGATATTCCAATTGTTCGCTTTGGTTTCCCGATTCTAGATCGCATCGGTCACAGCTATTTCCCAACAGTTGGCTATCAAGGCGGTATCTACTTGTTGTGTAACATTTTGAACACCATTCTCGAACGGTTAGACCGCGATGCTTCTGAGGAAACGTTTGAATTGGTCAGATAGGTAATGGCTAATGGCTAATGGCTAATGGCTAATGGGTTATTTTCGATGCGTGGATGTTGGATTGGTAATGTATCCCAGAAATAAACGACCAATGACCAATTAGCAATTAGCAATTAGCAATTAGCAAAAGGAGGAAGTTATGAAGAAACCGAAACACCACATTTTTGTCTGTTCTAGCTTTAGATTCACGGGTGAAGCAAAGGGTGCGTGCCGCCGCAAAAATTCTACCTCATTGATTCAATATCTCGAAACTGAATTAAGCGATCGCGGTTTAGATGATGTTCTCGTTTCTCCAACTGGTTGTTTGAAACTTTGCGAAAAAGGCCCAGTGATGATGGTATATCCGGATAATTACTGGTACGGCGAAGTAGATGAAGATGCAATTGATACCATACTTGATGCGTTAGAAGAAGGTAAACCCGCTCTTGATTACCTGTTTGTTAATTGAGTAGGGGCACGGCGATAAAGGTATCTTGGTAGCAGACCAGAACGTTGATCAGGCCGTGCCCCTACTGAGATAATTGGGAAAGCGATCGCCCGAAATTAACCAGGCGATCGCATTTTTTCGCTCAAACTGCCGCTTTCACCGCAAATCGACCCGTATTTCTCACCGCATCTAGAAACGCATAAACCGCCGGAGGATGAAGCGCATCGGCTAAAATCGCAACTCCAATCACCCTTGTAAGAGGAACTGGCAAATTGCACAATTTCACCCCAGGCGGAATCGGTTCGGCGGCGAGGCGAGGAAGAATACCCGCCCCTAAACCTTGTTGCACCATACTAACAATCGTTGAATCTTCTTTAATTTCATAAGCAATATTGAGGGGATATTCTGACAGCGGTAAACATTTTCTAGCCCAGGTATTGCAAGGATTTAAGGAACTTATAATTAAGGGATAGTTTGATAGATCTTTCCAACTAATTTGGGGAGTTTGTAACTGAGTCGTGGGTGGTAGCAAAAGAATGTAATCATCCCGCAGAATTTCCCAAGCTTCAAATTCATCGCTGGTGGGTAAATAGGTAAAGCCAATATCGGCATACCCTTCGCGCAAACACTGTTCAATACTGGAAATAGTCTCATCTTCGCTAATATTGATTGTAATGTTGGGGTAATTTTGGCGAAATCGGGCTATGACGGTAGGCAAAATATGAGTCGCCACGCTGCGAAAACAGGCAATTCGCACCTGTCCGCCTTGCAAACCTTTTGCTAAGTTGGCTTCTTTGTGCATTGCGTCTAAAAGCTGTAGCACTTGGCGAGCATGTGCGGCGATGCGTTCCCCAACGGGGGTTAGATGTGCGCCGTGGCGTCCGCGAGACAGTAAGACTACGCCTAATTCTGCTTCTAGAGTTGCGATCGCGTGACTCACCGCCGACTGGGATATCTCCAACTGCGACCCAGCTTCGCTAAAGTTACCCCAGTCTGCGATCGCAACTAAAGCACGAATTTGAGAAAGCTTGATTCTGCTTTTATTAATATCATTCATTTGGGGGATGCCAGCAGTGTACAAATTATGCTTCAAGCAGTCCAATGATTTTACTGCCTATCTATCAATTTTATTCATATAACCTATGCAAGTTGTGTATGGTTGTTCGTTTAAGTTGAAGTTACATTAAATTTCAGAGAAAAGCAAGAGCGGGGATATTTATGAGATCGGTTGCCAATTTATCAATCAAAGACAAAGCAGACTCGACAATTACTCAAGATACACAACACCAAGACTCAAAAATGTTTTCAACAATATGGCAAAAATTTTTGACAGCGATCGTTAGTAAGAGCGAACTGCAAGTTTGGTCAGAAAGCAATCGCAGTGGTAACACAGAGTGGCACGCCTACGATCCGGAGACAGGTCGCTCTATTTGTGTCGCTTCGGAAACAGAGATGCGCCACTGGATTGAAGAGAGTTACTACCACTAATAAATAGCTAATGGCTAATGGCTAATGGTTAATGGCTCTGGAAAATATTCCCATCAGCAATTAGCAATTAGCAATTAGCAATTACCACCCCAAGGGTAAACTCAGTCTTTTAATCAACTTCTCAGCTAAATTTAAGCTACCAATCAGCACCAATTCATCATGGTCAACCATGCTAGTAATTAGCCAAAGCAATAGTCTAACTTTTTCCCATCCAGGAGATTGCATCATGAAACGTCTTATTCTTGCTAGCTTATCCGTTCTGCTACTCTCTGCTGCTACTGCACCTACCGTCAAAGCTGAGCCAATGGCTGTCAACTCTAATATGATGGGCAGAACCTCTGCTTCTATCAGATTACTAGAGCCTTTTTATCTCGTCGGACTCGCTTATCAAGGCTACTTCCGCGAACAGGGAATTCCCAGTTACGGTGCTTTCCTTGCTGCTTACCATACAGGGAGAATTAACGCTCGCGATCTCGTTCAAAGCGCCATCAAAGATAACCGACTTCCAGCCAGCGCTTTACAAGATGAAGATTACCTGAATGCGGTTGAAATGCAACTGATATTCTTTGACACTCACTAAAAACTGACCAAGGAAACGTGGAGACGGGGAGACGGGGAGACGCGGAGAAGGGGAGACGGGGAGAACGAAAGAATGGGAGATGCAGAGCGCACGCAACCCTTCTCCTTGTCCCCGCGTCCCCGCGTCCCCCCATCTCCGCGTCCCCCCATCTCCGCGTCCCCGCGTCCTTGAACTATCTCATTTTTTCGCAAAGTCCCTATTTTAAAGTAAGGCAGAATTCTTACCAAGAATAAAGGGGATTTCCAGATTTTTCAATCAAGATAGTATGGATAGAAGATTTTAACAGTGTAATGGTTTGCTGCAATTTAACCTGTCCTTCCTCAAAGCTCCAAAGCGTTTCATAATCCTTACAATTGATGACTAAAACGTCAGCAGTTGCAAAGGTATAAATGATTCCTTCAGAGTTAAAACCGCTGATTTCTAGAATCTGCTGTCCCAGCTTGCGAGCCTGGGTAACTTGATGCAGTAATTTATTCACAATCTTTGACATTTTTATCTCCTCATCAGGTAGTCGATTGGTCTGGTAAATTTGTGAGTTTTTGGTCATGCGCGACGCTAGCTGGAGGCAGGTTGCAACCTACTCCCAACAAAAACCTCGCCTTTCGCAACAAAGCGGAAGGTGATAACGCCTTTGAGCGCTACTTAATTGCTTGCAATTCCGTGGCCTGCTACCCGTGGAAGGCAGAACTAATTTAAGTAGAAATGCCGATTCCGCCGGGACTTATCTAAAGATTCACTTGGCATTCTGTATTCTAATTGACAGTTTGCCAGCAAATTCGGCTATTTTTACAAAAATTAACAATTTGAGGGCGATCCCGCCATCGTTAGTAGTAGGCGCTTGAGCGCCGCCGTCAAGCCGTTAGTAGTAGGCGCTTGAGCGCCGCCGTCAAGCCGTTAGTAGTAGGCGCTTGGGCGCCGCCGTCAAGCGGCGTGCTGAGATTTGACACTCCCCGCGCCTGAAGCTGCGGGGATTCTTAAGATCTGAAGATCCTAATAGTTAGGGTCTTTGGGAGCATTACTGCTCCACCCCTCCCATCTTTCACCGTGCCAGCGACTTTCACCGCACAAGGCTACTCAATGTGGTATCTATTTGTCACTTTCAGACTTCCAGACTTTTAGACTTATAAAACTAGCAATATCATCAACCCATTCCCATTCGTATTTGTCCCAGAATTGAGATAACCTCTCAAAGGATTTGGAATGGTTTTTCTGACTAATTGCTATTAGGTCTAAGTAGGTCTTTTCCTCATGGCGTCGATGTAACAGTTGAAGGTTTTTGTATTCATCCCTACCGCCAAGGGCTAGAGGGGTGATATGGTCTTCCTCGATCACATCCCAATCGCAAAAGTTTTGACCGCACCAGGGACATTTCCCCTTCTGCTTCTGTAAAAGAGATGCCTTACGATTAGGCATTTGGGGGTGTCTTCGGAGTCTTACACACGAGTAAACTAGGTTGCCATCCTATGGGCTTTTATCGCCTTCGACTTTCACATAGTCTTTACTACTGCAAGTGAAGTCACTATGTTTTAGTAACCTCAGGGGGTTCGCCTTTCCCTCCCTGGTTGCAAATACCCAGTTATCATTACCCACGCAAGTCCAATATTTTTCATGGCTATACTTTGAACTTCCACAGCGACGGAATGCCCATCTCCGAAGTTTCAGCTATGTGAGTTGGTCTTGTCTTGATGTCTCTGGGACGGTTTTAATATCGGAGTTTGAATAGTAAGAAGTCCATCCCCTTATCACAGGGTTAAGGTCTCTTATGAGTGCCGATTGAGGCGAAGACCTGTGTTTTCTGATGATTCTTCCGACCTCCTCTTGATGCACCTTACTCGCCTTCTTGCTAGGGGTGATGAGTGTGTTGAATCCTATTATTTCCTGTGTAGTGCTTTTACTACTTCGGTACTTCCCTGCTGGGTATTGCTGGATATGATGACCTAGAAAGTCAAATCCGGCAAAACCATCCTCACTTAATTCATTCCTGAACCTATGAGTTAGCCTGGTTTTCTCCGGTTTCAACTGCAAACCAATGCCTTTCAACCACTCCGAGATAATTTCCCGGCATCCTTGGACAACGGCTTTATCTTCATCGAGTACTACAAAGTCATCAGCATACCTGATAAATGTAAGCGAGTATTTTTTATCCCTTGTACTCATTACTCCTCGATCAGGATGGCGAAGTTTGAGTGTTGAGGCATACTGTTTTAGTGTGTTCTCCCAACCGTGGAGGGCTATGTTCGCTAGTAGTGGGGAAATCACCCCAGCTTGCGGCTTACCCTCGAATGTAGCAGTGAATGCCCCGTGGTCTATGACCCCAGATTTTAGCCAAGCTTTTATTTGTTGCCGGACTTTTCCTCTCATGTTGAGTTTCTCGAGTAGGGCGAAGTGGTCTATACAATCAAAACACTTGGCTATATCGGCATCTAGCAAGAATTTTGCCTTGCTCTGTATGGCATTTTTCATCTGTTTCATGGCATCGTGGCATCACCTTCCTGGTCTAAAACCATAACTGCTGGGCGCTTTGATTGCCTCCCATTCTGGTTCTAGGGCAGATTTTACTAACGCTTGTCATGCCCGCTCCTGTATGGTGGGTATTCCTCATGGGCGTTTCTCGTCCCTACCTGGCTTTGGTATCCATACCCGTAGGGTGGGTTTGGATTTACCAGTGAGTCTTAGTTCCCTTACCAGTTTCATACGTGCTTCTGAGGATAGCGCTTTTTTGCCATCCACTCCTGCCGTCTTTTTACCCTGGTTTTCTTGTGTTACCCTTCTGACAGATAGTTATCTGTTATACCAAGACCTCATCCAGGTCTTCTGGAGCTGGCGGCATCGCTTGACATCACCACGGCGGGAAGCAGCATAAATGCGTTTTTGCAACTTGAATACATATCTTTCAGCTAGGCGCCAATTGATACTCTTCCATCCCTCGGTATTGAGTTGTTCTGAATCCAAATTAGGCTTTTGCATTGCTACTGTTACCTTTAGCTATTTCCCACACTGGGGCACAAGTCAGCTGATCCCGATAGTTACACCATCGCTTTTCAGGCATTAGCTGTTGATTTGCGCTTGGGCGAAAGCTTTTTGCACCATCCTTCTCCCTCATGACTTATGGCTTGATTACCTACCTGTTAACTTCAGGAGAACATCAGGGGTTGTTTCGTTCCTACTATCCATAATTGCATCTTTTAGGGTGTGCCTTTCCACCGAGGTTCGCCAGTAATGCACCATCCTGGTAAGGAAAACCCGATCGACTCTACCTCTGTCGGATATTTCCCACCTTGGGGGTATGGGATTACTCCCGCTTTGCTGATTGCCCCAAGTCTGGCGTGACGATGGTTCAGACGACACTTTGCTGGTTCTACCCATGAGATTCCTGCTAGCAGCATACGCTTTCAGCAATTACCATTCACCCCTTGCTTACACGCTTTGATCATCAGTCTTGGCGTCAGGGTTACCAAAGTTTTACTATTGGTAAGCTGTGTGCTTTTAACCATGCATCTTGGCAGTAGGGCTTGGTGTATTGTGCCATAGGTTATCATCTCGGTGTCAGCCTCAATCTTTCCCGTTGTCCCTCTAGCTGTCTTGGCTTGTGGCGAGGCTAGATTTTCGCACCTACATCGATAGTAAGTTGTCATTTGTTGGGGATTAAAGTGCGAACTCAACCCGGAGTGGGTTACCCAACAAAAGCTAGTCATCCCCCTGTGAAGGTGTCGAATAAACGAATCCCACTCCCTATTGCTAGGGTTCCCAGGATCACCACTCTTGCCACAAAGGCGTGGTGATTTCTCCTGATGGTTTTTCGGGCGTTTAGTGGTTTTATCCACAGGTTTCGCCCAGTCCGCACGTACCATTTCCCATGCTCTATCTCGGATATTTTTAGCTTGCCATATCGGAGGGAATCACCCCTACCCGACCATTCAGAACCAAACCTCAGATTTTCACCTCATCCGGTTCCTCAATGACTTGGCTCTATGTCATGAGTACCGTTACTGCCGTCAGTGGCAGTTTTTTGCTCGTGGCAGTGTCTATGAAGCGCTTGAAGATTACCATAGTTGTTTTTTCCTCCTTTTGATTTGGGATTGCTCTGGTCTATTTCCATCAATTCTTCATATCTAAAAAGCCGCCCACAATGGTTACATCTTCCCTTCTGTCTCTTTAGTAATGTTGTCATTTTCTTTGAAACTTCTGGGTGATTTCCCATTCTACCCTAGACCCAATCCCCGTCATATGGGCTTCTACTGCCTTGCACTTTGACATATTCTTTATGCTTTGTAAGTTGCACCCCGTTTTTTGGGCCTCTCCATTTTTATACACCGACAAATTGCCTGGATTTATTAGAGCTTTCTTTGCTAGTTTTATGACAGCCTTGCTCTGCCCAGGAGCTGATTTTTTGCTCAACTAGGGATGCCATTTTTCCAAAGACTTTTACACAAGTTACTGTTGAGTAATAGTTGGCGCATCCTTTGAGAATTGGATTCAGTTCAAGAATCAATTCGGATTGGGAATGTTTATGGTTGTCTATAAGGCGGCTTTTGATGTATTTGGCGTTTTTCCTGGCTGGGCATAATGAGGGGGCAAAAACCTAGTGGTTCTTTCTGAGAATTCCTGGCACGGTATAAACCTGTTTTATACTGCCGCATGTGGAATCCTAAAAATTCCAACCCAATTTTTCCTTCAGACTTTTCAAAAGTCGGCGAAATTCAAGTTAGACAGAGCTTTAACTCTAAACTTATGCCAATTAACCATTCTGAAATTCTTGACTGACATCTTTGAATTGCTTCTAGGCTTTCGTGGAGAATTACGAAATCATCGGCCGAGCTGATTACTGATATTGCATCTCTTTTATCTCGTTTGGGCAGTTGATACCTTCCACAAGAACGAGTCAGAGCGAATGTTTCAGATAAACCTTTGATTAGTTCTTGCATTCCATGTAGATCAGACTTCTCCAACAAACAAACTATCCAGGGATCGCGTGGGGTAAAATAGAGTTTTACCTTGCCAAAAATGAGTCAAATGAGAGAATACATAGAAAAGCAACCATCAGAAACCCAACGGTTAGTGGGACTAAATTACGAGCCGGATCGAGTTAATAGGTCAAGCCGAAAGATTACACAA
The DNA here is from genome assembly GCF_020521235.1 of Microseira wollei NIES-4236. GTDB lineage: Bacteria > Cyanobacteriota > Cyanobacteriia > Cyanobacteriales > Aerosakkonemataceae > Microseira > Microseira wollei. The sequence continues at coordinate 26 of NZ_BLAY01000013.1, read as the reverse complement.
AGAAAAACAACTGGCAGTAGCACAGA
>NZ_BLAY01000012.1 GCF_020521235.1 Microseira wollei NIES-4236 | reverse complement strand
AGGCGCCGTGCAGGGCGATGAAGCTCCACAACCCACCTAGCTGACACCAGCGGGTGAAGTTCCATTGGGCTTCGGGTCCCCAGAGGAACAACAGCGAATGTCCCATGCTGTCTGGGGGGCTGGAGACGGCAACGGTGAGGAAGTTGCAGCCTTCTAGGTAGGAGGATGCTAGTCCGTGGGTGTACCAGGAGGTGACAAAGGTGGTGCCGGTGAGCCAGCCACCCAGTGCCAGGAAGGCGCAGGGGAATAGCAGGATGCCGGACCAGCCGACGAAAACGAAGCGATCGCGCTTTAACCAGTCGTCGAGGACGTCGAACCATCCGCGACTTGCTGGGGCGCGTCCGACTGCAATAGTCATTTCAAACCCTCTTGCTTTGTTAAATCTGCAAGCTTTCTCAGTAAGTTAACATAAATATATATTACCGAGTTACCAAAATTAGTAAAGTATCCTAAATCAAGTTATCAGTCGCGGCATCTTGCCAAAGCTGGGTCTAGTTTTTGGTGTATCGTAGTCTTCTAAGGTAACAGAACAACTGAGAGTTATGACCGCAGAAACAATTTCTAGTAGCGATCGTGTACTCCGCCAACAGGTTTTAGGTTCTCGCCGCTTGAGCAACTACTTTTGGGCAACCGTTGTCTCCTTAGGCGCTACCGGCTTTGTACTCGCTGGACTTTCCAGCTACTTGCACAAAAATCTGTTGCCGTTTGCCGATCCCACCCAACTGATTTTTGTCCCCCAAGGCTTGGTGATGGGGCTTTATGGCACGGCTGGTATCCTCTTGGCACTGTACCTCTGGATGATGATCTTTCTGGATGTGGGTGGTGGTTACAACGAATTCAACAAGGAAACCGGCTTTGTGAAAATCTTCCGCTGGGGCTTTCCAGGGAAAAACCGCCAGATTGAAATCAGCAGCCGGACTGAAGATGTCCAATCTGTCCGGGTGGAAATCCAAGAAGGTTTAAATCCAAAACGCGCCCTCTATCTGCGGATCAAAGGTCGCAGAGACATTCCCCTGACGCGAGTTGGGCAACCCCTGTCTTTGTCAGAACTGGAAAATCAAGGCGCTGCATTAGCCCGCTTTTTGGCAGTTCCTCTGGAAGGGCTTTAAATTGTCAGTGTAATTATGAGATGATGGGAAACTCGCACTTGAGAGTCAAACTCTAAATGCAGATCAAGTTAAGATACTGGTTCGTGTCTGTAATAGCCATCGGTGCATTGCTAATCGGGGGATGCACCACAACTCCACAGGCTACCTCTTCCCAAGCATCTCCAACCTCGCCAGCAAATGAAGCTACTGCTTTCGTTACCACTCAAGCAAGCAATCCTCAAATCGCTAATTTACCTCGGCTGGAAGGCAAGGCAACGGTAGTAATGACGGTCAAAGGATCGCCGATTACGATTGAAGTCGATGGAACCGATGCCCCCATCACAGCGGGTAATTTTGTCGATTTGGTTCAACGGGGCGTTTACGATGGATTGGTATTTCATCGTGTGGTCAGAGAACCGCAACCGTTTGTGGTTCAAGGTGGCGATCCCCAAGGGAAAGACCCGAATTTCCCGGTAGGAGAACTGGGAACTGGTAGTTTTATCGATGCAACAGGTCAGCCTCGTTACATCCCCCTGGAAATTAAGCCCCAAGGTGCAGAAAGTCCGGTCTACAGCAAAACCCTCAAAACCGCTGGCGTTTCTGCGCCGCCGGTTTTGCAGCACAAGCGGGGTGCGGTAGCGATGGCGCGATCGCAATTCCCAGACTCGGCTTCTGCCCAATTTTACTTTGCCTTGGCAGATCTACAGTTCCTAGATGGCAACTATGCCGTGTTTGGCTACGTTACCCAAGGCATGGATGTAGTTGATAAAATTCAGCAAGGCGATCGGATCGAATCCGCTAAAGTTACCTCTGGCGCAGATAATCTCAAAAAAAGCTAATGGCTAATGGCTAATGGCTAATGGCTGGGGAAAAATTAGCCATTAGCTATTAATAACTAGCTAATTACCGTGGAAGTTTTTGTTACTGGAATTGGTATGATTTCAGCTTTGGGTAGGTTGGACTCAAGCTGGAAAAATTTATTAGCATCTAAGTCGGCGATTAAAGTGCATCAACCTTTTCCAGAATTAGAAGCACTTCCCCTGGCGTTAATTGATCGGAAACCCACAAATTTAAAAATCCTCGTCGATCTAGTAGTAAAAGATGCGCTGCAAGATGCTGGTTTAGTTCCACCTTTACCAGATTGTGGAGTAGCAATTGGGTCGAGTCGCAGTCAGCAGGCATCTTGGGAAAAGCTCGCCATAGCCTCATATTTAGAGGATGCAGAGTATCCCCATACTCGTTCCCAGGCTCAGCCTGGGAACCAGTCTATAGCCTCATATTTACAGGATGCTCTGCATCCCGATTCTCGTTCCCAGGCTGATCCTGGGAACCAGTCTATAGCCTCATATTTAGAGGATGCAGAGCATCCCCATACTCGTTCCCAGGCTGAGCCTGGGAACGAGTCTAACAAGGCTCTGCCTTGGTTGCTACAAGATTGGTTAGAAACGCTACCCCATATGGGAGCGATCGCCGCCGCCCGTCAAATTGGTTCCACAGCACCCGTATTAGCCCCAATGGCAGCTTGTGCCACCGGAATTTGGGCGCTGGCGCAAGGTTTTGAACTGATCCAAACTGGGCAATGTCAGCGGGTAATTGCCGGTGCGGTAGAAGCACCGATTACACCCCTAACCTTAGCTGGATTCGAGCAAATGGGTGCATTAGCCAAAACAGGCTGTTATCCGTTTGACCGATATCGGGAAGGATTGGTATTGGGCGAAGGGGCGGCAGTATTCGTACTCGAATCCGCCGAATTAGCGAACCGACGCGGCGCATCTATCTATGGAGAGATTTTGGGATTTGGTTTAACGGCGGATGCCTATCATATCAGCGCGCCGGAACCAGGGGGGAGGAGTGCGATCGCCGCCGTCAAACAATGTCTAGAACGCAGCCATCTTTCTTTTGGTGATATTGATTACATCCATACCCACGGCACCAGCACCCAACTCAACGACCAAAACGAAGCCAATCTGATTCGGTATTTATTTCCCCAAGGCGTTCCTGTGAGTTCTACCAAAGGCTCTACAGGTCATACTTTAGGAGCATCTGGAGCCTTGGGAGTCGCTTTTTGTTTGATGGGCTTGAAGTATCAAATATTACCACCTTGTGTGGGATTAAACGAACCAGAATTTGATTTAGATTTGGTCAAAGTACCGCGTCGAGGAAACATTAGACAGATACTTTGTTTTAGTTTTGGATTCGGGGGTCAAAATGCAGTAATAGCATTGGGTTAATCGTTTGATGGGGGCGGGTTTATAACAATTGTCGATTATGGCATAGATAGTCGGTAAAACCCGCCCCTACATAACTGATATCGTTGGGTCAATTAGCAATTAGCAATTAGCAATTAGCAAGAAAGGCCGATCATTCCGATGCAACCGGATTTGATATGATTCACTGACGTGGAAACTGCTGGACTCTGACAATTTCAAAGGTTGAAAATACGGAACCATAAGAGCGAATTTGATTATTAGAAACTGAAGAGCGACTGGGAATTCTGCTAATAGATTGCCTGGTGAGATTTAACACCTCAAAATATACTTCTCCAGCAGCAGAACAATCAAAAATAATTTCAAAAGGGGATGTAAAGCCTTTGTATTCTCCGCCAAAGTCGGTATCTTTACAAGGATCTAGAGATAAAAGCTGATAGTCTTTTTGAGAATCTAATACCGCATAGCCAGTCCAAGCATCTAAACCGTTAGAAGAAACATCTACTCTAGCAATTAAGTACCGACTATCGGGAGAAAAAGCTACTGGATTAACGATATAAAAACCATTGAATCGCCGCTCAAATCCCAGGTCAGAGAGATTTTTTGTTAAAATAGTCTCACTTTCGATGACTAATTCACCAGCGGGGGTTTCTAGTTTATAGGGGTCGCATTTTATAGAACCGACACCGCCTCTACGACTGGTATTTTGACCAACTCTTCTGATAACTCCATTAAAATAAATAGAAGTTTTGCCATCTGGGGATCTGAGTCTTTGAGAGCGATAGTTAACTTCAGTAGAACCTCGGCATTCACCGTTCAATCTGCTGAGAGTTTCTATGCTGAAATTCTTGAACGACAATTGATCTTGCGCTAAAACTGCAACCGCAGAAACAGCGCCTAAAATGGCAAAAATTGCTGGGATCTTAAGAAGCGATCGCACCCCAATTAACCCTTTCCTCATTCCTTGCACCCATCTAGCGAATCGTCAATTTAAACGTATATCCGGGACTGCTTAACCTGTAAGGCTGTGCAATAATAACTCGATAGTCGCCCGTGGATGCGGCATTAAAATAACCATCTTGCGGGTCTGCAAAAATTTTCCCATCTGGCTGTACGAAAGAGAACCCAGAAAGCCCTTGCTCTTCGTTCTCATCAACAGGCGTACCTTCCCAAACTACATCCATAATAATTTCTTGACCTTGGCGGGCGCGAAAAATATACGTATCTTTATTACCAGGCGTCACCGTACCTTTAATAATTGTTGAGAAACGCCCTTGTTCAAACTGTACCCGCTGAGTCACTCCAGTTTGTAACTGCGCTGAAACTGGCAGGAAGGAACTAGCAGCGAAGACTGCTAAACTGATACCGAAATAAATAAGCGATCGCCTTTTCATCACTTTTCCTTTGCTCGTCCCAGAAACCGGGTTTCTTGGAAGAAACCCGGTTTTTCTCCCGAATTATAAGGCTACAGCACGACGTTCTAATGGTAATTCAAACCGCGATCCTGGAGTTGGTTCAATCACCCGCGTCTTCAGATTATTCTGTTCCAAGGTTGATTGAAATTCCGCCGCACTTCCCACAGCGCGAAGGATTTTGATCAGCAATCCCTCAAACTCCACATCTCCCCCAGCAGCAGTGGGTAACATAACTTGGGGTTGCAACCATTGTGCCACTTCTAAAGCACTCTTCGTTCCTTTAATAAAAGGTCCTACAATCGGCAGCACCAAGTCAATAATAGGTGTAATCACCACATCGACTGGTGCAAATTGTTTCAGCGATGGAGAATGATACCCGTGAGGTTCGTAATACAGAGTCAAACCGCTTTCCAATTCTTTGAGCAGATAACCATTTTCCAACACAGTCGGGCCAATAGGAGAGCCGGGAACAGCTTTAATTTCCAAACTTTGACTAAAGGTGAAACTCTCCCCGTGAGCCAGTGAGGTTATGCTGGTATAACCCAACTCCTGCACAACTTTTGCCGCATTGGGAGAACCCACGACGGGGATATTGCGGTCAAGTTGCTTCAGCGTCGGCGGGTGTGCGTGGTCTTCCAAACCTTGAGACAGCAGAATCAGGTCAATATTATCCGGGATGGGACGTTCTGTGCGTCGCGAACCTTTGAACAACCAGTCAATATTACCAAAAACTAACGGCCCCACCAGCCAGGGGTCAAGCAGGATGCGTTTCCCACCCATTTCAATCAGCCAGCTATTGCTGTCCAAGTAAGTCAGGTACATAGTGGTTATGAATATGACGCCTGCCTTTATTGTAGGCATTTGTTACGATATGTTAACGGTTTATGAAACTCGCCGCACTGCTCAAACATCGTCGCACCATTCGGGTCATCGGCTTCGACGATGCGCCGTTTAAGCGCAAAAAAGGCAGCCAAGTCCATATTACAGGAATTGTTTGTGCGGGGACGAGGTTTGAGGGGATGGTGTGGGGAAAAATCCGTCAAGATGGTTGGAATGGGACGGATACAATTTGCAAATTGCTGATCGGCGGTAAATTTTTGCCGCAATTACATTTAGTTTTGCTCGATGGTATTGGTTTTGGTGGTTTAAATATTATCGACTTACCAAAGCTTTCAGAAAGACTTGAATTACCCTGCGTTGCAGTTATGCGTCGTCCCCCTGCTTTAAAAGATATGGAAGAAGCGATGCGCCGTCTACCAAATCCGGAAAAGCGTTTAAAGCTGTTGCAAAGGGCGGGGGAAATACATGCCTTCCCGCCGTTTTATTTTCAAGTCTGCGGTGAAAGTCCAGAGGTAATTGCAGAAGTGTTAAAAAAGCTGACCGACTGCGGGAATGTTCCCGAAGCGCTACGACTTGCACATTTAATTGGTGCGGCGGTAATGAAGGGGGAAAGCGGACGATCTGCTTGACTTATTAGTAGGGTGCTCTCTTCCAGCAGAGTACGGCACCATCTCACTAAGTTTCTAACCCTCTTGTACCATCCAACCGGGATCGAGAAACCCGGTTTTTTAGAAAAACCGGGTTTCTTGGGGTAAGTTTCTAACCCTCTTGTACCATCCACACCAGGAATGCCAAAATTTGTTCAACTGGGGGAAGGGGGTAATCCCTCAAGTCAATTGTAACTGTCGTGCCTTCTAGCTTGAGAAAACGCCATTGAGTGCCGCTGCTGATGCAGCCATAAATTGCAGCAATGGGTTGATTTTTTGCCTGATTAAATCGTTGTGCTGCCACCATTTCAGCAACGCAATGACCATACCCCATTTTTAGCTCGGCTTTTTTCGCTTCTACGATTACCGCAACCGGAGTTTGAATTGCAATGATTTGTGGAGAACGGCTAATCAAAAAATCAACAACCCCATTCAGTCCCACAGTTTCATCAACGTTAAAATCTTCCCCAGAAAACACAGAAATTTGCTGATTGAGTATGCGCCTGACTTCTACTAATACTGGGTAAATAATACCTTCAGAACGAGCTTTTTCACTCCCAGCAGCTACTAGAGGCAAGGTGTCTTCCAAGTATCCTGCCAAAATAGCAGAAGGGGAGATAGGAGCAACCTCTGGAAAAAATCGGTTTTCTATAATGCTGAGACTGAAAGCTTCAAGCGCCTTACTAATCGTTGTGAATTCGCTGTAAGACATAGGCAGCCTCGGAATCAATCAACAATCCCTATTCAAATTATATCTGATTTGGTTATGTCAGAGCGCCATAAGTTTGTAGTAAGCACTTAAGTGCTTACTACAAGCGAGGCACTATTTGTAGCAATTTGTTAGATAAATGGTATAAACCTGCTCTCTAATACCCTATTGGCTATTGGTTCTAACTGTCAGCACTTGCGGCGGCGTTGAATCGGGTGGATAAATAAAATCTAACTGTACAGAACGGCGAGTTTGTGGTAAAATTACTATGGTTTCCAACGGTTCTAAAACTTGTCCCGTGCGATGCCATAAATGTACGTAGCGAGTGTTTATCTGTCCCTTGTCTCTAGTGTAGCGCAACCGCACACTCCCTCGAAAAAATGGGAAATCTAGCGATGGTTTTCGGAAGCGCAAACCCCCTTGACTTAATTTATCTTCTTTCACAGGCGTTTCCAAAGTTAAAGTAACAGTTTGGGGTTGATTTGTGGGGTTATAAAGTGGCAAAATAATGTTATATTCAACAGCATAATTCCCGTGGGCTTCGTAGGCTGTATCCGGATAGCGTACTAGCATGGGTGCAGTTTGAATTTGACTTGTACCTAAGCGCCCACCCCGCAGGGTATTAATGGCATAAGAAATGGCTTTTCCGGGTTGAGGAATTGTCAGATTGTTCGAGTTAGTAGAATCGCTTAATACTGCCTTCCAAACCGAACCTTGCGCCACCCCAGCAACGCGACCATAAATTAATTGTCCCCCAATTTGTTGGGGAGGGGTAGGAGTTTTATCGCGGGGGAGGGCTAAACTTGCGGTATTGAGTAAAGATATCCATTCTTCTAGTGTAGGTGCGCGTTCAGTTCCAGCGGTATTTTTCTTAGCAAATGCGGCTAAATTGGCTGCATAAATTTTACCATTACTTTGCAACCGCATCAAAGTAGACCGACCATTTAAATACCTGGCTGCATTCCGCACGGGCATGGGATGATTTAATAACATCCGGTATTGTCCAGGTGGGATAATTAAGCGGGAGGGAAACTCAGTTTGTCGCTTGTTTTGGAGGATGTCTAGGGATATGCGATCGCCAGGTCCAGCATAAACCGTATTATCTGGATTTTCCACATAATTTGGCAACAGAATATAAGGTGCATCTTGTGTGAGAGAAGTCGCCGCTTGTAAAACTTCTACCGTTACAGATTGAGAACCGGGATTATGCAAAATAATTCCCAGATAAAACGTCTGCAAATCCTTGGGATTAATCGTTTGGTGGTGGGCGAATATATCAAAGCGTCCAGAAAAAGGAAAGTTGAGATGTGCTTGAGGAACTGCTTTTCCAGATGGGGGAAAGGTAGAGAGTAAAATTCCTTCTGCTTTCAACCATTCTGGACTGTTGCTGTTAAACATTGGAATTGCATCCAGTTTACCCGGTAAAGCGCGAACTTCCCCCTGTTGGACGATGATTTCGGGGGATGAGTTGTTTTGATATTTTGCTAGGTTGAAAGTGCCGATAATTAAGATAATGGGGAGGAGGAATAGAAATAAGATAGTCGGTTGTTTGCTTGATAACATATTTATTGTTTATGTAACAAACTAAATATAGCCGAACGAGTGAACTCGCGACTACACAAACTAAGCCGAACGAGTCAACTCGCGGCTAGACAAAATCAGCCGAACGAGTCAACTCGCGGCTATACAAAATCAGCCGAACGAGTGAACTCGCGGCTACACAAACGAAGCCTGCCTTCGCAGGCTAAGAAAAGTCCGCGTAGGCGGACTTTGTTTGTGTAGCCGCGCCTTTAGGCGTTAGGCTGCGGGGTGGCGGCGTTAACCATCAATCAGCTGATTTCCCAGTCGGAGATGAGGGATTTTTGTTGATGATGAGTTGCTTGGTTTCGGATATAATTAGCTATCTGATCGATATTCCGGTGACTGACTGTAAATGCACCGTAACCACCTTGCCATTTGAAAAATTGTCCGGGTTTAATTTCATGGGTAATTAGGTGAGATGAACTGCCTTTGGCTTTGCCGATTAGTTCAGATACGGTTAAGGTGGGCGGAAAATCGGTGAGTAAGTGAACGTGATCTGCGACGCCGCCAATGGCAATTACCGTGCATCCTAATTGACGGCATTGACTAATAATTGCGGCATAAATGACTTCTTGAATGTCTGGCGTGACTAGGGGCAATCTATCCCAAGTTCCCCAGACAAAATGCAGGTACAATTGTGTAAAATTTCTGTGCATTTTGTCCTCTTGTTAAAATACCCTCACCCTGAAGGGTGGGGCTACACAAACTAAGCCCGCCTTCGCGGGCTGTGAGTGTTTTAGCCTGCGAAGGCAGGCTTTGTTTGTGTAGCCGCGAGTTTACTCGTTCGGGCTATTTTGCGTTGGTGAGAAAACCCAAAGCGGAAAGCCCTTTATTGTATTTTGCGAAAGTTTTGCTCGCGATAGCACCCGCAATCTTACTGATCTAAACACCCAGCCCGCGAAGGCGTTGCTCTGTTTGTGTAGCCGCGCCTTCAGGCGGAAGGCGCTCATTCGGCACAACAAAGAGCGATCGCATATTTATAATTAAAAACAACTGTGGGTTGGGTTTCGCTGTTGCAATAACCCAACCTAGTAGGAATTAGCGTTGGCTTTATTCACCTTAACCCAACCTACTTATTTTTCTTAAAGCTACTTAAGGCTGCCTCAGTCATAATCAGCTTCAATTAGAGATACCAAAAGGTTGCCCGTCTTCTTGTTCCCATTTTCTAGAACGATCCAAATCAAGCCATTGTAAAAAGGCATTGCTACCTTGTACAATAGTTTCTGCGGCTGTCACCCAAAAACTTAATTTTTTTCCTAAAACTAACTGCTCAACTACCGTGCGTTACACTCCATATTTCAACAACTCTTGTGCAAGAACCTTAGATCCTATTTCCATTAGCTTGGATAAGTTCTGCTCCTCAATCCAACTTTGGTTGGCAAAAGCTCTTCGGCTATCCTGCGCTGTTAGCAACATCCCATCTCGGAGCAAGCTACCAACTCGTTCTTTTTGAAGTTCGATAAAAAGAGATGACAGAATATTTGTTTTAAGAGTAGCATTATCACCGCTAGGAAATTTCGATAATACTGAATCAGCTAAAACTGCCATTACGAAAGTTGCTTGGTTATATCTCATGGATCCTTCGCTATTTTTAGTGAAAATCAAGCGTCCTCCACGTGGAATAGCTATGTTTCTAATTTCAGTCTTTTTCGCTCTACCGAATGCATTTCTCAAATCCAAAATACCATATCCTTCAGTAGCTAGTCTGAAAAGCCTGTTCACTCCTTCTACTGGGAAAGCGTATAAGTTAGTAGCAGGATTTCTAAATCCTTCAATTCCTCTAACTTCAATCAATTTATTGCGTGAATCATATACCTCAATTACACCATCAGCATAACCCAAGTTATACACATCAAAGCTGTATACTAATGTTCCATCATCTAGTGTTATAGCATTGGGTTTATCAAGAAAGAAGCCATAGCCATCTGCTAGCCGACTAGGACTTTTTTCAGCGGGTGGAACAGTAACCCCACGAATTGATTGTGCATTAGCAGCTACCAGAAGCGATCGCCCCGCCGCCGTCTGTTGTCCAGAATTAGGCGATCTTTCTGCCGTACTCTGTTCATTTCGAGAAGGCGATCGCTCCGTCGCTACATACTGGTTATACCTTTCCAAACATCCTATCACGCCTATTGGTGAACCCTGGTAGCATTCTAAGCCAGCATTCGGCCCGCAGCCGCGCCTTGTAGCTTGACAAAGACGCAGTAAAGTATCTGGGCCAACGATACCATCTACTGCCAGCACTGACATCGCTTCAATATAACGATAATCCTGTTGAAACCTTTTTACAGCTTGCTCTACTTTTGAGTCAAAACGATTGGTAGTTCTACCTTCGTAATAGCCAGCCACTCGTAAGTCTTCAACCAAATTCTCAATTAGAGTCCCAGAGTCCCCTAGCCTGAAACAATACCGACTTATATCTCTATTACTGCTAGACTGGCATGTTGAATAGCTCCCAGATGAACTTGGTCGCCGCGTCGCCGTCTGTTGTCCAGAATTAGGCGATCGCGCTATGGTATTCCGAGAAGTGGCAGTAGCAATATCATAAATTGGAGACTCATTTGCCATTGAACGAGCAACTTGAATCAACTCATTTGGAGATCAGATCCAAGAGGGAGATGAAATCATAAAAAATGTTCTGTCTTGAACCCACTGTATTGTATACCAGCCATCTCCCAATGTAGAATGGTAAGCTTGCACATTTCTTTGTAAATTGACAGATGTAGCATATTGTCTAAACCGTTGATTAAACTCCTGATAGCCTTGTGATGAAAGGGTACTTGAATAGATTGAAAGTGGTACGCAGTTTATTGCATATCCTCTACCACCAGGTTGAAAATCCCGCTCACATCCAACATATTTAATTGTCAGGGAAAAGCTTTCACGATCTGCTCTAAATTCGGGTTCTACACCTGCCAACCTATTAGACCTATGTAATGATGTAGGCAGATTACTTGGCAAACGAAACACCAAATTTCTAGGAAGTTGATTTTGAATATCCCTAATAATTGGTCTAAAGATGGGTGCTGGAGCCGCAGTTGCAGATTGCGGTCTAGTGGATAACCCAGTAACTAAAGCACTCAGGCTCACCATGAAACTAAGTAGCGATCGCGCCTTCATTTCCGTCTCCGCATTTTCGCTAACCCAATTTTTACCCAACTAAGTAGTCATCCGAAACCGTAAATCTCCGTATCTTCAGGCTATTCAGTATTGTCGAATCGAGATAAAACCGCGATCGCACCCGTAATAACACGCAGACAACCGCAAAGCCTGCGAAGGCAGGCTTCGTTTGTGTAGCCGCGAGTTCACTCGTTCGGCTCATTCGGTACAACAACAAGCGATCGCACTCATCCACACTCCCCCAATCCCGAAGTGCAAAAGCGATCCCACTGTCACAGTTGCTCACAATTCTGTTAGTTTCAGGCATTCTCTAAATCGGATAAAAGTTCATCTTCTGTTAAATCGATCATCGCAACTCCATAACGATGTAAATTCAACAAGAAAGTTACTCGATCTGTCCCTACCAATGCAGCAGCCATACCCGAAGATAAGCGTTTCATTTCAAACAATTTGACCGCCATCGCCCATTTAGCTTCTTGCTCAAATTGTTCTCTTGTCTGTTGCAAAGCATCGGGAAATGTCTCTGGGTATTCGATTTTGAGTTAGTTTTTAGCATTTAACGGTTTCCAGCAGTCTGCTAGGTTGCGCTCTGACTAGATTCTATCCTCTGCTGCCTGCGATCGCACTACCATAACAATTAGTAATTCCTGTCTAACCCACTCCCATCATGACTCTCACCGAACAAATTCTTTCCCAACTCCCCGGCAATGTCTTAGCACAACTGCGCCGCGTCGATACTTTGTGGAAAACCCTCAAAGAAAACACCGCACCCATCCCCAACGTAGTCAAAAAAAATCCCACACCCTTGGGAGAAGTAGATTTTGATGTTGTCATCTGCGGCGGCACTTTAGGAATATTAATCGGCGCAGCATTAGCGAAACGAGGTTGGCGAGTTGCTTTAGTTGAACGAGGAATCTTGCGCGGGAGAGATCAAGAATGGAATATCTCGCGCCAAGAATTAGAAACATTTGTCGAATTGGGACTGCTTTCAGCAGCAGAATTGGAAAAAGCGATCGCCACCGAATACAACCCCGCCCGCATCGGCTTTTTTGGCAGTTCCGAGATGTGGGTAAGAGACGTTCTCAACATCGGCGTCGATCCAGTTTATCTTCTAGAAAACCTCAAAACAAAATTCCTCGAAGCGGGGGGCAAGCTATTGGAAAAAACCCCCTTTGACAGCGCCATTATCCACCCGGATGGCATATCCATAGAAGTCTTAGAGAAACCGGGTTTCTGTATAAACCGCGTTACAATCCCAGGATAACACCATATCGCCACTAAGTTTTAGATTTATTAGCGAGTAGTATTGGATAATCTAACTAACAGTTCTTCATCAGATAATTGAGGTAACTGTTGCAACAACAGTGTAAATTCGGCAGAAGGTAAAGCGGATATTGGCTCTAAAAAAGCCGTTAAAATTGCGTCTAATTCACCAAAGCGCACTCCCAGGAAGTTTTCTATTATCGAGCGCTGTCCTTCTTGTCTGTTTTCTTGTCTACCTTGTTGAATTCCTTGCTGAATCTTTAGGCTAAACGAATCCCACTTGATACAATAACCGGGTTTCTATGAAGGCTGCTCGTGTCGCCCACCCCACAAAACCCCAAAAAATCTTGTGGGGTGGGACGTATTGCCCGCCCCAAATATTTTTGGCAACAGCTCTAATAAAAAAAGGGGAGATAACCTTTTTTTATCTCCCCATCTTTCTATTTATTTCTCACAACAATTGGCAAATTTTCTTACTTGCCAAGTTCAACTTTGGGTGGAGAAGTACGCGCACGTTTGATAATCGGTTTGGGCTTGGAATTCGCCACTTCTTCTTCTGGCATGTAGTCTTCTGACCGCATCCAGGCGGGACGGGTTTGATCGTAAGCCATTTGCAATGCAGCAGCTGCGATCGCATGTACCTCATACTCCTCTGCTAATTGAGCCACTAGCGGTAGGAAAGATGCCATGCGTTCCCCAACTAAAGCTTCCCGCACTTGTTGTTGCAGTTTCTCTAATTGGCGCGCTTCAATTTGCGATCGTGTCGGTATCGACCGCACGATCAAGTTTTGCCGCACGTGGCGTTCAATTAACCGCAACTTGCGCCGATCGAATGGTTCAATGATCGAAATTGCCGTTCCTGTGCGTCCGGCGCGTCCTGTCCGTCCGATGCGGTGGACGTAGTTTTCTACGCTATCGGGTAAGTCGTAGTTTATCACGTGGCTGAGATGATCCACATCCAACCCCCGCGCGGCGATATCGGTAGCAACTATCATCCGTACTTGCTTGTTGCGGAACCGCATTAACAAACGTTCCCGCGCTTGTTGGTTGAGGTCGCCGTGGTATTCATCTACACCCCAGCCAGCTGCTTGCAATTGGTTGGTCAGTTCGGCGGCGGCGCGGCGCGTGCGGACGAAAATAATCGCCGATTCTGGGTCTTCCAGTTCTAAAATAGGCTGCAAGGCACGGGCTTTCGTCCAGCCACGGGGAATTGTGTAAGCCACCTGATTGATTTGTTTGGGTGCAGCTTTCGGCTGTTCTACCGAAACTGTAATCGGCGAGCGCAAGAATTTCGCCACTAATTCCCGAATCACTGGCGGCATTGTCGCCGAGAAAAACGCGGTTTGCCGTTCGGTGGGAACTTGCTTGAGGATTTTTTCCACATCGTCGATAAAGCCCATGCTCAGCATTTCATCGGCTTCATCTAATACCAACCAGCTTACCGCGTTTAGTTTAAGCTCTCCCCGTTCCATCAGGTCGATGATTCGTCCCGGCGTTCCCACAACGATGTGAACGCCTTGTTTGAGGCGACGGGTTTGGCGCTCGATTGCTTGACCGCCGTATACTGGCAGAATCCACAAGTTACGATCGATATTAAAATCGCGAATCGCCTGACAAACTTGCACCGCTAATTCGCGGGTTGGTGTTAGAATCAAGGCTTGGACTTCAGTCCGATTTACATCAATCCGTTCCAAAATCGGCAACGAAAACGCTGCCGTTTTCCCTGTTCCTGTTTGCGACTGACCGACCACATCCCGACCTGCCAGCAATTGAGGGATTGCTTGCGCTTGGATTTGTGTGGGCGTTGTCAGTCCATTTTTTTCGAGATGCTCAGCACGTGCTTCCGAGATCCCTAAGTTCTTGAAGGTTAGAGTCATTGAATCCTTTTTAGTTGTTAGTTGTAAGTTGTCAGTTGTGTAGGGGCGGGTTTTACCAATTATTTATGCAATAATCGACAATTTATCTAAACCTGCCCCAGTCAGTTGCGATCTAGCGATGGGCGAACAGCAATCGGCGATTAAGCGATCGCCCATCACCGATTACCCATTACCAATCACCGCTAACCCATGACTGTTCCGTAGAGGTCGTAAAAATCGGCGTCTGTGATTTCCACTCGCGCCATTGACCCCAAACGGGCGTCACCCCGAACGTAAACAAGGCCATCCACTTCTGGAGAAAATCGGGCGCTTCGACCGATTAATTCCCCAGTTTCTGGATTTTCCTGTTCGATCAGAACATCCACGTACTTGCCCACTTCGGCTTGATTTTTCTTTAATGAAATGGGCTGCTGAACGCGCATCAGTCTATCCCGACGCTCATCCATTACTGATTGGGATAATTGATTCGGCAAATTATAGGCTGGGGTTCCTTCTTCCGGGGAGAAGGTGAAAACACCTACATGGTCGAACTCGTGGCGCTCGACAAACTCTACCAGGTGTTCAAAGTGTTCGTCCGTCTCCCCTGGAAACCCGACGATAAATGTTGTTCGCAGAGTCGCCTGTGGTAGCGCTGTTTTTATCCTTTCTATAATTCTATCATTTACTTGCCCTTGCCAGGGACGATTCATCCCACGCAATATTTCTGGATGGGCGTGCTGCAAGGGTAAATCCAGGTAAGGTAAAACGTTAGGTACTTCCTGAATTGCCCGGATTACGTCGGGTGTGAGGCCAGTTGGATAGGCGTAGTGCATCCGTATCCAAGGTATATCGACTTTACCCAAGGCGCGCAACAGTTCGGCTAGTTGCGGTTTTCCGTACAAGTCCAAGCCGTAGTTAGTCGTAATTTGAGAAATTAAGATAATTTCTTTAACGCCTTCGGATGCTAGTTGCTCCGCTTCTGCGACGATGGATTCGATTGAGCGCGAGCGCTGATTCCCCCGTAAATGCGGAATAATACAGAACGCGCAGCGGTAATCGCACCCTTCGGCAATTCGCAGGTAAGCGACTGCCTCCGGGGTAGTACGATAGCGCGGCGTGGTTTCATCCGCTATATACCTAGGTTCCGCAGAAACTTCTTGGACTCGTTCTCCCGTTTCGGCTCGTTGAATTACTTCTACGATTTTGTTATAATCAGCACTTCCAACCACCGCAACCGCTTCGGGTATTTCTTCCAGCAGTTGCGCTTGGAAGTGTTGTGCCATGCAGCCTGCGATCACGATCTTTTTGTTGGCTTCTGCCAGTTCTACCAGTGTTCGGACGGATTCTTCCCGCGCCGCCTGGATAAAGCTGCAAGTGTTTACAATAACGTAGTCGGCTAATTCTTCATTAGAATCTACCTGGTATCCTGCTTCAACAAGCAGACCCAGCATATGTTCGGTATCGATGCGGTTCTTTTCGCAACCTAAATGGGATATAGCAATTGTTGGCTTCGAGGTTTTGGTATCGGGCATTAGCAAATCAAAACTAGGCAGTCAGGTCGTGTGGGATACATGACACCAGCGCCTGAATACAGCTTTTGCCAACCACTTCGCAGAGCCTGCGGTTCGGGATCGGCAACTGAAAAGCTAGTTGCTTGCGGCAACGCGCCCTCTCTAAATTGCACCGATGTCATTATTACTGAATCGTAGCGCAAAATTAACAATCTAAACATATCTAAACAATTTTTTTTGTCATTGGTGATGGGGAGATGAGGAGGCGGGGACGCTCCCGACGCGGTGACTCTCCTGACGCGGTGACGCTCCTGACGCGAGGACGTGGGGACGCGGGACAATCTTCAATCAACCTCGACCCGTCCCCGCGTCTCTCCGTCGCCGCGTCTTCTTTCCCTGCCCCTCTCAGTTAAGATAGGTAAAGAAAATTTCTGCGGATATGGGAATAAAGCCGCGCACGATTGGATAATTTATGATATAATAGTAAATTTGGCAGATAAAGTTGGAGAAGTTTTTAGTGAATAGCTCCAACCTGACCTGTATTCTAAATAGTTGATTTTGTTATAGGGTCCGAATTGAAAACCCGTGGATTTGAACCAGATATTCAAAACACCGAACCCGATTATTGGTGTCGTACATTTATTGCCGCTACCCACGTCGTGCCGTTGGGGAGGTAGTCTCAAAGCAGCGATCGCGCGCGCGGAACAGGAGGCGACGGCCTTGGCATCTGGCGGCGTAGACGGCATTATGGTAGAAAATTTTTTCGACGCGCCGTTTGCGAAAAGTCAGGTAGACCCAGCAGTCGTCAGCGCCATGACGCTGATCGTCCAGCGGATCGCGAATTTGGTAACCCTGCCATTGGGGGTCAACGTACTGCGAAACGACGCACGCAGCGCGATGGCGATCGCCAGCTGCGTCGATGCCCAATTTATCCGCGTTAATGTCCTGACGGGCGTCATGGCAACGGATCAAGGGTTAATTGAAGGCGAAGCGGATAAACTGCTGCGGTATCGCCGCGAATTGGGCAGCGATGTCAAAATACTGGCAGATGTGCTGGTAAAACACGCTAGACCCTTGAGCGCCCCCAATCTGACAGTAGCAGTCACTGATACGATCGAGCGGGGTTTAGCCGATGGGATTATTTTATCCGGCTGGGCAACGGGCAGCCCGCCCAGTTTGGAAGATCTCGAACTCGCAAGTGCAGCAGCAAACGGTGTGCCAGTATTTATCGGCAGCGGCGCTAGCTGGGAAAATATTGCTACCCTAATGCAAGCAGCAGATGGCGCTATTGTTTCCAGTTCGCTAAAACGCCACGGAAAGCGAGATCAACCAATAGATCCAATTCGCGTCAGCCAATTTGTAGAAGCCGCACGCCGGTGTATCGCCGCCAAAGAAAAGCCGGAGTCGGTAAGCGGGGTTAAACTACATTCCTGAAGAGATTTCTTTGCTGTAAACTACCCGACGCTGACCGCAATGGCGGTACAGCGCGGGCTTTCAGCAGCCCTCAAAACAACATCCTGCAAAAAACAGGACATTATTTCGGAACCTCCGGGATGGTTTACGAGCATCCCCAAAGCAGCAATATTTTTTGCCCCGTTCACATCAGCATCGCCCATCCAGCCACAAGCTAAATTCAGGCACTCAAATTTTTTACCGTGACGGTTGCCAATCACTTTGCAGCCATGACAAGTTTTCGAGGTATGGTTCAGCCAAGCTTGGAACCTTCGTTCACTTCCACTCAACCGTTTCAGGACTTGCCGACATCTACGCCGACTAGACCTTGTGCCTTTGGACGCTTGGCGCTGCAACGAAGCCCGAACCCGACTATATCTATCTCGAACCTGGGTTATCTCCTTGCCACTAAACTTCTCTCCCTCACTAGTAACAGCAATATCGGTACGTCCCAAGTCTACCCCAAGCACATCCTCAGTCTCAGGAATGGCAGGTGGCGCAGACTCCAACTGAATTTGCAGATAGAAACTACCGTCAAAGCGCTTTGCCAGTGTTGCCGATTTGGGATTTTGCCCCGCCAGCAAGTGTTTCTGGTAATTACCGATATGCAGTTTAAATTTCTCTCTGCCCTTTAGCATCGTCAGGCTAACTACCCAATCAGATTCCCGAAAAGTGAAAGTGCGGCTGTCGTAAGTTGCGCTGGTTGGAGCAAATCCTTTAACAGGCTTACCCTTCTGTTTTGCGGTCTTACGATTGGCACAAACCCGACGAATCGCGTGAATCGTCATCTGAGCAGACAAGCCAGAATGCGCTCTTGCTTCCTTGTAAATCAAGGACTGAACCGCAATCTGATTAGTCAGCTTTTCTGGTGTGTGAGAGTTCACATACTCACAGCATTTTGCAAAAGCAGAAAGTACCGCATCAAGCTTTTCAACCTGTTGCGGCAACACTTCCAACTTGCAAGAAACCGTGAGGACTTGGGACATTTTCAATATTTGAATATTCTTGCTTCGATTATAGCGTATTTGGCAGCTTTCGGGGCATCGAACCCCTCCTGGTGCGCTGCCCATTCCTCCCGGCACTCACGTTTCAGGTAGAGTGCGGGACTCCTGCTGTTCTAGTTGAGTCGCCGATTTGAGAAACCCGGTTTTTTGGAAAAACCGGGTTTCTTATGCTAGAACTAGACACCAGGCTGCATAGGTCAAAATGGGATAGTCACCCAGAATCTAAAATCTGAAATCTGAAATCTAAAATCTAAAATTCCATTATGATTCGCAGACGTCCTACTCCCTGGATTCATCGCTGGTCGCGGCCTATAATTGGAGCGCTCGCAGGCTTAGGTGCCCTCAACACGTTTTATCTGACTCTGATCGAGTTGGGGATACTAAAAGAAGCGGCATTTTGCCCCACCAGCGGCATTATCAACTGTAACGCCGTTCTGCTGTCGAATTATGCCAAACTGTTTGGCGTGCCGCTATCGCTGTTTGGGTTCTTGGCTTACATAACGATGATGGTAGCGGCTTTAGTGCCGTTGCGGATCGATCCGCAAGAAAATAAACAGTTACGCTCCCAGCTGGAAAATTGGACTTGGCTGCTGTTGTTTGCGGGTGCGATCGCAATGGTCGTTTTCAGCGGCTATCTTCTCTATCTCATGGCGTTTCAGATCAAGGCATTTTGTATTTATTGCCTTGCTTCTGTCGTTTTTTCCATCAGCCTTTTAATCCTCACATTAGTCGGTCGCAGTTGGGAAGACATTGGACAGCTATTTTTTATCGGCATAATTGTCGGTTTGGTGGCGCTGATCGGTTCCTTGGGTGCCTATGCTACCGCTAGTACCCCCCATACTGGAACTGGTGCAAGTGCCGGACTAACTAGCCCACCCATTACTACCACATCCGGCCCCGCAGAACTTGCCCTAGCGCGTCATCTAAAACAAATAGGTGCTAAAGAATACGGCGCTTATTGGTGTCCCCACTGCTTCGAGCAAAAAGTACTGTTTGGCAAACAAGCCGCAGAAGAACTAAATTACATCGAATGCGACCCCAAAGGCAAAAATGGTCGCCCAGATCTGTGCCAAGCTGCTAATATCACCGGCTATCCAACTTGGGAAATTAACGGTCAGTTGTATTCTGGGGTGCAAACTTTAGAAAAACTCGCCGAAATATCTGGATATACAGGCGCGCGCAACTTCCAAAATTCACTGCCAGGACGTTAATTTTTTGTATCTAGGGGCGGGTTTTACCAACCATTTTGCCATCAGCGACAGTTAATTTAAACCCGCCCCCATTGCGTGTAGGGGCGGGTTTTACCAGTTACAGCGGGAACCGCTGTAATGCGGTACAATTTAATCAATCCTCAACAATTAAAAAATTGCTGTGTAATTTGCTGCTACTGTACCTCATAACAGCGTGAACCTCTGTAAGTAGGCCAGATCGAGTAAGTTGTAAGTTTCTCCCCAAGTCCGCAATACTCGGTCGGCGTCTGGTAACGACAATTCAACTGTTTGATCTGGCTGTAAATTTAGCAGCGTTTATGATTCCAACTGTTGATTGAGCATCTCTTGCCAAATGCTTCAGTATTTGTAATTCTACATCGATTGCTCTACCTATTTTGTATAGTTTTATCTTTTGATTCTTTTATTCATAATACTTCGCCTCTTACAGAAGAGGGTTAATTAAGTTTATCTGTAAAAATTCCCACTACAACTACAGTAGTGGGAATTTTGAGGATTTAGCTTTTTACTATCTAGCTGGACTTAAGCCAGAAGAACCTAGAAACCGGGTTTCCAGCTGCGATCTCTAGTTCTAAAGCGACGATTTTTCATAGAAACCCGGTTTCTTTGCCATAGTCCCGATCTAGCTGGAAGTGCGACGGGCAAGCGGCGGGTGGATAATTTTTTCCATTACCCATTACCCTCGTGACCCAGGCGGTCGCCTGGGAATGCCATTACCCATTACCGATAGACACCGTTATTAATCCGATCGTCTCCTTCGACCAAGGATGTCTCGACATCAGTGACGGTAAATTCATCCAAGTTGGCTTGCAGCAGTTGTTTTTGGCGATCGCTGAGTCCGGGAATGTCCAGCACGTCTTCTACCTTTTCGTAGGGAGCATTTTCGACAATTTTCTTCGCCAGGTTGGGGAACATCCCTGGCAGCTTCCTAAAGGCTCGCACGTTCGTGTTGTTCAAGTCGATTTTGTAGCCCATCTCGCCTAACTTTTCGTCCACCTTGTTCCGCAGTACCTCGGCTGCTAAAACCGGGTTTGGGCGAAATGCGATATCGGTCAAAGACGCTGCCATTGCCGCTTGGGTTTGACCCAGCCATCCCAGGCATCCTACGACCAAAGCTGCTATTGTTAACAAACGTAACAATCCTTTCATAAATCAGTACCTCCCTCAAAGATGGGTTTTTTGCCCACACACAGCATGTATCAAAGATTATTATGCGGTTTTTGCAGCTCCTATTATTAAAGCTCCGTTTGCGAACTTTTGCACCGTACATCCCGGTTTTACGGGTTCGTTCTCAGTCAGCTGCAGGAGCGGCAGCAAAACTGGGTCAGGACAGGGGCACGCGAGGCCAGAAACCCGGTTTTTTCGCCGATTTATCCCTGTCAAACCCAGGATTTTTGCTAAAAACCGGGTTTCTTGGCCTAAATCCTATGGGTGTGTTCAGCGGATTACCGCTTTGCCCATGCTCGATTATTCCAGACAGAGGGTTTGGGATCAAGCCTGTGGCCTGGCTCAAGAAGCCCATTTTACTGAAGTTGCCTTTGCCATAGAGCCTCCAGATCCACAAAAGTTCCGGCATAGGTGACGGTCGGGCTATCGTAGCCTTTCAGATGCACCGTGTGTTGCTGGAAACCAGCTTGCTCTATCCCCAAAGGCAAGAGATATTCGTAAGTTGCTTCGCCGAAAGCGACATCGAGGCGCAGTTCTTTGGTAGAGGATTCTAAGCGAAAGGCAGCATTCACCGTATCGCCCAGAGCGGTGTAATCTGGGCGATCCCCACTGCCGGTATTGCCTACCATGGCATACCCTGTATTGATCCCCGCTCCTATTCGCAACGGGAAGGGTAAGGGGTATTGCATATTAAGCTCGCGAGTCATTTTATACAGATCGTTCAACGCCCCACACACCTGAGCGATCTCGCTGGTAGTGACTTTTTGGCTGCCATGAAACCAAACTGCCATCACCGCATCGCCGATATATTTGTCCACCCAGCTGCCGTATTTGCGAATAATGCTGCCGGAATGACGAAACCAGGTGCCGATGACTTCTGAGAGGATCTTTTCATCGAGTTGCCTGGTTAAAACGGTAAAGTCGCGAATGTCAACCACCATGACCGAGATTAGACGGCGCACGTGTAACGCAGAAGTCGCCGTTAAATCGTCTGAGATCAAGTTACCAGTCGAGAAAGGCTGGTGCATCCCGCCAGGGCAGAAAAACTCCAGTTCGGTCTGACCGAACGTGAGGCGATCGCCGTGTCGTAACGTTACGGGTACGCTGACTCGTCGTCCGTTGACAAACGAGCCGTTACGACTGCCGAGATCGATTAAATAAAATTCTCCCGTTTCCATACACTGCAACATGGCATGGTTCCGAGAAATCCAGCGGTCTGTGATTACGAAGTTGTTGTCATCACTCCGACCAATAGTCCAGCAATGACTACCCACTAATGGCAGGTAGCGATTTCCGGATTCGGTCCGCAGTAACAGATAAGGAGTGGAAGTGGGTTGCAATGTCACCACCGACTGAAAAGCCACCTAGAGCCAGCCAGAGTTTTTAACCTTGTTTGACAATCTCGGCTACAGCCGAGGGATTTTTGGGGTTGCGCGTCACCTTTTGGCCAACAGATAACGAGTCTTCGACCAGATTGGTAATGCTCGCCCATTCCTTTTAGATTCCCGCGTGCCCTCAAGTACTCGTTCGAGTCTAACCTGCAAAAGGGATGCCTGCTTAGCCAAGATCGCTTACCACAGTTCCCGAGCGCTGTCTTTTCCAGAAAATAGCACTTCAGGCACTCGAGCTGCTGGGAATACAGGCAAGGTGAACTGCTCGCTTAGGCGGCTCTTGCAGCCAGCCAAAACAGGCTATCCACCATAATTGTACTCAAGACTGCTCCACTGAACGCCCACCAGTGTAACTGCCCGCAGCGCAACGGTAAAGTCCCCACAATTAGGAGAATTACAGCCAGTGCTGCTGCTGATGCGATCCCCCAGGGTGTCTGGACTTGTGCCAGCGCTTGTTGCAATATCGGTGTCGCTAATTCCGGTTCTACCCGCATCAACTGCCGCCAAAAAGGAATCAAATCCACTATGTAAAAATACAGATCCGTCACCGCCGTGCCAAACAAGGAACCGATATAAAACCAATTTCCCATCTGCCCCCAACGACGACTCAAGCATACTAAAGCAAAGGGTAATCCGATCGCCTCCACCGGCAAGTGAATTAAAGGTTCCCAGCGCCACCAACCCCAATAAATCGACCCAGCTAACCAACTCCAAGTGAAACCCACCAGTAAATCTCCCCAGAGATGGGTTTCCTTGCGCCTCCACAGCGCCACAGCCAGACCTAACCAGCCAATTGTTAAAACCAAACTCAACCACGGCAGCAGCCGTACTAAGGGCGCTTGGATAAATACCGGCACTGAAACTAGAAAAGACGCCGCCGCGAAGGTTAACCAGGCTTTCTTCGAGCCAATCCGCCACCGGGTGGTAGATTTGCTCGCCTTTGGCGGCGTTGAAGCAATCGCGGTTGGAACGGGGGTGTAGGCAGACAAGGTATTGTTTAACAACGTATTTTTAATTTTTGTTACTTTAGTTAATTTTATGTAATATATCACTAAAATTATCCCCCAGGGGGGCATTGTTAATCTTATCGTAGTTGGACGAGACTGTCATGGGGCAGGTGAGCGGGTGAGCGGGTGAGCAGGGGAGATGGGGAGAATCTACATTCAAATGCCCCTAGACCTCTGCTCCATCTGCCCATCTGCCCCCCTGCCCCCCTGCCCACCTGCCCACCTGCCCGATTGGCAAAAACACTATGGCTTTATCAAGAAATCAACTACTGACATTCACAAGTATGGGAGTGACTAGCGCCATTCTGGCGTTGCCCATAAAAGCTATTAGCACGCAACTGGCACAGGCGACTGCACCGGCGTCAGTCGCGGGTGATGTGGCTCAGGTAAATATATTTCAGGCAATTATTTTAGGGGCAGTGCAGGGATTGACCGAGTTTTTGCCCATCAGCAGCACGGCGCATTTAAAAGTCGTGCCGGTAGCATTGGGGTGGGGAGATCCGGGAGTTGCTTTTACAGCAGTAATTCAGCTGGGGAGCATCGCCGCCGTGCTGTGGTACTTCTGGCGGGATATCACGAATATTACCGTGGGAGCGATCGCGGCAATTTCCCGCCAGGATTATCAAGATAACGACTTCCGCATGGCAGTGGGAATTGCTCTGGGAACCATACCCATTGTCTTTTTTGGACTGCTGATTAAGAAATTTATTCCCGATTTTGATAACTCGCCCCTCCGGAGTATGGGAGCGATCGCAACTGCTTCGATTGTCATGTCCCTGTTGCTGGGAGTAGCAGAAAAAGTCGGAACTCGCAAGCGCGATTTTAACAAGTTAGGCGTCAAAGATGGCGTTTTAATGGGGTTAGCCCAGGCAATGGCGTTAATTCCCGGCGTTTCTCGTTCCGGTTCAACCCTCACCGCTGGATTATTTATGAGTTTGAAGCGAGAAACAGCGGCGAGGTTCTCATTTTTACTCGGAATTCCAGCAATAACACTAGCTGGGTTGGTAGAGTTTAAAGGTGTGCTAGAAACAGGATTTGCGGGTATCGGACCCATTCCCCTGCTATTCGGGGTAATTTCAGCGGCAGTATTTTCCTATCTTTCCATCGCGTGGTTGTTACGTTTTTTACAAACCAAGAGTACGTTTGTGTTTATCGCGTACCGATTGGTGTTTGGGGTGGTAATTTTGGCAGCGCTCGCCGCTGGATTGTTGCAAAATATCTGATAGGCGGTTAATTGTTCATCGCTACAGGTAATAGCAATGAACAATTAACAATTAGCAATGAGCAATTAGCAATGAGCGAGACTGCAATTCGTCCAGCTTTAATTACCAGGGTGCTGCCCAATTCTATCGGTGCTGAGATTGGGTTTGAAGTCGGCGATCGCTTAGTTGCCATCAACGGCAAAAAACCCCGCGATCTGATCGATTATAAATTCCTATGTTCCGATGAAATACTGGAATTGGAAGTATTAGACGCTGCTGGCAAAACCCATAAAATTGAAATCGAAAAAGACTGGGACGACGATTTAGGGATAGAATTTGAAACCGCCCTCTTCGACGGTTTAATTCAGTGTAATAACCGCTGTCCGTTTTGCTTCATCGATCAACAACCACCAGGGAAACGAGAATCTCTCTATCTTAAGGATGATGACTATCGCCTCAGTTTCCTTTATGGGTCTTACTTAACCTTAACTAATCTTACCCAAAGAGAATGGGAACGCATCGCACAAATGCGCCTATCCCCCCTCTACGTATCCGTTCACGCAACGGAACCAGAAATACGCATTCGCCTGCTAAAAAATCCCCGCGCTGGACAAATTTTAGAGCAGATAAAGTGGTTTCAAGAAAAGCGTTTGCAAATTCACGCCCAAGTAGTTGTTTGTCCCGGCATTAACGACGGCATACATCTAGAAAGAACCTTACTAGATTTAGCCAAATTTCACACAGGTGATGTACCGGCAATAGCATCTGTAGCAGTAGTTCCAGTAGGGTTAACTCGCTTTCGCCCGTCAGAAGACGAATTAAAGCCAGTAACTCCCGAAAAAGCCCAAGAAGTTATTGCCCAAGTACAACAAATTCAAGCCTTATTGCAACAAGAAAGAAATATACCAACTGCAAAACCTAGACATAAAAGTAAACTGCTGAATCCAAACCCAAAAACTCAAAATCAAACATCCCAGTGTATTTGGTTAGCAGACGAATGGTTTTTAATCGCCAAACAGGAATTGCCCCCCGAATCTCACTACGAAACTTATCCCCAAATAGACAACGGCGTCGGTTCAATTCGCCTATTTTTGAGACAGTTTGAAGAGGCTGCAAAACGCCTGCCAAACCAAGTTTCCCCGCCGCGAAGATTGACATGGGTAGTCGGTAATGCGGTTGAATTGGCATTTCAACCGATTCTGCAACGACTTAATGGAGTAGAAGGATTAGAAGTAAATATGGTCGCCCTTTGTAGCGACTATTGGGGACAGCAAATAACCGTCACTGGTTTGTTGACAGGAAAGGATTTGTTAGCTGGTTTACAAGGGCAAGAATTAGGGGATGCAATTTTGTTACCTTCCCTGATGCTGAAGCATGGAGATTCTCGCTTTTTAGATGATATGACGGTTGAAGAACTTGCCGATAAATTGGGGATAAAAATTGTGCCGGTAAGTGGGGTTAAAGGGTTGATTGATGCGTGTAGAAACCTCTCCCCCTAGCCCCCTCTCCTGCAAGGAGAGGGGGGACAAGAGCAATTAATTGCTTGTTTGCTTGTTTCCAGGCTCAGCCTGGAAACAAAGTAACCGGAGGCTCTGCCTCCCTAAGAAAAAAGGCAATTAGCAATTAGCAATTAGCCAATTTAAACGATTTCTAATTCTAAGTTTTGGTTTTGTAAGATGTTATAAGTGTCGTGGTCGATGATATTTGTATCGCTGAGTTCTAGGTTGTAGAAATCCACAAATTCACCATCGAAATAAGGGCCAGCGTGCCAGGTTCCTACTTCTAATTTAATAAAACAATTGCCAGGAATCCTAAAAGCGGATATTTCTTCTAATTTAGGTGCGGGTGCTTCACTTGGTGGGGCAACTGCCATTAACCATTCTTTGCCTTCGAGGGAACCTAAACATTGAGTGCATTTGACGTGGCGAGTAATTTTGTGAAATTTACGCCCTCTTTCGGTAAGACGCATGATGTAGAAGCGCGGAATACCGTTGTTGAGTACCAATTGAGCATCAGTTGAATCGTAGTGTTTTCCGTCGGATGAGGCGTATATAACTTGACCGTAAGGTTGAAAGTTTTCTGGCGAGATTAACTGGGCGGGCAATTGTTTGAGTAATTTGGTTTCGCTCATGGGGTGACTCCTGTTTTGTGTTTAATTTTCTAAGATTGCTTTCAAACTGGTGAGCCATTGATGGCAAGGTTCATCAATCGGCGCAATCTCTCTACGTCTTTGCGCCAGCGATTCGGTATAAGCCGTAATCCATGCGCTTGCTAGTTCTTTCTCTGTTATTAAGCTATCTCCTATACCTCGCTCAAATTGCTTTTTAACCCAATTTATAAAAGTTAATATTTCTATATAAATCCCCAACTCATCTTCTATTTCTTGACATCTCGCTAAAATTTCTTCTAGTCGATCTGGTTCCACACTCGTAACAAAGCCAGCAATCGCAACAGTTGGGTTTGCTATAAGTTTATCTGCTAGTTCTTCCAGTTCATCTCGTAAGTAAGATTTGCCATATTTTGCGTCCCATGATTCAACAATTTGTTGTGCTGACAATAACTCAATATCGCCTACATTGCCATGTTTTTTATTTGCCGATCTCATCTGAGAAAGAGGCTTTAAGACTCCCTCAGCCAGAATTTGACAGTCTTGCATGGCTTGCATCAGACTATGCATAGCGATTTCCATAATTCTGGCAGCATAATCAGATTCATTTATATGTCTCTCTATGAGCGCGGTGATGCGTTCCTGATTAACAGGTTGATTTGAATTTAAAAATTGCTGTAAGTTTGCTATTGTTTGTGCAGCTAATGCTTTAAATTCATTGGCTCGATTCCAAAGTTGTGACAGCAAGTAATTCAAGGCTGATTCAGGCAATATCTCATTATTTTCAATCGACTCTACAATCCTTAGCCATTCTTGACGAGCGCCTCTAATATTAGCTTTATAGACGGGTGTATAAGGATAATTTTCTGCTAAACTGCGCGTCATCATAAATCCATCTGCGTTCAGTCTCAGCAAATCATATTTACGCAAAACAGGCGTTATATACTGTTTATCCAAAGAGCGCATTGATATACCATCTTGCCATGAAAAGTCTCTTCTACCTACGCTGCCTTTATGTAACCTTATGCTTTGGGTGGGTTCGATTGCTTTTACACATAATTGCAGAACTGTTAAACCTATCAACGCCCTTCCCACTTCGCTGGTTACTGACTCCACAAGTTTATTGAGAGTATCTAGATTAATTTGACTAAGGCGTGAGAAGTCAAGTTCTGCTAAATTGTCTCTACATCTAATAATTTGTTGTTCGAGATAACCCTTAGAGAGTTCTCCAGCTATTTTTTGATATTTAAGTTTAGCAGACTGACTCATGCCACCTTCTAAGAAAACCTGTATAGTTCCATCAGGCAGCACCAGTTCACTCCTAGTTCTGAATACTCGTAGATGCAACTCACTCATCACCTTCTCCTAAATGTTTACGGAGTTGAACACTTCTGGGTGTTAGGGTTGGAAATGCATAGGGTATTAAATACTCACCTTTGGAAATTTGAGGATTTGTATTGTGGTTTCTGACTTCGTAACCCATGCTGCGTAAATATTTTAGGTGAGCAAATACCTGATCTACCTTAATTCCCCATAACTGCGATATTTCTTGAGCTTGTAGTTGCTTGGCAACTCCTATACCTCTAACCACACATTGCACTATGCGCCAGATTGGGGAAACTTTTAATGTGGGCTGAAAAGTTAGTATTCCGCTAATCCGAGGATTGTACTGATAATAACCAGAAAGCTGAACTAAGTCAGCTTTCCCTGTAAGATTGATCAGTTTTTCTTCAAAGGCTTTCCACAATGCTGTAAAGATTAGCAAATCTAGATCGCTAGCGCACAACCTGACCTTATTAGTTCCTAAACCCCAATCTTCATGACCCCAAGATGGGATGATGTCAATAACATATTGATTTTCGCTGTTAGATAAACCTTTGTGAGCTTCTATTATCCAGCAAGACTGCTTCAGAATGTACTTAAGATTAACTTTCAGACTATGAGGAACTTCTTGTTCATTCCAAGCAAAGTCTGTAGATAAAAACCTTACAGACTCTTCTTGGATGGTATAGTTAGCTGATGACTTTGAAGTGAATTTTTCTGTCTTTTGTAAGTGCGCGATCGCATCGAGTGCCTTTTGAGCATATACCTCTGTCAACTTGCGTTTGCGCTGTCTAAATCCTAGTTGCTTATTTGGTTGCAAGTAATACATCGGAAAGGGTAGCGCCATACCCAGGATCTGATCCAAAATACTGAGAGCTAAAATTCGACCCAACTGTGGGGGTACGGAATTGCCAATCTGTTCAATACAAACTTGGTGATTCCCCACAATCTCATAAGTATCGGGAATCGTTTGCAACCGTTTGAGTTCTGCAATCGTAAATCGCCGGTTCTCCCAGCTAAAAGGCCCTGTGTATTGCCCTCCCTGTGCTTTAATAGTCCTTACTGGCGTTTCGGGATCGGCTTTGTAGAGAAAATCAGAAAACTTCGATCGCCAGCTAAATACTGGGTTGGGGTGACCCATTTCTTTTGTGTAAAAACTGTAATTTAATCCGGGCGGTATTTGTTTAAGTAAGTGTCCGTATCTGCCACCAATCCCTTCCTCGATATCTGATGTATCAATACCTTCAACAGCCTCTCCTGCTGAATAAAAAGGTTCGCAATCGGGAGAATCAGGGCCATGAGTGGGAGAGGGAAATAAATAACTTCCTTCTCGAATTCCCACAATAAATAACCGTTCTCTATGCTGCGGTACTCCATAATCTGCTGCATCAAGAATGCGAGAATAAATTGTGTATCCTGCTTGTTTAAAAGCATTTTGAATTTGTTGCCAAGCTTCCCCTTTTTGCGCTCCAGTGATTCCGTAAACGTTCTCAAACAAAAATCCTTTTGGTTGCAGCGTTTTGATTAAGCGGACATACTCTTGAAACAGAGTACCGCGAGAATCGCTAATTCCAGCCACGCCAGATGCTCTACGACCAGCGGCAGAAAAGGTTTGGCAAGGAGGGCCACCGATAATAAAATCTATTGCTAAATCCGGACTCGGAAAAAATTCTCGAATATCGATGCAAGTTGGTTGGGAATTTTCTAGCCATTTTCCTGGTATTGAGTTTCTTTCTAGTGTCTGCACGTACTTGGCTTCAATCTCAACCATCTGAACAATATCAAAGCCAGCATTATGAAAAGCGATATCTAGTCCTCCACCACCAGAGAACAAACTCAAGGTTCTAATTGGAGAATGACCTTTTTCGGCGAGCCATCTGCGGAGAGATAAGCCAAATTGATCGGGCCAAGCTGGACAAGGTTTGACACCAAGAGACTGTAACATTTCCTGAAACCAAACAACTTTATTTGGCTCGGTATCAGGTAGCTTCAAAGGTAGAGACAATTGTATTCCGGTCATGCTTAATTGCAACTAGCGAAGAAGAAACATTTTTTCATTTTGGATAATTTTATCAGATGCGTTAGCGAACCTATCCGTTGGCGAAGCCTTTCCGAAGGAAATAGGAATCGCACCCTCTCCACCCCATTCTACCAATAAAGCGCGATCGCTCACCTTCGCCATTGATTCAGCCAGCGTACTTGTCCCACCCAGTCAGCAGCTTGCGTCTCTGATAACAAACGATCCAAAGCAGAAATTAACTCAGAAAGTGTCCAACTATTTTGGGCAGCCAGGATAATACCGCCATGTTTGGAATAAAGTTCAGCTAATACTAAAAAATCGCGAATATTGAAAGTAAAAATACACCGTCCTTGAGCTGTTGCCCCTAACAACTGCATCTCATCGCTGGCATCCAAGGGCATCCAATCAGTTGGCGTGCGAGTGACATCGTGACCGCGAGAAACTAAAGCTTGATGCAGCGCTTTAATAGATGTATCGGCATCCAGGTGCAACTTTGGACTAGACATTCGCTGCTTCCAAAGTTTGCTCAGATGCGATCGCTTCGTCTATTTCCACTTTATGCTCGGCATAAAATGCCAGCGCTTCATTCACTTGTTTCTCATTAATGCCATATTCAAGAGCAATTTGATTGGGCGATAAACCCCATTTTTGGGCAGCAACTGCAACAACTTGCACCCGCAAACGAGTTCCCCGCAACACTGGTACTAACTGACCGCTAGCACCGCGATAATATGTAATCTCAGGAAACCTCGCTTGATCGAGTTGCTGGCTTAATTGACCTACTTTTTCCGCTACAGCCCACAGAATAAACTCATCTATAGAAATGCCTTGCTGCGTGGCATATTCTTGTACTTTTTGCTTTAACTGAATCGGTAAATTTAAGGAATAGCCTGCCATTTCTGTTTAACCTGCCAATATCCAGGTACACAAACCTAGAAACCGGGTTTCTTACTGCTATCTCTGGTGACAAAGCGACTATTTTTCATAGAAACCCGGTTTCTTTGCGTCAGTCCTGATCTTATGGTATATCGTCTCCCATTTAAAAAGCCCGCGCAGGCGGGCTTCGTTTGTGTAGCCCCAGGTTTCAACCTGGGGGATTGGGGAATTGGGTAATTGATGTATTGATGCGGGCGATTATGGGTGACCAGGGGCTCGAACCCTGAACCAATAGATTAAGAGTCTACTGCTCTACCATTGAGCTAGTCACCCGCTGCGGATCGCTATCATAACAGATTTCGCTTGAGCTAAGATACAATCCAACATATTTTCTTAAACTCTCCAACTCACAGGCTGATGGTTCGACGCCCAAACCCTGTCCCCACAAGCTAAAAACTTCCGCTCCTTGATGATTTCGTACAGGTTAACATCCCTCTCCAATAGACAAGCATGACCGCTATGGGGCAGCACCACCATTTCAGCATTGGGTAAAACCTTGACAAGATGCTCAGCTTCTGATATTGAAGGCAACAACCGATCCGCAGCACCCGCAAGCACCAGCACGGGTTGGTTGATGCGACGCAATTGGCGATCGCTAACATCGAATTCCTTCAATAAAGATAACCGCCAGACGGCGGTTTTCTGGGGAACCATTTGTACGGCGTCCATCAGCGCTTGGCGATCGCGCGGTGCTATCCTTTCCAAATTGGCTAATACCGGCAACCCGATCAACGAACCGAAGTGATAAAAGCATTCCGGGACAATACGAGTCAGGGGGATGCCAAAATACATCCAAGGGCGACGACTGATAGAAGACGCTGGATTAACCAGAATCACCCGTTCAAACAGCTGAGGCGCGCGGATTGCCACCTTGATTGCCAAGCAAGCCCCAAACGACTCGCCGCATAGATAAACTGACCTTTGGGGGTCTTTTCCGACTTCGGTTTGAATCAAGGCAATTACTTGGTCTGCCAGTACATCCCAGCTTGTCAAGTCATCCGGCGGAATTGCCAAACAGCGGATATCAAAACCTTTTTCTAAACCGGCGGTTTGCGATCGCAGCAACTGACCCGTACCATCCATTCCTGGTAAAAAAACGAACAGGGGATAATCTGGTTTGAGGGATTTGGGCGTCAGGAAGCAGGGATGACTTTTAATCTCTGGCATCGTTCAATTTTGGATTTTGGATGAAAGGATTTTCGCTTAATAGCATCCTTGATCAAGCAGTTGACCAATTTCAGTCTGACAATGTTGGGTGATTTGTGCAACGACTGCTTTCGCCTGTTTGCCCTGGTATTTTTCTCGCTCTTGCTGAGTTATCCAACAAGGGCGACCAATCAGCACGTTGACGCGCCGATATATTACCAGAGGATGCCATCCGGGTTGGTCGAATAAGGGTTCTGAGGGGTCAAACAAACTCAACAGCTTCAGGGGAAATGCGGAATTGACGGTTTCTTCCATTGAAGCGATCGCTACCGGCAAAATCGCCAAATTCCGTACAGGCGATCGCAACGCTAAATGAGCAAATCCCTTGTGGAACTTCTGCATTTGGTTTGCTTGAGTTAATTTCACCATCGGTTTTCCACCCTCCGGAAACACCCCGACCATTTGCTGCGCCTGCAACAGTTGAGTCGCCTGGGTAAAAAACCGCTGCTGTCCTTGTCCCGGTTCATCTAAGGGAAAGCACCCCAAGCGCGCCACAAATTCCCGCAAAATCGGCACCTGACTCATGTAGTGATGGCAAGCAAAACGAATCGGTTGCCCTACAGATGCCATCAGTACCGGCGCATCCATAAAGCTGCGGTGATTGCTCACCACCAGCACCGCAGAAGCTTCCGGGATGCGATCCTGATGGTGGAGAAACAACCGCGTGCCGGTAGCAGCGAGAAACGATTGAGAAATCAGCAGTGGACTATAAGAATACATGGGTTGACAACATCAACAGCAAAAGTTTTTGCAAACATACCTAAACTTTTGTTAACTTTAACCGACTTCACTTGACAAATACCCCTAGATAGAGACACTTTTCCTTTTTGGATCCACCGAAGGTGCAACCAGGGTTATATTGTAGCGATCGCAGCGGATGTAAATTCCAGGCCGCGATTTATTTTCAATTTTTTCAACGGTTGGGCAGCCGTCGCCGGGAGTTTAAATAGTATATTTTTATACCTAAATTTCATAGCATGAGATGCAGCAAATTAAAAGAATAAGCAATAAAATAAGGGAATGATGACACTCATGTATGATTAAAAACAGTTTCGCCTGTTCGATTTTCATTTGTCCATGAATTATACAGATAACAATAAAAACGCATTTGCTCTGACAACGCCTCTATACTACGTAAACGATTTACCCCATATTGGCAGCGCTTATACAACGATCGCAGCGGATGTAGTGGCGCGGTTTCAAAGACTGCAAGGGCGCGATGTGCTGTTAATTACCGGAACTGACGAACACGGGTTAAAAATTCAACAGGCGGCGCAAGGGCGGGGACTCACACCCCAGCAACACTGCGATGAAATTGCCGCCGGGTTTGAGGCTTTGTGGCCTAAGCTCAATATTCAGTATGACCGTTTTAGCCGCACCACGGCTGCTCGCCATCACAATATTGTGAAAGAATTTTTTGGGCGCGTATGGGATCGGGAGGATATTTACTTAGGGCAGCAAAAAGGCTTCTACTGCGTCGCCTGCGAAGAGTTTAAAGAAGAACGGGAACTTTTGCCAGAAGGATTTTGCCCCCTCCACCCAAATAAAAAAACTGAATGGCGGGACGAGCAAAATTACTTCTTCCGACTTTCTAAGTACCAAACCCAACTGGAAAAACTATATCAAGAGCGTCCCGACTTTCTGCAACCAGAAAGCCGCCGCAATGAAGTATTGAACTTTATTAGCCAAGGGCTGCAAGATTTTTCCATTTCGCGGGTAAACTTTGATTGGGGTTTCCCCGTGCCGGTTGACCCCAACCATATCCTTTATGTCTGGTTTGACGCTTTATTGGGTTACGTGACTGCTTTACTCGATCCGGAGGATGAACCAACTCTGGAAAATGCTTTATCTAAATGGTGGCCGATCAATTTACACCTGATCGGTAAAGATATTTTACGCTTCCATGCCCTCTACTGGCCTGCCATGCTCATGTCTGCGGGTTTGCCATTGCCCGGTGGAGTCTTTGTTCATGGCTTTTTGACCAAAGATGGACGCAAGATGAGCAAAAGTTTGGGTAACACCATCGATCCGGTGGCGTTGGTTAACCGCTATGGTGCTGATGCGGTGCGTTATTACTTCATCAAAGAAATTGAATTTGGTCGGGACGGAGATTTTAACGAAACTCGGTTTGTTGATATACTCAATGCCGACTTAGCCGACAATTTGGGAAATTTGCTCAATCGGACTTTATCAATGACCCACAAATATTGCGGCGGAAAGGTTCCCAACCTCTCTGGTGATGATATTCCGGCAGAAAATGGGTTAAAAGCGATGGGAATAACGTTGGGAGAGCAAGTGGCGCAAGCATACGAAGCACTTGCGTTCAGCGACGCCACAGCAGCCATTTTAGCCCTACTTCGTGCCGGGAACAAGTATATCGACGAGCAAGCGCCCTGGACGCTTTACAAGCAAAAACAGCAAGCAGCAGTCGAGCAAGTATTGTACTCGGTTCTAGAATCGGTGCGGCTGGCAGCATATCTCCTGTCGCCCATCGTACCCAATATCGCCCATGACATTTATCAACAATTAAGTTTCGATATCAACTTTAATGACAAAACGCAAATAGCTGTTGCAGCCAGCTTCGCTACCCATGCTAAATGGGGTATATTAACTGGCGGTCAGATATTAAACAAACCCCGCCCCGTGTTTGGGCGTCTGGAACTAGCACCAACAGGTGAGTAATCTGATTCAAGTCCCTACCATCGGCAGATGCTGAAAATGCACCAATCGATAGGATTAATTGATTGATTTGATAAAAAACGAGGAATAACAACTATGTTGAATAATTTGGAAAGAGACTCGGTATTCACGCCAGAACAGGTGTTGGAAAATCGAGGGCGCGTCGCCATTTTTATCGATGGCTCGAATTTATTTTATGCCGCCCTGCAACTTGGCATAGAAATCGATTATACAAAGTTGCTGGTTCGCTTAACTGCCGGATCGCGACTGCTGCGTTCGTTTTTCTATACGGGTGTTGACCGCACTAATGAAAAGCAACAGGGTTTTTTATTGTGGATGCGGCGCAACGGGTATAGAGTAATTGCCAAAGATTTGGTGCAATTACCCGATGGTTCCAAAAAAGCCAATTTGGATGTAGAAATTGCCGTGGATATGATGGCTTTGGTCGGGTCATACGATACGGCTGTTTTGGTTAGCGGCGATGGCGATCTTGCCTATGCAGTCGATGCGGTTAGCTATCGCGGCGTCCGCGTCGAAGTGGTAAGTTTGCGCTCGATGACCAGCGATAGTTTGATCAACGTATCAGACCGCTATATTGACCTGGAACAGATTAAGGATGATATCCAAAAAACTCCCCGTCATGGCGGCTATACCTATCGCCCCCTGTCTGGAATTGGCTTGATGGATGACCACAAAGATAGCGACTATAAAGAATGAAAAATCGAGGTTAAAAAATGAAGGATGAAGCAGGAAAGTTAAATTTATACTTTCTTCTTCATGCTTCAAACTGTCGGTTTTTTATCATAAAAATACTCTCAGCGGCTATCAAATAAATTTATTTTTTATTGGGAATTGGGAATTGGTAATTGCCCCTACAGGTCGTCGCTTGTAGGTTGGGTTGAGGTACGAAACCCAATGTATTAGTCTTGGGTTGTTGGGTTTCTACAAACTAAATTAGGACTGACGCAAAGAAACCGGGTTTCGCTCAAAAATCGTCGCTTTGGAATTAGAAATCTACGCATAAACCCTGTAAAAAAACCGGGTTTCTATCAAAAATCGTCGCTTTTGAACTACAAATCTACGCAGAAACCCCGTTTCTAGGTGAAGTCCTGTAAATGTAAACTTTTATCACAAATTTACTAAATAAATCCCAAAATTATCCTTCTTGCGGTGAGGAAAATAAGGGTATAGTGTCGGTCACGGCATCTATCCCAGAGGCGCTGTTATCCGCTTATTGGAGTGTAAGCATGAAAACCTTACTGCACGTCGCATTCGACGGGATTTTTTGGTTGTGGAATCTCACGTTTCTTTTAGTTGTCTATGTAGGGATATTGCCTTTTATTGGCATTCCCTTGGCACAAGCAACTTTTGCGGGGGAGATCGAACGGGAATTTTTAATTACGCTAGTTGGGTTAATTGCAGTACCAACAATTTGCACTTTGATCGGTTGGATGCAATTTCGCAAACGTCCTTTAGAGTTAATGCGTCTATTTTATGGCGTAGAGGCTCCTTTTTTTCTCCTTTGTATTGTCCGTTTATTCGTGCTGCGGGAACTTACCCCAGCAAGTAATCTGATTGTAGGCACGGTAATTATTTGCATTTTTGCCTTTGTTGTAGAACTACTTTGGGGATATTTGGGAAAAGAAAACAATCTGTCTTTGGGTTTTTACCGCTGGCGGAGCGCAATTCTTCTGCTACCTTGGGTGCAATTAGCAGCACATAGCTTGATGCTTTTTGTGGGGTTATATGTGGGAGTGCTGCTGCTGTTTTATGCAGTACCTGCGGCAAGTGTTTTGCTGGCGGCGTTCTTTTCTTTTCGATGGGTAGAAGAGTTTTGGTGGGCATTGACTCATTATTTCTGGTCAGCACTTTGGACGATACCCACTCTCACAATTCTTTTTGCTGGAAGCGCTACCTTGTTTTTGGCAATGCCTTCTGGTTTGGCAGCATTATACGTTCATTCAGGACAGCGAATTTTACGCGCTTTTGCTGCTCAAAACGGACGCAATAAAACAGCAAAGATTTCTTTAGGTGTAGTAGCGGGTTGGATGCTACTGTTTATGGTGTTGCAACAACAGCCTCAAATTCAAGCGTTTAAGCTGTTAGAAAATCCGCCAAAAACAGATAACCAACGACAAGAACTGCTTGCCAAGTCGGAAGATATCCGTCAGGGATTGGTGAATGCTTACTTATCTTCCTATCGCTATCTCGGTACTTGGAAGGAAAGTAACCAAATTCACGGGATGTATCGCGATGTTTTTAACTTGCCAGAACCGATTTTAGAGGGGTTGCAGAACAGTTATAATCAACTGATTTCGCCCTTTTTATATCAAGGCGATCGCACCGACGACCAAAAAGCAGAAAAACTCTACGCCCAGTTCTTCGATACACCCCTCCAAAAAGGAGAACGGGAAGCAGTTCAACGCGCTTTGAAATCCACTGCAATTTTGGATGATGCCAAAGCTGGGTTGTTAAATATTAACCAGAAAAAGGTCTGGTTGAAAAAACAAGCCGTGACAATTAAAGAACAGGGAAATTGGGCAGATGTAGAAGTTTACGAGGTTTACAACAACCAAACCTTTGATGTTGAGGAAATCTTCTATTCTTTCTCTTTGCCAGAAAGTGCAGTAATTACAGGCATTTGGTTAGGAGATACCGATAAACTTTCCTCGCGCTTTCCTTTCACCGTTTCGCCGCGCGGTGCTGCTCAAAAAGTTTATAATTCCCAAGTACGGCGCCAACGTCCAGTCGATCCGGCATTGTTAGAACAAGTTGGTTCAAGACACTATCGTTTGCGTGCATTTCCCATTCCGCCAAAATTAGAATCTTGGGAAAGAAATAACTCCAATAACCGACCTACAGAAATGCATCTGTGGTTGACTTATAAAGTGATGCGTTCTGAAAATGGGTGGCAACTTCCTAAATTAGGCGAAAAACGCAATATTTTCTGGACAAAAGACACCCAACGCTTCCGCAATGGCAAAGTAATTAAGGGGTTTGAAAAAGATTGGTTAGAAGCATCTTTGCCAGCATCTTCGCAATCGCATAGCTGGCATCAGGTTGATATTAATGGCTACCGAATTACTGCCAAACCCCTAAGCGATCGCGATTATGTTTTACCACAAGGTAAGCGGTTTGCAGTCATTCTCGATAGTTCTCGCAGTATGGGCAACCAAAAGCAAGAATTAGCCAAAACATTCGACTGGTTAAACCAAAAAGTTTTAGCTAATAACTCAGCGGATTTGTACCTAACCGCTGCGGGTGGCGGAGAACCTGAATTTATCGAGGATATTCGCAAGTTTAATCTCAGCAAAAAGACGTTTTACGGCACGCTACAAATTAAGGAAATGTTGCGCCAGTTTGTACAGTTGCAGGGAAATAAAACCTACGACGATATTTTACTGGTGACGGATGAGGGCAGTTATGAATTGTCCGATAATAGCAAGGATG
Source organism: Microseira wollei NIES-4236 (assembly GCF_020521235.1). GTDB lineage: Bacteria > Cyanobacteriota > Cyanobacteriia > Cyanobacteriales > Aerosakkonemataceae > Microseira > Microseira wollei. The sequence goes on along the minus strand of NZ_BLAY01000012.1, from coordinate 44,236 downwards.
TGCCAAAAATGTCTGCTCCTTTGTGGTTGGTGCATTTGGGTTCTTTACCGCCTGCTTATGATGATGCTACCTTAAAAGCAATTCAAGATAGTGGCGGTGGGGTATCGACTTCCTTGCCGGAAGTATTGCAGCGTTTAGCGACAACGGCAGCGTTGGCGAAACAAATTCAGCCTACAGTTCAACCTGTTGTAAATGCAGAAACAAAGGAAAAAGTTGAAATTAAACCTACGGTGGTAAGTGTAGTAGATGGCTATGCTTGGTATTGGGAAAAAGCCACCGATGCCGCAACAACATCGCCGGGTTTTGAACCATTTGCGGCGCGAATGCTGGTGCAGGGATTGAGTAAGCAAATTGATGGGAAACAACTAGGGCAACTTGATGGGATACATGCGATCGCAAAAACCTATAAAATAGTCACGCCCTATTCTTCCATGATTGTCCTCGTCAACGACGAACAACGGGAAGCACTCAAAAAAGCAGAAGCAGCTGCCGACCGCTTCGACCGTAAGGTAGAAAATGGTAAAGAGCGGTTGAATAAACCTAATAATCCTCTCAATACCAGCATTCCAGAACCGGGAATGGCGATCGGGTTGAGCGCGCTCGCGCTGTTCCTAGCGGCAAACAGAAAACGATACAATCGTTGCTAATGGCTAATGGCTAATGGCTAATTGTTTTTCCACCATTAGCGATTAGCCATTAGCTATTCCCAACAAAGAATGGAAATGAGTAAATTTCTCACCCTGAAGTTTTTATTGATGTTTCTGCTGTTAGGTGTTGGTGCTTGCAGTAGCGAGGGACACACCCGAAAAAAGTTGGAGAAAGATAGCGCTGCAATCCAAAGTTCTGAAACTAACCTGACTTTCAATAATATTACTTTGGAACAAACCGACGCACAGGGGCGACCTTTGTGGAAAGTGAAGACTAAGCAAGCAATTTACAGCAAGGATAAGAAAACTGCTCAAGTTCAAAGTCCCTTCGGTGACTTGTTTCAAGATGGAAAGTTAGTCTATCAAATCACCGCCCAACAGGGGGAAGTTTATGAAGAGGGAAATAAGATTATTTTAAGGGGTCAAATTGTTGCCGTAGATACTCAAGATGGGGCAGTTTTGCGCGGTAATGAAATGGAATGGCGACCAAAGGAAGATGTTTTAATTGTCCGCAACCAAGTCAATGGTACGCATAAACAAATGCAAGTCGCGGCGCAAGAAGCGAGGTCGTTTAGTCGCGCCAGGCGAATGGAATTGGTCGGTCAGGTGGTGGCGACAGCAAAAGAACCGCCTTTACATCTAAAAGGAGAATATTTGGTTTGGCAGATGGAACAGCAAAAAGTAATAAGCGATCGCTTCATCCAAATCGACCGCTACGATAAAAAAAATACCATCACCGACCGCGCATTGGGGCAGCAAGGAGAAGTTGACCTCAAAGCTAAAACTGCTACCCTCAAACAAAACGCCCAAGTCATTGTATCCAACCCTCCCGTCCAAGTTAGCAGTAACTTAATGGTTTGGAACCTCAACGCCGAAACTATTACTTCGGATCAACCCGTTCAAATGTTCCATAGCGAACATCAAATGACAGTAAATGCCATGAAAGGACGACTAGATTTAAAACCAAAAATTGCTTATTTAAATGGCAGCGTCCAAGGCGTAGAAATGCGGCGACAATCGAAACTATTTGCCGACCAAATGACTTGGTTTCTTCCCACCCAAGTTGTAGAAGCGACGGGAAATGTCAACTATCAACAAGTTAATCCACCGATGAATTTAACCGGACCAAAAGCTGTGGGAAAACTTCAGGATCAAACTGTAGCAGTCAGCGGCGGCGGGAGTGGTAACAATGACGGTCAAGTCTCGATTGAAATTATTCCGGAACAATTGAAGAAGCGGTAATGGGTAATGGGTAATTGCTAATTGCTAATTGCTAATTGCTAATTGCTAATTGCTAATTGCTAATTGGTGAAATGTATTCCTATTACCTATTACCCATTACCTATTACCTATTACCTATTACCCACCGAAGACAATTTCAATGCGCTTGGCATCTCCCAAATGCGATCGCACGTTTACACTACTAGGATGGGGAACAATCGTCGTCGGGGGGGGCGTTGCACCCCACTGTTGCACTAATTTTTGCAAAAATCGGTCTTGTTCGGCGCGTAACCCGATGATATCGCCGCCGCGATTGATAATAGTAAACCAAACTAACCCGCGATCGCGCGTTGGCATTACCCCCGCTAACGCACTCACATCCCGCAGGGTGCCAGTTTTAATCGCCGTCGCGGTGGGAATCTGCCGGTGAACCATTGTACCCGTGAGATCGCTCCCCGAAACTGGAAATACATCCCCAATATTCAGTCCGTAGGGTTGCAATTTGCGTTGAATTGCTACTAACATCGCACAAGCGGCGCGGGGAGAAATGCGATTTTCTACCCCCAGTCCGGAACCGTTAATCAATTGTATTTCCCCTCTGGGGAATCCGGCGATCGCTGCTGCGTTATTCGCCACCACTTGATGACCCCCCACTAAATCCGCAATCTTTTGCGATAGCTTATTATCGCTGTATACATTGACAATTTTGAGTATTTGTGATAAAGGCAGCGAGCGATGACGTAACAGCAATTGAGTTCGAGTTGGCTCGGGCGCAACGATGACGTTACCGGCAATTTGTAACAGGGGTTTGGGGGTTCCGGGAGCCATGGAACGGTGGGCTAAACTGGCACTGCGAGGCCAAGTTTTAGCATGGAGTCCAAGTTTGAGCAATTGACCAGATTCGGCGAGGGTAGGGGCGTAATTGATCGCGAAATTGCCGGAAACGATGAGATTGCCAGTAACGCGGCGGATGCCCATGCGATTGAGGGCATTGCCGAGAGCGATCGCTTCTTCCCACAGAAACACCGGATTGCCCCGCCCAGACACCACCAAATCCCCCTGCAACACCCCATTTTTAATCGGCCCGGTAGTGCTAACAAGCGTTTCAAACTGGTGCGAAGGATGCCAAATTGCCAACGCCGCCAACGTTGTAGCAATCTTCGTCAGGGACGCCGCAGGTTTTGGCGTCGTCCCCTGCTTATTTGCCAACAATACCGGGCCAGACTGCATCCACACCGCCTGTCCCCCGCTGGGGCCTTTACTGGCTAAATCTTTGAAATATTGCCCTAAGGTCGCCGTCGTAGCTGGCTCTGGCTGCGCTGGAACGACAAATCCCGGCGTATCCAGCCAAGATAGTCGCTGATCAGCATCCAGTTTAGAGCGATGCAGTCCTGCCATATCCAGCCATACAGACATTACCCCAGAGCTAAATAATTCCAGCATGTTTCCGTTCTCTCCTATTCACGCATCGGTCAGTTGTGCAGGTGGGCAGGTGTGCAGGTGTGCAGGTGAGATTTTCAGAGAGATTTTCCGACAGATTTTGGTTTCTACCGGAAAAGCCAGTTAAATAGACTTAAATTTCCTCACTCGCACACTTAGCTGGGGAAAGCCACATAACCCACGAGCTATTGACCCAAGATCGAATCCCAGACAGTAATCATACCGATCCTTTGCCTCTTAAAACTGTTGCAATAGTGTTTTTCTCCCACCTCGCCCACCCAAAAGGGTCGGTTGCGCGTTCAATTGTCTGAAACTGCCAAAGATTACTATAGGAAAAATCTGCGACAAGGAACCAGAGATCCCAGCTGTGAAACCCGGTTTCTAGGTCGCCCAAGCGTAAGTCCTCGATTATTGGTAAAACCAGCCCGGTAGGGGCACGGCATTACATACGTTGTTAAACTATCCGAGAGATCTAGATTGCCGTGCCCCTACAGCTTGGTGGCTCAAGAGCCCCCCTGCCCCCCTGCCCCCCTGCCCCCCTGCTCACCTGCTCAAGCATCTGGCGGATCGGTTCCCAATAGATATATCTTGGGATCACAGCCATATGGCACGCGCGAAGGTCGCGGGTGGGGAAAGCTGTTGCACGTTATTGAAGATACTACTTCCACATCTGCCAAATCTCCCTGATCTGGGTGAGATTAGGGTGAGAGCCATCTGGTAGAATTTTTGAGGTTTCTATAACTTTGATCAATGGGATCAACTCGCGCACGAATTGCAATTGACGCTATGGGCGGCGATTTCGCACCCTCCGAAATCGTCGTAGGGGCGCTCAGAGCCAAGGAAGAATTGGATGTCGAGGTGTTGCTGGTGGGGGATGTCCCTCAGATCGAAGCGATTCTGAACCAACACACCAGTTCTCATAACATTGAAATTGTGCCTTCAGAAGGCACAATCGAAATGCACGAGGAGCCACTTAGCGGCTTAAAACGCAAGCCCAAAGCTTCGATCAACGTCGCGATGGACTTGGTGAAGCAAAAGCGGGCGGATGCGGTCGTCTCAGCCGGACACTCCGGGGCGGCTATGGCAGCCGCTTTGCTGCGTTTGGGAAGATTGCCGGGAATCGATCGCCCAGCGATTGGTGCGGTTTTTCCGACGATGATTGCGGGCAAACCCGTACTGATCTTGGATGTGGGAGCGAATGTGGATTCGCGTCCTAAGTTTTTGGATCAGTTCGCCGTCATGGGGTCGGTTTACAGCAGATACGTGCTGGATGTGGAAAATCCCAAGGTGGGGTTACTCAACATCGGCGAGGAAGAGTGCAAAGGCAACGATTTGGCTATTCGCGCTCATCAACTGCTGAAGGAAAATCCCAGCATTAATTTTGTGGGCAACGCTGAGGGGCGAGATGTCCTTTCGGGCAATTTTGACGTGATCGTTTGCGATGGCTTTGTCGGCAATGTGTTGTTAAAATTTGCCGAAGCCGTAGGCGAAGTGATGCTCAACATCGTCAAAGAAGAGTTACCCCAAGGATTGAATGGGATGTTGGGGACAGCAATCCTCAAACCGAACCTGAAGCGAATCAAACAACGGATGGATCACGCCGAACACGGTGGCGGTTTGCTGTTGGGAGTAGCGGGAATTTGCATTATCAGTCACGGATCTTCCCAAGCACCTTCGATATTTAATGCAATTCGCTTGGCAAAAGAAGCCGTCGATCACCAGGTACTGGAACGCATTAGTTCCCAGTATCAGAAAACCGCTGCTCAGGCGGCTGATGGAGAATAATGTTGGAACAATTTCAGGCAGGCATTGCCATTACAGGGTGTGGGGCTTGCACTCCGCAAGCTAGTGTAGATAATTTCGGACTCTCTCAGATTGTGGAAACATCTGATGAGTGGATCGCCACCAGAACCGGAATAAAACAGCGGCGTTTGGCGTCGCCAGATGATTCCCTGAGCGAGATCGCAACATATGCCGCCAAAAATGCACTGGCAATGGCTGCGATCGCGCCAGAAGATCTCGATCTGATTATCCTGGCAACATCTACCCCTGACGACCTGTTTGGCAGTGCCAGTCTTATTCAAGCGCAACTAGGGGCATCTCGCGCCGTCGCTTTTGACCTGACCGCCGCTTGTTCGGGGTTTGTCTTCGGAATGGTCACGGCGGCGCAGTTCATTCGCACGGGCGTTTATCGTAACGTACTGTTAATCGGAGCCGATGTCCTCTCCCGCTGGGTAGATTGGACAGATCGCAGCACCTGCGTATTATTTGGAGATGGAGCAGGGGCGGTGGTGTTACAGGCATTGGAAGGAAGCGATCGCCTACTCGGATTTGAACTCAAAAGCGACGGCACTCAGAATCACTTCCTCAGCCTAGCTTACCAAGCCCAGCCCCAAGAACTCATTCCAGGGGTTAGCGTCGCTAAAGGCATCTACCAACCCATTACCATGAACGGTCAAGAAGTATATCGCTTCGCCGTTAAAAGAGTGCCAGAAGTTATAGAAAAAGCCCTTTTTCGCGCCAATCTCAGCGTTGACCAAATAGACTGGTTGCTATTACATCAAGCCAATCAAAGAATACTCGACGCCGTCGCCTCTCGCCTCAAAATTCCCGATAGCAAAGTGATCGGCAATCTCGCCAACTACGGCAATACCTCCGCCGCCTCAATTCCCATCGCCCTCGATGAAGCCGTCCGTCAAGGCAAAATTAAAACAGGAGATACTATCGCCGCCTCTGGTTTCGGTGCAGGATTAACCTGGGGTGCTGCTATCTTCCAATGGGGTTAGTTATTTGCCAGCTTGCTAATTGCTAATTGCTAATCGTAAGGGTAAGCAATTACCTATTAGCAATTAGCAATTACCATCTGAAGGAAAAATTGAGGACAATTGCTATGAATTTAACCATACAGGATTTTGAGAAAATCCAAGAATTATTGCAAGATGCTTCTCTAGATTATCAGATGGAATTGCCAGATGGGAATATTGTAATTATGGAGCCATCGGGGAAAGGTTCAAGTGAGATTAGCGCGCGTTTAATCGCCTTTTTGTTCTTTTGGATTGAACCGCGAAAACTAGGACGATTATTTGATTCTAGCGGTGGCTTTATTCTGTCTGATACCAACTTACGCGCTCCCGATGTATCCTTCGTTACAGCAGAACGATTGCGGCAAAGTCCCCGTGCCTTTGGTCAATTAATTCCTGACATGGTTGTAGAGATTAAATCTAAAACCGATCGGTTTAAGAAAATTGAAGAAAAAATAGAAATGTATCTCGCACTAGCAGCGAGGGTAGGAATAATAATCGATCCAGAGCAACAGAAAGTAACAATTTATCGCCCCCATAGCGAACCAACCGTCCTGAATAACGAAGATACCCTGACTATTCCAGAATTATTCCCTGGTTGGGAGTTGCCTGTCGCCGAACTATGGCCTCCTGTATTCGAGTAAGACTTTTTTCCCTATAATATTCATCACTAACAACTGACTACTGACAACTGACTAATGACAAAAACTGCATGGGTATTTCCAGGACAAGGTTCGCAAGCAATAGGCATGGGATTAGATTTATTAGAACTGCCAAATGCTAAAACTAAATTTGAACAAGCAGAGCAAATTTTAGGGTGGTCGGTTCCCGAAATATGTAAAAGCGAGGAAGACAAACTATCGCGCACGCTTTATACTCAGCCTTGTTTGTATGTAGTAGAAAGCATTCTCGCCGATCTAATCAAAGAAAAGGGAAATCAACCCGACTTAGTTGCGGGTCACAGTTTAGGAGAATATGTCGCGCTTTATGCGGCTTCTGTTTTTGACTTTGAATCTGGTTTAAAATTAGTCAAACGCCGTTCTGAATTGATGGATAGTGCCGCAGGTGGGATGATGGCGGCTCTCATGGGATTTAAACGCGAAGAATTAGAACAAAAAATCGCACAAAATCCTGATGTTGTCCTGGCAAATGATAACAGTTCGTCTCAAGTTGTTATTTCCGGCACGCCAGAAGGAGTAGAAGCCATCCTATCTCAAGTTAAAGCAAAACGTGCCGTTCGTTTAAATGTATCCGGTGCTTTTCACTCGCCTTTGATGGCAAATGCCGCGACGGAATTTAAAGAAGTTCTTGAGTCTGTCTCGTTTTCAGATGCTGCGGTGCCAGTATTATCAAATGTCGCTCCAGTACCGTCAGTAGATGGTAACGTTCTTAAGCAGCGTCTTACCCAACAAATGACCGGCTCGGTGCGGTGGCGGGAAATTCAAGCAGAATTACCAAAACAAGGGATTGAACAAGTAATAGAAATTGGCCCCGGTAAGGTACTAACGGGTTTAATTAAACGCGCTTGTCCGGATTTAACTTTGGTCAATATTGGTAGTGCAGCAGATTGTTTGTAGCATCTGTAGGGTGGGGAGCATGTCAACTTTGTAGCGACACCCTAAAGCGTGTCGCTACACGAGACTTTGCATGCCTACCCTTCGGATTCCGCGTCAGCGGTACCCAGGCTTTAAAATTAGCGCTCGCTACTAACCCAAGTTGCTAGTTATAAACTTCGAAGTTGCTAATTGCTAATTGCTAATTGCTAATTGCTAATATAGGATTTTTACTGACATTAGCCATTAGCCATTAGCGACAGCGTGCTGACGTTGCTGAAGAACGTGCTAATGTTGCCCAGCAACAAGCAGAACAAGAACAGCAAAAGCGATCGCAACTAACAGAACGCCTGAAATCCCTGTCTCCAGAACAGTTGCAGGCTTTGGGAATTAGCTTAGAACTTTTGGATTGACAGGATTTTGGTTTCTAGGATCGTCGTGGGTAAGTCCTGTTAACATAACCTTAACCAAAGGCAGCTAAAATCTAAATCAATAGCTAGTATTGTGACTGCTGATTTAGATGGGGCGCTCGCTGAAAAATATTGTTAATTTCCCAGACAGCGTTGCAGGCTGGAGCTTAAAATAAACTCCCAAAACAGGGCAACGGGATTTTATGAAGAAATTTATATATTGGTTAATGGGTGAGAAGGCTGGACGGATTACCATATCAGCTTGGAATTGGCTGTGGGGAAAGCCAGCAGAGCCAGAAACAAAGGCTTTGCAGCCTGTAGCAGCAGCAGAACAGTATCTACAATCAATCCAGGAATCAGTGCAAAAGCTGGCTGCGGCAGTAAATGCTCAAGAAACTTCGTACAAAGGTGCTAAAACAAGATATCAAGCAAAAGTCAAAGAATTGCAAAACTTAGAGCAGCAAGCGGTAATGGCGCAAAACAGCGGCGATGAAGCAGCAGCGCGGATGGCAATGACAAAAGTGATTCAAACCGAGCAACTTTTGGCACAGTTAGAGGAAATGCTGAAACAAGCAGAAGCCGCCGTGAATGCGTCTCAGATGACGCTGCATCGAGAGCAGATGAAATTGGAAAAATATAAGCTCGACATGCAAAACATGAAAGACTTGGCAGATATGAACGAAGCACTCGAAGCAATCGCAAAGATTAACAACGAATTTAACATCGATTCGGCTAAGGCTCAGTTTGAAGCCACTAAAAGCGAAATGGAACGCCAAAATCTAGAACAACAAGCCTTAGCAGAACTGGAAAACCCAGATGCTAAACTCCTAGCTGATATCGATAATCACGAGGTAGAACGTCGTCTCAAGCAAATATCAAACAAAACAAGCAACAGCAATTAACCTTAAAAAATCAAGTCAAGAACGGAATAACCAATTGGCAAACTGTAGCTTTAGGTAAGTAATTACTTACAAAGCAAGCAACAAAAAACTATGGCTCAGAAAAGCGGCCCGCCTCCAATCGTTTATATTCTGGTATTTCTGCTGCTAGCAGGTGGCGGTTACTGGTTCTTTTTCAGGCGTCAACCACAACAAGGCGAACTACCTCAACCAGGAACAGCACTTCCCAACGCGCCTATCCCAACAGCACCCACAACGACAGGTGGTTCGTTTCCTTTCCCGACTTCAGTACCGGCTGGCACAACCGTGAGAATTGATGGTTCTACCAGCATGGTAACTATTAATCAAAGCCTTAAAACAGGCTTTCAAGGACAGTTCCCAGGGACTAATGTTATTACCAATGCCAGTGGTTCGGATAAAGGAATTCAGGCTCTCATAGCGGGGAATATCGATGTGGCGGCAATATCGCGTCCACTGACGCCCCAAGAACAAGGGCAAGGCTTAGTCGCAGTACCCGTAGCCGTAGATGCGATCGCTCTAGTCGTCGGCGTTAATAACCCCTTCCAAGGCAGCTTAACTTCAGGCCAAGTTGAAGATATCTTTGAAGGAGATATTACCAACTGGTCGAACTTGGGAGGCGGTGCGGGGACAATTCGAGTTATCAACCGACCCGCAGGTAGCGGTACCCAACAATTTTTCCAAGAACTGGTGCTGGGAGGCGGTAATTTTGGCACCGGGCCTAATATTACGACATGGCCTAGAGATGAGACAACCGCCTTATTTAGAGAACTTAAAACCGATGGGATTAGTTACGCTACCTTTACTCAAGTAACCGCCAATAAAGGCACGGTACGCCCCTTAGCCGTGAACGGTGCCTTGCCAGATTCCCCGACTTATCCCTATAAACGTCAACTATTTTACGTTTATAAAAATCCTCCCAGTCCAGTGGTGCAAGCATTCTTAGGCTATGCAACTTCATCTCAAGGACAGAGTGCGATTACTCAGGGGGTACCCTAAGCGATCGCAATCGACTTCGGGGGCGAGAGCGATCGCAATGATATCTAGATCAAAATCCGACAGTCCGAATGTCTGGATTATAGCTATTTTCAGTCAGATCGATGGAGAGTAGGGACACGGCATCAGTAAGTTTTGCCACCAGCGCAAAGGTTTTCTCCTGCCGTGTCCCGACAATGTTGTATTGTAAAACATTGCACTATGAAAAGATTTCTAGTAGTGAGGAAGTAAAAGGAATCGATCTGGATTTGTTGTTACGTTCCATCAATATGGTGAGTCATGTTGATGCGATTAAGATGTTTCAGCAGGCACTCCAAAAATAGTTGGGGATCGGATCTGTAGCATCAAGAAGGGAAAACGATATAAGTCCTGAATTATCAACGCTATTTCCGTAAATATCCCAGGACTTACGCACGCGGAGCCAAAAACAAAGGTGATGCGTCCATCTCGCTCCTCCAAACCCACGATTAATCGATTTCACCTTTGTTTTTTTGCGTAAGTCCTGGTATTTTTACAAAATAGTAGGCGAAAGCCCTGAGTCTTGAAATCGGCGAGTGTCAATGAGAACTGGCAGACTTTATTCGCTTTCAACAGCCCTTGCCAGTATTATTGATCTGGAGAGGGAGTAATTATGGGTCGAAATCGCGAACCATTTGCCAGTTTATTGCTATACCACGCCTTTAAGTGGTCGGTAGTTAGCCCCATGTTTAATTGTTACTTTCGGGGGCAGGTTTATGGGACAGAAAATGTGCCGCCAGAAGGCCCTGTGGTGGTCGTCAGCAACCATGCCAGTTACTTTGACCCGCCGATTTTATCCTGTTGCGTGCGGCGTCCGGTAGCTTACATGGCAAAGGAAGAACTGTTTAAAGTGCCTGTTCTAAAGCAAGCGATTGAATTGTATGGTGCTTATCCAGTCAAGCGTCAAGCCGCAGATCGCAGTACAATTCGGGCAGCGCTCAACTATTTGGCAGCTGGGTGGGCGACTGGTGTGTTTTTGCAGGGGACTCGCACGCCAGATGAACGAATTACAGAACCTAAGCTGGGTGCTGCACTGATTGCAGCTAAAGCCAAAGCACCTTTATTGCCGGTGAGTTTGTGGGGGACGAGTAAAATTTTGCTGGAAGGTTCTGCAATGCCTCGTCTGGTGCCGGTGACGGTGCGGATTGGTGAGTTAATCGAGCCCCCTAATTCTACAGATCGTTCAGAATTAGAGTCCATAACCCAGCGCTGTGCGGCCCAAATTAACGCGCTGTACGATTTAGGACGTTGAGTCAGAGCCAGTCTTTAGCGCGATAGACGCTGTGGGGCGCGATCGCAAGTTAAAATGAGCCATAATCGGTAACAGTTCTTTACTAATGCAAGACTTAAGAGCAGAATTAGCGGCAACGCTAGATGAAGCAGAATGGACTTGGCTGTGTCCCCACGCGAAGCGCGATTCATTGATTGTAGTGGCTACTGGACTCGATTTGGTGGATGTGGGGGTTGCCATCGCCAACGATAACGTACCATCGGTGCAGCGCTGGATCGGCGAACAACTGATCTATAAACCCTCAGATAGCCAAAAAGAAGCCTGGAATAGCAACCCAACCCAGCGGTTTCACGCCCTGATCGTACAACCTTACGTACTGATTCAAGAACTGCCAGCTGCTTAAAATCGGCGTACCGGGTTTAAGACTTCCCTATCTCGTAAGTCATGGAACCAGATTATCTTAACTCAATTCTCGGGCATCTACCTGGAGAGAAGATGAGTGAACCAACTGCAAAAAATTTTTGGAATCGACTGAGTAATTTGGCGCTGGTTCGCTTTCTGCTTTTCTTTGCGTCGGGATGGGCGCTAGTACAGCTGTTAGCTTACTTTGAAGGCGTAGTCGTCATTTTCAGCTTTGCTGCGATTATCGCCTTTTTACTCAGCTATCCGGTGAAATGGCTGCGCCGTTTTTTACCCCACGGCGTAGCAGCTAGCTTTGTTTTCTTGCTCAGCCTTGTAATTATTGTCGGTTTTACTGCCACAGTTGGATTGACAATATTATCCCAGGGACAACAACTGGTTGACAAGAGTTTGCCCGATTTTCTCAGTTACCTAAACAATTTAGTAGAACAACTTGAGAAATATCTCAATGCTCGTCATGTCAAGGTAGATTTTCGAGCGTTTGAAGTCCGGTTGCAGAACCAAGATATCGCATTTATCGGGACTAGCATTGGGACTATCCTCGCTAGTTCCCCAATTTTGTTGGATTACTTCATCAAGTTTATCTTGATTGAAGTTGTGGCTTTTTTCATGCTCCTCGATGGAGAACATCTTTGGAATTTTATCCTGAGATTTGTTCCCAAGCAACAACGTCATAAGTTTACCCTCATCGTTCAGCACAATTTTTTAGAGTTTTTTCGCGGGCAGTTAATTTTAAGTTTGTTTTTTAGCTTTTCGGCGTTCGTTATTTTCTTAGTTTTACAAGTTCCTTTTGCGCTTGTTTTGGCAGCGATCGCCGGAATTTTTCAGATGATACCAGGAATTGGAGCGGCATTAGGAATTAGTTTAATTTGTCTAATTTTATTACCCCAAAACAGTTGGATAGCTCTGAATGTCCTGATTGCTTGCATCGTGATTCAGCAATTCAAAGATAACTTGCTAGCCCCTAGAATTATGCAAGACACGCTCAACGTTCATCCCGTCGTTGGCTTTTTTGCTTTATTAGTCGGGTATAGATTAGCAGGATTGTTGGGAGTTTTTCTGGCAATTCCCATTGCCGGAGTCATTATTAGTTTATTAGAAATTGATGATATCAAAGCGTTAGATATAAAAAAGATTAATGGTTCTGAAAAAAACGGCTGAGAGTCGATCCCGTGCGCCCAGTCACCACCCAAAGGATAGCTCTTGCCCCATCGCGGACGGATTTTTCAACAGGTTCGGGCGGTTTTTCAGAAGGCACTGAAACTGGTTTCAAAACAATTCCTCTACTACCTAAAACAATCTCGCCAATAACACTGGCGCGACGCATGTGGTAATCAGAAGTAATCAAATAAACGCTCTTAATTCCTCTAGCTTTTAAGTCATCTGCCAGGGTAGTAAAATTGGTCACCGTATCCACCGCTCGATTATCTAAGTGCAAGCGACTCGGTGAAATACCCTCTTTAGCAAAAAACCGTTCTATATACCTTTTATTTGGACTACCACCAGAAACCCAGATCGGTAAATCTGGATGCTGACGCGCAAATTCTACTGTAAATCTTTCTCGCTCTAAATATTTCGTCGATCCTCCCAAGACTAATACAGCTTGGGGTTCGTCAAAACTTCTGAGATATCGATATCCTATCCCTGCCAGGAGGGGTAGCAGCAGCGCCGAAACAAACAACCTGCCTTTAAAGCGAGCAGTTTTCTTCTGCTGCTTGTAATCTTGCTTGCTGGAATAGATCCTCAACACCATGAATCAAAGGGATCGCATACAATTACACATTGCCGGAACGTCATTGCCAAGGCTAACGACTCCCCTGTTACAGAATACCCTTAACCGGAGCGGGAAACAGTTGGAAAAACGACACGATTTAACCATTTTCCCTGTAATGCTACACAGGTAGCGCGAGTAGGGGAAAAAGTTAATTATATTACCACAAACACGGGACTGGCGCGATTTGAACGCGCGGCCTAGCGCTTAGGAGGCGCTCGCTCTATCCAGCTGAGCTACAGCCCCAGGTACAAAAGCCATGATAGCAGATCGATGAGTTTCAACTCGACCGCCAAGTTTGATTCCAAGGACTGCCGCCTACTTCTAAACCACACAGCGAACTGCTAGCTTTCAGGATAAGTTTAGAGCGGCTGCCGCTCAATTCTCGCAATTTAATGGTTAAATTACCGTGCATGGTATCGCGGCAGGCGAAAGCTAAGCCTTTTTCTGTAGGTGCGCGCAAGGGAGTGCCGGGAAGATTGGTAGTCGCCGTGAGTTCTACCTCATAGTGAGCATTTCTTGCCTGCATCTGCCAACTACCCCAAGGCTGAATATTCCAGCTAACCTGGGAATTCCAAGGCACGAATTCGTAGAATTTGCCTTGATAATGCAAGCCAATCATCGCCACCTCTTCCATCCACCACAATACCCCCCGCCTGCCGCCACCAGCAGTTAAGGCAATGTCTCCCCCCTTGTGGGTGCGATCAAAAGTAGTTGGTTGAGATTGAGGCGGTGACAAGGGAGAGGGGTGACCCGGAGAAATTTTTTCGATATCACCAACGGGTTTTGACCACACCCCCCCCTTGTTAAGGGGAGGCAGGGGGGGATCGGATTTTGGATTTTGGACCCCCCCCTTGTTAAGGGGGGGCAGGGGGGGATCGGATTCAAAGCAGTTGCAATTTACCCAAAACCATTTTTGGGGAAAGGCACCGCCCCAATTTTTTTCGCCGTAAGCTGGGGCGTCAGTGAATTCATAGCGTTTGCCGTTCCACTCAATCCACCCAGTTGCGAGGCCCTGTGCCATTAAGATCTGCCATCCTGGTTCAAAAATCTGTAAAAAAGATAACCATCCGGCGGTTGATTGCTGGATTTGTCCAGAGTTTCCCCAGCCGTATATTGGCTTAATTGAATATTGCCAGCGGGCAAAGTTACCAGTACCGGGGTCTTTAAGGTAACCTTGATGCCAAGTAGCGGTGGCTTGATAGCCTTCTTGAACCTGTTGGTCAAAGATTTCTGGGTCGAGGTATCCGGGTTGGCTAGATAAATCTGTTTTACCCCAATGACCCAAGGCTAATTCGTCTCGAATTGCCCAAAATTTGTTTACATCCGGGAAAGTGCGGCAGAGATATTCATCATTGGGACCGAGAATTTGTGCGCCGCCGCCGCTGTAGGGTTTGCCGCCGATGGGGTCTTCAATCGAGTACATGAACGCGAAGGTTTGGCGGTCTTGGGGTAGGGTGACGCGGTAATACCAACCTTCAAAAAAGCGGCGATCGCTTCCATCCCAATGGTAGCCGCTGTGAGGCGTTTGATAGTCTGTCAGATTTAATACCATAGATAGAGGACATTTGTTGCGGCTACACAAACATAGCCTGCTGATGCAGGTAAAGAATCAATCTTTATTATCAGCTATTGCCTTAATCCCCAGTGCCAGAAGCCTCGAAATCCAGATGGGACAAAGTTTTGCCAAAGTTGCCGGTCAAGGTTATTGCTGAGAATGGACTACTCTCCAAGCGTTTACCCATTTGCTGGGTACTACCCTTAGTGCCCCACGCTACGCGGATTACTCCAAGTTTTCAGGACTTACGCAAAGAAACAAAGGTGATACGCAAAATCGTTGGTTTGTTTTCGAGAGATCAAGGTCGAAACCGGGTTTCTGGCCTCCTCGTGCGTAAGTCCTAGTTTTTTCTTTTTATCATTCACTCTTGTTGAAGACTTACTGCACTATTTTACGAGTTATCTTTGTTCGTGGTCTTTTCTATTTCCCCAGCTGTCGTGTGGCACTGTTTGGGTCATATTTGTCGGGCACTTCTTGGCGGATTTTCTACCTGAAGCCAACTACATTTTAGCATTTAAAGTCCCCCTGGAAGGGGGAGGCTAACAACCTATTTTTTTGGTAAAGGCGAAGACTACGGGACAATAATCGCCTCCTGTTCTACATACATTTTGGCGAATTTGGGGTTTGAGCATTTTATGGCTTACTAAGTCTACTCGCCTTCCCAGTTGGTCTTTGAGGTAAAATTTTAATTCCAGGACTTACGCACGAAGATCGTAGAAACCGGGTTTCAAGCTGCGAACGCGAGTGCGGAAGGCAGGCATATCTCTAGTTCCAAAGTGACGATTTTTCATAGAAACTTTGGTGTTTGCGTAAGTCCTAAAGTCCATATAGCGGTCAAAGGTTACTGTTCCCTCGAATTCGACTAATATATCTACGTCGCTGTCTGGTTTTGCTTCATCTCGCGCTACTGAGCCAAAGATAGCAAGGGATTTGATTCGATAGTTTTTGATTGCTTCTTGGTGTTTGGTGAGAATGGCTAGTACTTCATGTCGCTGCATAATGTATCTGGTTGCGATATCTTTATTTTATCGGGCGATCGCGCCGGTTGGTTTTTGGGGGAGAATGCGATCGCACCTTTCCTAGTCAGTTCGTAGTAAGCGCTTGGGCGCCGCAGCAGTTACACTCCGATCAATCTTCGTGTTGGAATTCTTTGGCTAAGCGATCGAGTCTGTCGTTATTTTCTTTATTAAGCATGACCAGTAAGCTGACAATATTTGTTGTTAATCCGCTGGCGGTGGTAATTGTCCCTTCTGGTACTTTGCCACAAAACAACAATCCGATGCCTAATATATTGATAACAGCGCTGGCGATTATGAATCCAAGAGTTGCGTTAGCACTGAAACGAGCTTGACGCCAAGAGTCTTGAATAATATCTCGCTCCATTTCTGGAGAATCATCGGAGGGCGATGGTTGGTTTGTATTTAACTGGTTGTTATACATTGCTATTGTTTGAACTCTACAACTCTATTGAAATTTGAGTCTGGTTGAGTTCCAGGTGGAGAAAGAAGGTTGAGAAAAATTGAGGGAGTTGACTTGTTGGTTGACTTGTAGTTGAAATTGGAGCCATAATCGCATCAGTAATTTTCTTTCGAGGCATCATGGGTCGATCGCTTAGGGTTTCTCCAAGGTGCATAGAACAAGTCAAATCGGCTGTCGGGCGCAAAGGCTTTCCGAGTCAGAGGGCTTTGGCTGAAGATGGGGCATTTGCTCTATCGACTGTCAAGAACTTTCTGAATGGAAAACCTGTTTATTACTCAACTTTTGTTGCAATAAGTTATATGTTGGGGTTAGACTGGCGGGAAATCGCAAATTTGGAAGAAACAGACTCCCAATCGGTTCAACCCAACTTAAAACCAATCTTTGCGGAACCTTCACCATTTATCACTGGCTCTGCCATCACCCAACCTCGCTACTTTTTCGGGCGACAGAAGGAACTCAAGCGCCTATTCGATTTACTGAAACGCCATCCCCTGCAAAATGCTGCCATTATCGGCAAAAAGCGCAGTGGAAAAACTTCTTTGCTGCAATACTTGAAAAATATTACCACTACGCCAAAAGAACAGTTACGACCCGGGCAAAAATCTGATTGGTTACCCCATCCAGAAAATTATCGTTGGATTTTCGTAGACTTTCAAGATCCAAGACGCCAGAATCGGGAAGGGCTGCTGCGCTACATTTTAGAATGCCTAAAAATGCCAGTGCCTAACCCTTGCGATTTGGATAGATTTATGGATGAGGTGAGCAGTAATTTACATCAGCCTACAGTCATCTTACTCGACGAGATTGGTGTAGGTTTACAACGCTGTCCGGAATTAGATGATGGATTTTGGGAGAGTTTGCGCTCTTTGGCAACTAACCAAACAAATGGGAATCTTGGGTTTGTTTTAGCAACTCCGGAATCACCGATTGAATTAGCGCATAACACGGGGCATAGTTCACCTTTTTTCAATATCTTTGGATATACCACAACTCTGGGAGCTATGACTGAAGCCGAAGCGCGGGAGTTGATAGCCAGTTCGCCCATTCCTTTTCCTGATGACGATGTTGAGTGGATTTTGAATCAAAGTCAATGCTGGCCTCTGCTACTGCAAATCCTTTGTCGAGAACGATTATTTAGTCTGGAAGATGGGGAAAAGGGAGATAATTGGCGGGAAGAAGGGTTACAACAGATGCAGCCATTTATAGATTTATTAGAGACAGGTTAAAGATGAATAGGAAAGCAGACAAATTCCCCGTAGGCAGACTGAGAGGTTGCACCGAACCGAGAGCTTGCCCGGAAATCAATTTCCCGATTGTAGAGACGTTACATGTAACGTCTCTACAATCTTGATAAATAATTCTTCAGTCCACTTAAGTGGACTTGCGCTATTAGCCTGCGATTTGAATCGCAGGCGGGCTGGAATTCAAACGCAGAGATTTTCAAATCAATCCCAGATGAAAGATGAAAGCAGACAAATTCCCCGTAGGTAGACTGAGAGCTTGCACCGAACCGAAAACCCGCCCGGAAATCAATTTCCGGGCTAATAGCGAAAGTCGGTTCAAACCGACTAAAGAGGTTGATCAATAATTCTTCAGTCCACTTAAGTGGACTTCAGCTATTAGCCTGCGATTTGAATCGCAGGCGGGCTTGAACTCAACGCCGACATTATAAAAATCATTGACGAGTCTTTAATACTCGACGACGAGATTCCAAACCTCGCTCGCGAGTCTCTAAGACTCAACGACGAAATTCTAAAACTCGCTCGCAAGTTTCCCATACTCAACAACGAGATTCCGCACTTCGCGAGCGAGTCTCCAAAACTCAACAACGAGATTCCGAACCTCTCTCGCGAGTCTCCCATACTTGAAGATGAAGTTCTGATACTCTCTCGCGAGTCTCCAAGACTCGACGACGAGATTCTCAACCTCACTCGCGAATCTCCCATACTCGTTAGAGAAGTGCAATATCCACCACTCGGTAAGACAATTCAGAATAGAGAAGAATAGATTCTCAGCATTTTTGCTCACACCCTGCCCAGAAGACAAAAAACCCCGTCCGAAATGACCTCGCCAAATGTGCCGCGCAACGCCTACACCGATGCACCCGAACAGCACCCCAACCTAATTATCGGTAGTCTGCAACTGCTGTTGTGGGTATTCTTTCGTCCCTCGGCTGGGCGAAACCACCTCAGCCGCATTGACCCTTCGCGGGACCCAGCTTTTTGGAAGCTACTAATACAAGCATTATTGGTCTTGCCTGTTCTAACTAATTCAATAGTTGTTGCCTTAGTGCTTGGGTTATTACGTAAGCCAGTACAAGAGATTTTATTGGGCGTGGTGTCGGGCGTGGTCTTGGGCGTGATGTCGGGTGTGGTGTGGACTGTGGCGTTGAGCTTGGTGGGACTGATGTTTAACTCGGTGTCGGGCGTGGTATGGGCCGTGGCATCTGGACTGACATTGGGTGTGGTGTGGGGGGTGGCGTCGGGCGTGAGGCCAGACATGACGTCGGGCTTGGCGTCGGGCTGGGGGTCGGGCTTGGAGTTGGGCTTGGGGTTGGGCGTGCTGTGGGGCGTGCTGTGGGGCATGGTGTGGGCTGTGATGCGGTTTGTGAAATCACACTCCCTGTCAAACCTGCTACACACCGTGGTGTTGGGTATGCTGTCGGGCGTGGTTTTGGGCGCGGCGTTGGGCGCAGCATTCGGCTTGCTATCGGGCGTAGCGCCGGAGATGATCGGCTTATGGATCTTGGGAATAATCTTGGGAATAACTATAAACTTATGGCTGCCTGTAATGCTTTATCCTTTCCTCAGCTTAGGAAATTTTCTGCTTTATCGACTAGAGCAACTACGCACCACCAGTAAACCCAGTCTCTTGCATCGGCATTCTGCTTTTTGGAATGAGTCACAGCGCCTTCGTTTGTATGGTTTAGACAAGCACGTTCTCCTAATTATGGAGCGTAACCCAGATGAAGGAAAAGCCGCTCTTAACTACCTGAGTACCAGTCGTCAGCGTTGGGCAGCACGAGCGGTACAAATAGAACTAGATGCCAGGGAATTAGAACGCTGTACAGACGTAAAAGCCATCAGTAACGCTCACCGCAGTCTAGCAGTTGGCGAACTAAACAGCCCAGTTAGTTCTCTCCTGAGTAGCTTTAGTCGGATCAGCGAAGACGTAGATGCCGCCCTGAACAAAAGAAGTGCTTACTACCGGCGTTTAGACCTTCTTACTGTGGCAGAGAAATTAAACGGTTTAATTCGAGAGTTGACCCGCAGCAGTGGTAGCGATCAATATGCTGTGCGCTTTCTTCCCATTGCTAACAATTGGTATGAGGTTGTTAGAGACCATGTACGACAACTAGCAGAAACAGTCGAACTCCGCCAAGAAGTTGACAACCCCTACATTGTCGGCAACCCTCTCACCGAACAGCAGGAAATCTTCACCGGACGCACCGACATCGGTAAACGCATGGAACAATTTATCTTCGACCGCCGCCGCCCACCTTTGTTACTCTACGGTCAGCGACGCATGGGCAAAACATCTTTGCTCAACAACCTGGGACGCTTGTTACCCAGCACTATCATTCCCATGTTTGTAGACTTACAAGGGCCAGTTTCATCAGCAAGAGATTATGCTGGTTTTCTCTACAATATCGCCAGAAGTATGGCAGCTTCAGCCAAGCGCCAAAGTGGGTTAACTCTCCCATCTCTTAACCGCGAAACTCTGCAAGATGACCCTTTCACCCGCTTTGATGAATGGCTGGATAAAGTAGAGGAAGCGCTACAACAAAATATTGCCCTGCTTGCCTTGGATGAATTCGAGGCGCTAGATAAAGCCTTCACAAAAGGACGCTTTGATGAGCAAGATGTTCTGGGAATGTTGCGTCACCTGATTCAACATCGTCCCCGCTTCAAAGTGCTGCTAGCTGGTAGCCATACAATCGAAGAATTTCAGCGTTGGGCTAGCTATTTAATCAATGTCCAAGTTCTTCATATCAGCTATTTGAAAGAAGCGGAAGCGTGTAAGCTAATTGAGCAACCCGTCCAAGATTTTACCCTGCGCTACGAACCCAAAGCGGTTGAGCGAGTCTTGCAACTCACCCGCTGTCACCCTTTCCTCATACAACTCCTCTGTCGTGAAATTATCACCCTAAAAAACGAGCAAGATCCATCTATCCGCCGACTCGCAACTTTAGCAGATGTGGAAGCAGCAATACCAAAAGCTTTAAGTGTTGGCAGTTTGTTCTTTGCCGATATTCAAAACAATCAAATAGATGCAGCAGGACTAGCCATTCTGCGCTTTTTATCAGCCCAAGGCGAAGGGGCAATAGTCAGTCGAAAAACTATATTGCAACAGTTTCCCGATGAATACAACGCACTCGATTTACTTCGGCAACGGGAATTGATTGAGGAAGTTGGTGATGGTTACCGTTTCCAAGTAGAATTAATCCGGCGCTGGTTTGCACAGCAGCTTACCAGCTAAAGAACAAGTTTATACTGAAATTTATCGGGATGAGTTGGCAGCGATTTGCTGATGCGATCGCTTCACCCTTACCCTACCGCAGGCATTTGCACTTGATACACCCGCAACGATCGACAAACTATGCATATTGAACCTCTATCCCATCAAACCCTTGATGAAGCCATTAATCTGGTCAATAAGGTTTTTCCACACCAAAGACTTTTTGAAAGAGCCAGTATCGGATTTCGTGGCAGTCTGGCAAAAAATAGCTGGTTATATATAATCTTGTTTTATCTAGCAGTAATTGGAGAAGCAAATTACTGGATTGCCATCGATAATGATTGCAAGAAAGTCATAGGAACCACAGGATTATATTCGACTCGGAAAGATGAACGTGAAGCTTATTGGTTAGGCTGGACTTGTGTAGAACCAGCTTGTCGCGGTCAAGGAATTGGCAGTAAATTAGTTGATTTTGCTATTGAAAAAGCACGAGGGGCAGGTAAGCAATTTTTGCGATTATACACATCAACCAATCCAAGCCAAGCCACTGCACAGATCCTCTACGAAAAACGGGGTTTCCGGATTACAGGTGAAGAAAAGCTGCGAGGAACTGAATTCAAAATTATATACCGCGAACTTAAGTTATAAAGAAATACTCAAACAATTCTGTAGAAACCTTTTGGGAATCTCCGGACGCGCACCAAAGTGAAGATGGACATAAGACGCATGAACCTGATGCAGTCGCCATCCTTCTTCTGTCACCGGACTGTGATATCCTCTTACCTGAAATAAGGGTTTTGTTGGCTTTTCAGATAGATGAGAACGATGAAACTCATGTCCCCAAACTGTCGCACCCGCACCTAATATCGGACTATCTTGCAAAACCGTCGCTTCTCGATATCCTAATGTTAAACGCCCACCCATTACCGCTGTTGTCGGTAATATTCCCACCATCGACCCAGATTTATTATCAAAATCGATAATTTTTTCGCATAAATACATCAATCCGCCGCACTCAGCATAAGTTGGCATTCCTGTCAAGATAGCATGGCGAACTGATTCGCGAGCGAGTTTATTTTCTGCTAGTTGTTCGGCGAATACTTCGGGAAAACCACCGCCGAAATATAATCCTTGGATGCCTTCTGGTAATTCCTCTGTAAGCGGACTCCAAAATACTAATTCTGCACCCAATTGTTGTAGCAAGTCTAGATTATCAGCGTAGTAGAAATTGAACGCGCGATCGCGTGCCACACCAATTCGGCAGGGCGCGTTGATTAACGTTGCCTCTCCCTGCGATAAACTATTACCAAAACCTGCCCCGACAGTATTACTTTTCAGCAATGGTAATAGTTGTTCCCAATCAAAACAACTTTCTCCCAGGTGGGCAAGTTGGTCGATAATACCATCGAGTTGGGATAGTTCTCCTGTGGGGACTAACCCTAGATGTCGGTCGGGGATGCTAATATTATCCTGTCTTCGCAATACGCCCAAGATGGGGATTTGTAGGGGTTCTAGGGCATCTTTGAGCAATTGTAGGTGGCGATCGCTTCCCACTCGATTCAACACCACCCCAGCTAACTTAATTTTAGGGTCAAACGAGCGGTAGCCGTGGGCGATCGCAGCCACCGAACCCGATAACCGACTGCAATCTATGACTAACAATACCGGCAAATCCAACAACCGGGCAATATGAGCAGTACTGGCAAAGGGAATGGGTAATTGGTAATTGGTAATTGGTAATGGGTTATTACCTACTCCGTCAAATAACCCCATCACGCCTTCTACTAAAGCGAATTTCACCCCTTGACTGTGACGGATAAAACATTGCTGTACGTAAGCTTCCGAAGTGAGTACCGGGTCTAAATTGCGACAAGGGCGACCCGTGACGTACTGGTGAAACATCGGGTCAATATAATCTGGGCCAACCTTAAACGATTGAACCTGTATACCCCGATACTTCAAACACGCCAGCAGGGCGAGCGTTACCGTTGTTTTGCCCACCCCGCTGCTTGTGCCTGCGATCGCGATAGTCATTGGTAATTGCTCATTGCTAATGGCTAATTGCTAATTGTAATTTTCATTACCCATTACCAATTAGCCATTAGCCATTAGCCATTAGCCAATTTTAAAACTTGCGTTGCCACAGCCATACTTTCTTCGTAAAGTACCTCGCGTCCCATGCGCTGTAGCTGTTGAGAAAGCAAGAATTCGGCTTTTTGGTCGAATAATGCCGTAACTTGGCGAGTTTCGCAGGTTTGTGCCACACCACCTGCTTCCATCCGCATACAGCCGCCTGTTTCAGAACACAAGACGGTGCAACAGTTTGCTGCTGTATTGCTGGAATAAAGGCGCAGGTTGATTAAATCTCCCGATATTTCGCCTGTATCGACCACGGGAATCGCGGCTAACTCGGCTTCAATTTCGCGTCCATCCCCACCCACTAACTTGACGCGCTTGATGTCGTATTCGCCACCTTCGTGTACGTAGGAAACCGGAGTCCACTGCAACCGACTGGCGATCCAACCCAAGTACATCAGTGCTTGGGCGGGATTGCCTTTTTCGTAGTCGAGGGTGATGCGGTCGATTTCCATGATGTGGGCGCGACGTTCTGGCGGATCGAAGGTTTCGGCGGTGAGTTCTTGCCAGGAGGCGAGACGACGCCAATTGAGGTCTGCGATCGCCATCCCCGATTCGGTCAAGCCGTACACTTGCAACAAGTCGGTTTCGGGAGTGAGGAACCCGGAAGAATCGAAAATCACAGAACTGCTAATGGCAGACAGTCGCTTGAATAACTCGTTTTCTGGATCCGGCGTTGTTTTCCACCAGAGGAATTTGGGCAAGTCGGAAATAGTGAGAGCGGGAATCATCCCGGCAATGCGTTCTAAAGCTTCTTCCGTGCCTTTGAGGGTAATGTATTCGCAGCAGATCAGGGTACTGCGACTTTGTTTTTGAATCGGACAGTAGGCGGAGACTTGAGCCGTCACGCCTTCATCTTCGCCGACGATGGGACAAAGAGCAATGACGCGACACGGGTTAGTTTGCGCGATCGCATCGGCAAAACCCGCACCCGCCGCATCCGGATCGTACTGAGGAACGCTGCTGCCGTTCCCATCGGAATTCCCTGCCCCATTGCGTTTTTGGGCGTATTCGACTCGCAGTCTCTCCACCAATTCCGGACTCGACTTACCCGTGACTGGCAGGTTATACGCTTTCTGCGCTGCCGCGATCGCTGCGTTGGTGCGCGGCCCAGAAATTCCATCCACCGGACCCTTATAGAAACCCAGAATCGCTAGCAGTTGTTGAGTTGCCTCTGGTTCGTAAACCACCAAAGTAAACGTTGCCGCCCTAGACGCCATCGGCAACCCGTTTTCGCTCGATACACCGTAACTTTGCCAGATTTTACCGAGTTCAGTTTCTATATCGCTGATAGAGACATCTTTCGGTGCCTGGAGGGAAACAATCGGAGCAGATTGTGTAACCATAGTTAGGAGTTTGGATGAAAGGATTTGAGATTTGAGATTTCAGATTGCCGATTTGAGATTTATTCAATCTGATATCTGCCATCTGAAATCTGCAATTGACAGCTACTTTTTAGCTAACTGGATTCTAGAAAGGTTAACTCGTTACCTCCGAAGTATTCTGTATTCTGACGAGCTAACCTGAATCCACTCAAGAGGACGCGGAGAGTGGGAGACAAGGGAGAGCGGCGATTTGTGTAGAAACCTTCCCCCCATCCCCTTGTCCCCGCGTCCCCGAGTCTTCTTTCGTCAGGGTCTACGCCAACGACGCCCGTCGCGGTTGATTAGCAGTTCTGCTTCTGCTGGTTCCCAAGTTCCTGCTTCGTATTGGGGAACCGAGGCCGGATCGGTGGGCGCTTCCCAAGCCATCAGTGCTGGCGTGACTACCCGCCAAGCTTCTTCCACTTCATCTGCCCTGGTAAACAACGTTTGGTCGCCCAACATGCAATCTAGTAACAAGCGATCGTAAGCATCACCCGACGACTTGCCAAACGCCGAACCATATTGGAAATCCATATCCACCGGCCTGGTGCGGAGTTGTAAACCGGGCATTTTGACATCAAACCGCATGGAAATTCCTTCATTCGGCTGAATCCGCAGCGTCAGGATGTTGGAACTTGCCTGTTGGGCGGCGGATTGGAAAATCATATGCGGCACTTCGCGGAATTGGATCGCAATTTCCGATACTTTTTTCGGCAGCCGCTTGCCGGTTCGCATGTAAAACGGCACCCCGTGCCACCGCCAGTTATCCACCATCAGCTTCATCGCTACGTACGTGGGTGTGATGGTATTAGGATTCACCCCTGGTTCTTCTCGATACCCAGGCACGCGCTTTCCTTTCATCCACCCTGCGGCGTATTGACCCCGTACCGCTGAAAGCTCTAGATTGCGGGTATCTGCCAAGCGGGTTGCTTGAAGCACTTTCGTTTTTTCATTGCGGATGCTGTCGGCATCGAGGGAGTTGGGCGCTTCCATTGCCGTCAGACAAAACAGTTGCATCAGGTGGTTCTGCATCATATCCCGCAGCGCCCCGGATGTTTCGTAATAGCCTGCCCGGTCTTCCAATCCTACGGTTTCTGCAACGGTAATCTGGACGTGATCGACAAATTGGCGATTCCACAAGGGTTCAAAGATGGCGTTGGCAAAGCGAAACACCAGTAGGTTTTGTACCGTTTCCTTACCTAAATAGTGGTCGATGCGGTAAACCTGCTGTTCCTTGCAAACCTTGGTCACCACTTGGTTGAGAACTTGAGCCGATGCCAAGTCTCGACCAAACGGCTTTTCAATCACCAGACGGTTTTTAATCGGGTTGTCCAGCATTCCTGCTGTCCCTAACTGCCGAATCGCTTCCGGGAAAAAGTTGGGCGAAACCGACAGATAAAAGACTCGATTGCCTCTAGTACCTCGTTTACCATCCAGTTCGCTCAGCAATTGCTTCAGTTTCTGGTAACTTTCTGGGTTGTCGATGTCGCCGGAACAGTAATACAATCCTTGAGCAAAGTCTTGCCAAAATTCTTCGCTGCCAATTCCCTCAGAAAACTGCTCGATGCCCTCGCGCATTTGTTCGCGAAAATAATCGTCGCTCCAAGGCCGTCGCGCCACGCCTACAATCGTAATTTCTGGGGGCAGCCTTCTTTGTCGCTTCAGTTGATAAATCGCTGGCACCAGTTTGCGTTGCGTCAGGTCGCCCGATGCACCGAAGATGACCAAAATTTGCGCTTCGGGTACTCGTTCCTGTTGTAAACCAACGCGCAGGGGATTTTCTAGCAGTGTGACCATTTACTTGTTTCCTCGTTCAATAGCTTCCAGCCTTGCTAGTACGCCTTCGTACTTGGCTGTCAAGTCGTCTATGATGTGCTGGTATTCAGCTTTGATTTCTGCTCGGATTTTTTCTTGTTCTTGAGCAATGCGAACATCCCAATCCCTTTCCCATTGCCGAAGTTCAGCCCGAAGCTGCCTGTTTTCCTCACGCAAGCGTTCCAGTTCTGTCGCTACTTCAGCCGCACGGCGTTCTCTTTCGAGATCCTTTTGCCTGATATGTTCCTTGAGGCGTTTATTCTCTAGGCGCAACTGCTCTAATTCAGAAACACCACCCTTGCTATCTTGCTTTGCCTTTCCAGAGGATATCTTTTCCTCTACCAAACGCTGAACCTCTGCGGCAGTGGGAATGCCAGCGGGTGATAAATCTACCGCTTGCTGCCATATTTCAAGTTGTAGCGCTGGCGGTAGTTGGGCGAGGGGGCGGACTTGACTTTCCTTTTTGGGAAATTTATCCCCAATTGGGGACAAATTTTCCATAACCTGGGCAGCATTAATATATCGATATGCTGTGGACTTTCCCATTTCCCACCTGTTTCGACAATAGACGGCGAAGGTTTTGTGGGTTTCTCGGTAAAGCTTCTTTTCCTGAATCTCCATCAGAGCCTTGCCGACTTCGTAAAATGTCTGAAGTCCTTGCTCTACAATAGCTTCGAGTTCTTTGAGCCGCGCTCTTTCCCCATCATCCAAGGGAGACTTCGCCTCCGATTTACTCTCTACCAGACCGTTTGAATTCACCATAACGGCTTTTTGGCAATTTGGGATTGGATATCGCTAATAGCTAATGGCTATTCTTTCTATTAGCCATTAGCTATTACCACATAACTACGCAGGTGTCAACATTTTTACCTTGTCTTCCAGCGAGTTCATCAAGGATTGGAACGGCTGGACGAATTTGTCAATCCCATCGGTCAACAGTTCGTCCATAACTTGGTTAATATCGATGTCGATGTCCGGGTCTTTCAGACTTTCGATCAAGTTGTAAGCTTCTTCGATGTTCGATTCAATCCGATTTGCCGCGTTGCAGTGGTCCGCACAAGCTTCAATCGTAGCAGGCGGTAACGTATTAACTGTATCGGGGCCTACCAATTCATCCACGTACATCACGTCGCTGTATTCAGGGTTTTTGGTGCTTGTACTTGCCCACAATAGACGCTGCACTTTTGCACCTTTTTCTGCTAACGCTTTCCAGCGAGCGCTCTGAATTATCTCTTTATATTTCTGATACGCGATTTTGGCGTTAGCGATCGCAACTTTCCCCTTCACTGCGCGCAGTTTTGCTTCGAAGTTGATACTTTCAACGCCTGCTTTTAGCTTGCTGTCAATCCGACCATCGATGTTGCTATCAATGCGGCTGAGGAAGAAACTAGCAACTGAAGCAATGTTACTAATATCTTTCCCTTCAGCAGCTCGTTTTTCCAAGCCCTTAATATAAGCCCAGAAGCAATTGACGTAACTTTCTACCGAGAACAGCAGGGTAACGTTAACGTTAATGCCATCGGCAATAACTTGCTCAACAGCTGGCAATCCTGCTGTTGTGCCGGGAATTTTAATCATCACATTTTCCCGACCGATTTCTTGATAGTAGCGCCGCGCTTCTTCTATTGTGGCTTGTGTATCGTGGGCGATTGTTGGCGGTACTTCAATGCTGATGTAACCATCTAGCCCCTTGGATTCTTCGTAAATCGGGCGGAACATATCGCCAGCGTTGCGGATATCTTCAAATACGAGATATTCGTAAATTTTGTATGTGGGTAATCCGGCGCGCGCTCCTTTTTCGATATCGGCGTCGTAGATTTTGTTGCCAGCGATCGCTTTTTCAAAAATAGCCGGGTTCGAGGTAATCCCTCGCAGTCCCCGCGTCTCGATCAGGCGCTGCAGTTCGCCAGTTTGGATTAAATCGCGGGTCAAGTTATCCATCCAGATACTTTGACCCAATTGCTCAATTTCTAAGATATGGTTGGTTGTCATCCTTGTGTCCTTCTAATTGGTAATTGGTAATTTGTAATTGGTAATTGGTTAGATTTTAACTATTACCTATTACCCATTACCCCTATTTACGAATGAGCCATTACTTTGTCGCCTTGCTCCTTTGAGCTTTCGTTCACGAAAGATTCCACTAGAGCAACATCATCTTTACTGCCAACAATTAAAGGCGTGCGGGCATGAATTTTATCCGCCACTACATCCAAAATTGGCACTACTCCCGTACTCGCACGACCCCCGGCTTGTTCTGCTAAAAACGCGATGGGTGCAGCTTCGTAAAGCAAGCGCAACTTCCCTTCAGGTCGCTTTACCGTTCCTGGGTATAAAAACACCCCTCCTTGGAACAAAATGCGGTGGAAGTCTCCCACTAATGCCCCGCCGTAACGAGCGGTATAGCCCTCGTGACGGTGGACGTAGCGGATGTAGTCCCGAAACGATTCCTCCCACTGCCAGAAGTTACCTTCGTTGACGCTGTAAATCGCCCCGTGGTCGGGGATAATAATGTTCTCCGCCGAAAGAATAAACTCGCCTAAGCTGGGATCGAGGGTAAAGGCGTGAACGCCCTTGCCGATGGAATAAACCAGCATCGTGCTGGGGCCGTATAACACGTAACCTGCTGCAATTTGCTTGCGTCCGTTTTGCAGCAAGTCGCGCGCCAAACCGTCTTCGTCGTTTCCTTCTTGCTGGCGAATTGAGAAGATGGAACCGACGTTCAAATTGCTGTCTATGTTGGAAGAGCCATCCAGCGGGTCATATAGCAGGGTGTAGCGACCAATTGGGCAGTTTTCTGGAATGTAATAGGGTTTTTCCATTTCCTCGGATGCCAAGCGACAAACAAGGCCGCTTTGCTCTAATACCGAGATAAAAGCTTCATTGGCGTACACGTCCATGTTTTTGACGGACTCTCCCTGTACGTTGATTTCCCCCGTCACTCCCAGCACATTTTCCATTAATCCGGCACGGCTGAGGTGGCGAGCAATCAATTTGCCTGCCAGAGCAATACGACCCATGATGGCACTGAGATCCTGTGCCTCTGTAGAAAAGCTCCCCAGTTGCTGCAAGACGTGACGCGACAGCGTCATGCAATCCCGTTTGAGGTTACGTTCTTGAGCGATTGGCGGATGCGTGTCTGCCATTGTTTTGTTCAAAATTCCCCGCTGGCTGCCGATGCTAAAAAGGCAAAATGGAAAAGATTTTTTTTCTGCTTGGACGGGTAAATTTAATTCCAGCATCTGTCTGGCGACAGATGATTGTGGTAAACTTACTTACCCATACAAATTTTTGCCTTGTTTTGAGTGGAGAGAAAAGCGGGGCGGGGTTTACCGCTTTCCTGTAAACCGATGTGGGTTTAATTGGTATGGGCGCTGTTGAAGAGATGGCTAATCGACTGGGCAAAAAAATAGTCGCAGCCCTTGGTCTTCCTCGCTGGTTGGGTTTGGCAAGATTGTTAACGTTTCTAGCGCGGAGGACGAGTTTTGGGTTAGACAATGCCCAGGGCGATCGCTCTACTATTTCAACGCCCTAGCTCCTTTAGTTTTATTTTAGGAAAGCTTTGCTAAATCGTTCTCTAACTTTAGATGAACTATAGAATTGGTTTTTCCTGACAAGGGTGTTTGGCACGGCTTGCCACAAGTCAAGAGTATTTTTTACGGCATTTGGCAAATTTTAGATTTTTTTAATCATGAAGGTCAAAGCTAGGAACAGAAAGCATTTAGGTTTTCGCCGACCTTCATGAATAAAGAGGTTGTGAAATACCAAAATCTAAGATCGGTCTTCAGTCTATGGAAATAGATTGGGGGCCTGTTTTACCATTTTGGTCAAGAGGTGCATGGGCAGTTTGAGTATTAATACCGGCTTCTCGCTCGAGCCAAGATTTGATCGGTTCATCGGTTAACTTCAGTCGCAACATCCCGGCAAAAAAGCCGCCCAAAAAGGCAACTGGTTGCTGGGTGAGTTCTCGGAAGATGGGTGTCAGTTCATCCAAAAACATTGAGCGTCTCCTTAGAGGGCAACTAGGTTGAACGAGCCATGTCGAATTTTAGCGCGCCCAAAGCCCAGCTTGTCCTGTGGACAATCCGGCGCGCCATCCTATATTGCCGATTCAGTGGTCGCTGGTAGAACTATCTTTCGAGATCACAAAGCGGTTAGCAACGGTTTCCGGTTGGATCGCCGACAGAATCACGTGGCTGGAATCGGTTATAATCACTGCTCTAGTGCGACGACCGTAGGTGGCGTCAATTAGTTGCCCGCGATCGCGGGCATCCGTGATGATACGCTTGATCGGAGCAGATTCTGGACTAACTATGGCAACCACCCGGTTTGCAGACACAATGTTGCCAAAACCAATATTGATTAGCTGAATTTCCATGTCTCATTTACGGTCTAGCTGTGTGAGGGGCAATATTTAAGTCTATTTTCAATGTTAAAGCCAAAAAATTGGACTTACAAGCCAAAAATCCGGCTAAATTCTTGTTTTAAGCTTATATTTCCGTTAGCATCGCTCCAGGGGTATACTTTCACCCACTTGACTTCGCCAACAATCTGCAAAAATAGAAACAGAACCGAGCATCAAAGTCATCACTCACCAAAAGATTTAGTTTTGCAACTTGTTGATTTGACCACGCTTGCGGCTGCTTGTTGGGAGGTGCGTGCAGACTGGCTACCAGCGCGCACCGAACAGGTTTATCAGCGCGATCGCTACACTATCGCCTTGGCATTACGCACCCTCAAACAACGAGGTTGGCTGACTATATCCTGGCACCCCGTCGCCGCACGCCTCCATATCGGCACACCGCCACCCAAAACCCCCGATACATTTACTTTTAGCCAGCAGTTACGCCACGCTTTGGGTGGTTTAGCATTGATAGATATTGTGGCGATCGCTCCTTGGGAGCGGGTTTTAGACCTCCAATTCGGCAGGCGTCCGGGGGAACCCCCCCTGTGGCATCTTTATGTCGAAATTATGAGCAAATACAGTAACGTCATCCTCACCGATCGAGATCGCCTCATCGTTACTGTCGCCCATCAAGTCGATCGACAACAATCGAGCGTCCGCCCGATTCTAACCGGACAACCCTACGAATTCCCACCCGCCCTCACCGATGCAATTCCCAGTTTGAGCGAATCTATGGAACGCTGGCAACAACGAGTTAGCCTAGTTCCAGGCGCTATCTCTCGCTGTTTGCTCAAAAGCTATCGCGGCTTAAGTACGCCCCTGATACAGTCAATGATACAAGCTGCCGGATTGGATAGCGATCGCAACACCGATAGCCTAAACTCCGAAGAATGGCAGCAATTGTTTCATCGCTGGCAACAATGGCTGCAAGTTTTGGCAGGATGTGGTGTAGAAACGGGTTTTACCAACAATCTTGGGTCGACACCGGGTGGGAAATTCCAACCCGGTTTTACGGCAAAGGGCTACACAGTAATGGGTTGGGGCATTATAGAACCAGCACAAGACGTGCAAACTTTACTCGACCAATACTATACCGCCCAACTAAACCAACAAGAATTTACCGCCCTACGCCATCAACTGAGCCAAAAACTTAACAGCGTTTTGCATAAATTGCGGCTCAAGGCGAATACATTTGAAGAACGCTTGCAACAATCAGATCGCGCCGAACAATATCGCCAACAAGCAGATCTGTTAATGGCACACCTGCAAAACTGGGAACCAGGGATGAAGTCAATCGCCCTCCCCGACTTTGAAACCGGCAATCCCGTTACAATTCCCTTAGAACCAGAAAAAAATGCCATCCAAAATGCCCAAAGACTATATAAGCAGCACCAAAAATTAAAACGCGCTCGCAGTGCGGTTGAGCCGCTTTTAGCGGAAGTTAAGGCAGAAATCCAGTATTTGGAACAGGTAGAGGCATCCCTAACCCAATTTCCCGCCTACAGCACAGGGGAAGATTTGCTGGCATTAAAAGAAATTCGGGAAGAATTAATTGCACAAGGATATCTAGAAGATCCAGAATATCGCAGTCCCGCTAAAGGGGAAGCAGCGAGCAAACCTTATCAATACCGCACGCCGAGTGGGTTTGAATTGTTAATAGGTCGTAACAACCAACAAAACGATCGCTTGACTTTTCGCCTTGCTTCTGATTATGACCTGTGGTTCCACACCCAAGAAATACCCGGTAGTCACGTGCTGCTGCGTCTGGAACCAGGATCGGTTCCGGAACAAGCCGATCTCGAATTCGCTGCCGATCTAGCAGCTTACTACAGTCGCGCCCGACAAAGCGACCAAGTGCCCGTCGTTTATACCAAACCCGCACAAGTCTACAAACCCAAGGGCGCTAAACCAGGCGTAGCAATATACAAGCAAGAGCGGGTGATTTGGGGGCGTCCCCAACGCGGAAGCGACTATGTGAAGTACCTACACTGATACTTCGTATACAGTGTAGGCTTCCCGTCTCACTCGCCGTCGCCACGTTGGGGATATCACAAGGATATTCGGGACACGAGCCCGATGATGGTCTTACACAGCGTCTCTGATCTTGCGACCTTTATCTCCTCAAAGGGAGAACCCAGGCAGCCGCCCGTCTTCCACAGGCAGTTTAAATTTTGTTTTGGTACGCTCACCTTGGATTTACGACAATGGTCAACCAGCCACCATCCTCACGTTTTCCCGATCTCTGATGTTTCTGCGGCAAGTCTGACTACTTTGAAGTTAGCCTTTCTGTTCCATACAGTCGGGTGGGTCATCAACCATTTATATAATATCATAGATGTATCCATCTTGGCGATACATTATGAAGGAGAAATCCATTAGGATTAGGCTATCTCAGAAACGATACGATAAACTCAAAGCCTATGCACAGAGCAAAGAAAAAGCGGTTACGCAGTTGGTTGAAGATTGGATTGACCGCCTACCAACAAAGGATATTGGGGATTCCTCATCGACCCCACTCCCTAACCAACCTAACTGCTGATATCGGTCGGGGGTCAATTCCTCATCCCCCAACAATTCATCAAGGGCACTGACCCTAGCGGGTGAGCGTGTGAGCCTTCTTGTTGAAATAGGTAAAGAATACCGAACCAAACTCAGAGTAAGCACCGATCGCAAAGGTACACATACCCTGATACTATAGTGTTAAGAAACTTAACCCGCTGACGACTTGGGAACGCGCAGTCCGGGTTTCCTCAGTTTCAAACGACAACAAAACATCTGTATTTTTTCAGACCAGCCTTTGATCCGGCTGGTCTTTACACAATACAGGAACTTGTTAGCTAGGCAGTCTAGAAACTAAAAGTCGTGCGGATGGTACCGATGATAACATCATCGTTATTTTTGTTGTGGTCGGGGGCGGTGAGCCAAATAACTCCAGGAGTAATAGAGATATTATCTGTCACCTGGATTTGATACAACGCTTCGATGTGGAAGGAAACATCATCATCGTCGCCACCTAGATCGCGGTTATTCAAATCATTCGATAAACGAGAACTCGCATCGGCGATTGGTTCGACACCCACGATAATACCTGCTAGATTACCTTTTTTACCCAAATCGGGAAAGGCTAAGCTAACGGCGGCGTTGTAGATTTGAATCTCGCCTCGGTTAATTTGTCCGCCCAGGGTGGAAAGAGTGCGAGTGTTGGTGTAACCCGCCCAACCACCAATGGCAAATCCTTTGCTAATTTGCCAAGATAAGCCAAATCCGTAAGAATTGCTAGAAATTGGCAGATCAGATCCTTGTAACCCACTTGCTTCCAATCGCGCATCAGTACCATCGGCTAAATATGATCGCAAGTTAGCAATGCGACTACCCGTTCCCAGGTCGGTGTTGTAGGAGTTAACGTAGGTTAAACCGAACTTGAAGTTTTTGCTGGGTTTGAAGGTGAGTTGAGCGATCGCACCATATGGCCCATTAAACAACCCATTCCCATCTAAGGGAATATTAGCTGTTTCCGAATTGGCGCGATACCCCAAGCTGAGTTCTACACTATCGCTAAACTCGTGTCTCAGACCGATCCCGGTGCCATCGGCGAGGTAATATATGGCATGGCGCGTACCAAAACGGGATAGGGAACCGCTAGCACCATCCCCGTCAAAGAAGGGGTTAAGCGTATCGGTAAAACTATCCGATCCCGCTGCATTCGCAGAAAGTACGACTTGAGTGCGATCGCCCACGGGAAACCTGTAGGACAATTCATCAAGTACGATATCGCTATCTCCGGTGCCAAACGCCCCCGCACCATAGATTAAATCGCCTTCCGGTGTCAATGTATTATTGGCAGAAAAGGCATTTAAGTTCCCCGCCTGAAGTCGCGTCCTGAGTAAATCTT
Organism: Microseira wollei NIES-4236; assembly: GCF_020521235.1. Taxonomy (GTDB): domain Bacteria; phylum Cyanobacteriota; class Cyanobacteriia; order Cyanobacteriales; family Aerosakkonemataceae; genus Microseira; species Microseira wollei. The sequence continues at coordinate 9,707 of NZ_BLAY01000012.1, read as the reverse complement.
TCCCGCTGAAGCTGGTTTCAAAATTCAGACGTGTCCGGTGTGCCAAAACGGGTACGCGGTCTATCTCCTCGCCAAAGGCATTTTCTCCTGCTATAATACCCGCCGCTGCAAAGATTACTTCTCCAGCTAGCTTGGTCGTAGTAGAAAATTGCTGTGCTTCTAACCTAGCGAGGCGAGGTTCTAGCGCATCTACCCTTCCCCGCAACGAAGCTAGTTCGGATCTAAATTCTTCTTGCAACCGCCGGATAGTGGCGATATCTTCTTTACTCGGTAAGTCAGATACTGCTGCTGCTATTAGTTCCTGAATCCGGTCTAAGCAAGCATTTAACCCGGCGGCGAATTCATAGCGCGTTAAGGCGCGGTTTCCCCTGTAGGTGCGGTCTGGGTAACCTTCTATACAACCGTAGCGTTCAACCAGGGATTGCAGCGCTTGAAATGCCCAGTGGGTAGGGTCTACGTCGGTTAGCTGAGAAACCGATGTAACTTGGGCGAGAGGGTCTGGTGACTGGGTACTGGTGTTGCTGTATAGGTCGATTTGTTGTAAAATCTTTCCCTCTTGGGAGGTAGGTGAGATTTCTCCTGGGTGAGATAGAGTCGGGGTTGCAGGGATGGTGGCTGTCGCCATCGCTAGCACCGCACCCACTAGGGCTGGACTGACTGGGAGCTTGTTGCAGTTTATTCTCAATTTATTCAATCTCTTAATCCTCACACCAATTTCAGCTTAACAGCAATTTATCATTACACCACTTAAGCTCCAGACGCTACCCCTTCCAGAAAACTTAGTTTTTTGCCCGACATAAGTGCTATTAACTTGCAATAATTCTGCCCCGTGCCACCCTTTCCAAACCTTGCGTCTTGGGAAGATAGGGATTTGTCAGCAGAACGATCTTAATTCTGGCATCTATATTTAGAATAAGATCTATTCTCAAATGGTTCTACGGCAGTATCGCCAGCCGTGGAGTCAAAGGAGGGAAACCGTGAATCGGCCTAATTTGCCAAAATTTATACTAGGTTTGTTCTTGACTTGCTTGCTAGTAGCAGGCTGCACGCAAACCGAATCAAAGCCTACAGCCCCCGTAGCAAAGCCTACACCTGAAAAGCCGAAACTAAGGGTAATAACAACGTTCTTGCCTATGTATTGGTTTACACAGGCAGTGGCGGGAGAGTTGGCGCAGGTGGATGTGTTGGTACCTCCGGGTGTGGAAGTGCATGACTACCAAGCAACGCCGAAAGACGTGAGTGCGATCGCGCAGGCCGATATTCTGGTAAAAAATGGCTTGGGTTTAGAAGAATTTCTCGAAAATACGATCAAAAACGCCCAGAATACCAAGCTCAAACAAATAGATGCCAGCAGCGGTATTAAACCCGTGGAAGAAATTTCTCCCGTTGTTAAACCAATTAAATCAGACCACGACGACGAACATGGTGCTGGAAACCCGCATGTATGGCTAGATCCAGTTTTAGCAATTAAACAGGTAGAAAATATTCGAGATGGATTAATTGCCGCCGATCCAAATAATAAAGCAACTTACGAAGCCAACGCCGCTGCCTATATCCAAAAACTGAAAGAATTAGACCAACAATATCAGCAAAAATTGCAGCCGTATCGCAATACTTGCACGTTTATTACCTTCCACGATGCATTTCCCTATCTGGCACAGCGATATCAGCTTAAGCAAGTAGCAGTGGTAGAGATTCCGGAAGATCAACTTTCGCCGGAGGATGTACAAAAAACAATAGCAGCCGTTAAAAAGTACAATGTGAAAGCGCTATTCGACGAACCGGGAACGGATAATAAATTGCTGACCAGTCTTTCTCGTGACTTAAACTTGACCCTGCGAAATTTGGATTCCCTGGAAAGCGGCCGCACCGATCCCCAGCATTATTTTACTGCTATGGGTAGCAATTTGCAAGCACTTCAAGCTGCTTGTCAGTAAATTGAAATTGTTTTGAGTCGTGAAGAAAGAGAGTTAAATGGGAGAGAATGAATTATAATGCAGCCTTGGTTGTAAAAGTAGAAGGGTTAACGGTATACCGGGGCAATTATCCAGCAGTTAGGGATGTTTCATTTGAACTATTGCCGGGAACGGATACGGCAATAATAGGCCCAAATGGATCGGGTAAAAGTACGTTGGTACAAGCAATTTTAGATTTAATTCCGCGCAGTGGAGGAAAGATTGAAATCTTCGGTTACCCGATCCAAAATTTGGGGAGAATGCGGCGTTTAATTGGATATATTCCCCAAAATTTTATTTTCGACCGCAGCTTTCCGATTTCTGTGGGTGAATTGGTAGCTTTGGGATGGAGGGAGGGGAGACGCGGCGAAGCGGGGACGCGGGGACGGGGTGAAGGGAAGCAGAACTCAAGACCAGATAGAGGATACTGGTTTTGGCACAAAGATAGGGAAAAAGACGAAGCGATCGCATCTTCTCTAAAACGAGTAGGTGCGTATCACCTACGTACTCAAGCGATTGGAACTTTAAGTGGAGGAGAACTCAAGCGGGTGTTATTAGCGTACTGTTTAGTAAGTCCCCGCAGATTGTTAGTATTAGACGAAGCATTTGCCGGATTGGATGTTTCCGGAGAAGCAGATTTTTACAGTTTGCTGCACACACTCAAAAGCGAACAAGGTTGGACGGTATTGCAGGTTTCTCACGATATCGATATGGTAGATAGACATTGCGATCGCGTCCTTTGTCTCAACCAAACTCTGTTATGTTCGGGAGAACCCCAGACTATCCTTTCGCCCCAAAATCTATTAGCAACCTATGGCCCTGCTTTCAGTCGCTATCAACACCACCATTGATTTTATCTCAAGTTGCTAGTTATAGACATGGGGGTTGCTAATAGCTAATTGCTAATTGTGAGCTTACTCATATCATTCGATTAGCCATTAGCCATTAGCCGCAGATTTGAGATTGAAAGTTTAAATCTGCAATTAACCTGTTTCATCTAAATGTTCGGCAACGGCATGGTAAAGGTCGAGGACGTGGCGATCTTGAAGACGATAGAAAACATGGCGTCCTTGTTTGCGGTAGCTTACCAGTCGCATGGCACGCAAGACGCGCATTTGATGGGAAACTGCCGATTCGCTCATTTCCAGTGCTGCTGCTAAATCGCCGACGCAGCGTTCTTTGACTGCCAAAATTGAAAGAATCCGCAGACGATTGGCATCTCCCAAAAGGCTAAAAAATTCTGCCATGCGTTGAGCTTTTTCGGTGCTTAACAGTTGACCTTTGAGGTGATGAACTTGTGAAAGCTCAACTGGGTGTGGCGGATTGCAGGTCAGCTGTTCTGATTCTTCAACGGAATTGGTTATATTTGCTTCAACAGCCGGGTTTGCTGACATATTAAACTTACAAGTGACAATAATTCTTGAGATGGATTTGTATAAGTGGTGTAAAAATGATTTTACTTGACTTACTGAATAATTTTAGCTTGTTTGCGATCGCAGCGGAAAATGACTTGATAACGCTGCTACAGTTTCCGTTTATGCAGCGGGCGATCGCGGGTGGTATATTAATGGGAGTGTGGGGAGGCTTACTCGGCAGCTTTGTCACTCTCAGGCAATTATCCTTTTTTAGCCACGCCGTAGGTCACTCGGCTTTAGTGGGAATTGTTTTAGGGGTTTTGCTACAGTTAAACCCCACCTGGATGCTGCTACCCTTTACTCTCGCGTTTGGTTTAGTTGTACTTTATCTCATCGACCAAACCAACTTAGCCAGCGATAACATCCTCAACGTTGTTTTATCGGGAACTTTAGCAATTGGAATTATCCTCAGCAGCTTGGTGAGAGGTTATCGAGGCGGTTTGATGAATGTGCTGTTTGGGGATATTCTCGCCATCGACGTAACAGACTTAATACTCACCTGCGTTTTAATCCTGGGTGGTAGCATTTATCTGTTCTCCACCCTACAGCAGCAAATCCTACTCACACTTAATCCAGCAGTGGCGAAAGTTCAAGGCATCCCAGTTCAGCTTCACCGCTACTGGTTTGTCGTACTGCTGTCTTTAACCGTTGCCTTAGCAACTAAAGCGATAGGAATTTTATTAGTAAATGCTTTCTTGGTTATCCCAGCTTCCGCCGCCAAATTGTTGAGTCACCAATTTAGCCGCTTTCTGGCACTATCCGTAATAATTGGCGCTACCAGTAGCATTGTCGGCATTCTTTTGTCTGGACTACCCCTGCTAAACTGGCCTTCTGGTCCCAGCATCGTGTTAGTCCAGTTTTTGATATTTCTAGCCGTTATCGGCGTCACCAAGCTAAAAATTCCAGCCACTTGAAACTTAACCCCACCCGAAAACACCTTTGCGGGTGGGATTTTGAGTACTTTAGCCGCAGCTGCAACCGTGATGTTCGCAGCCTTTGCCATTTGGGTGACCGTCGGCACAGGCATCGCTGCAATAGTACTTGCCGTTTTTTTCAATCGCGTCGCTGAGAGAAACAACGCAGACGCAGGACTCACAAGCACATTTCATTGAAGTTACGGTGGTCATGGCCATCTCCTAATCTATGCTTCTCTACTATAACGTATGAACAACTATTCACATATTAGTCGAGGCAAATCTTTACAAAACCGTCTGGGAGAGGGTTGGCCGTCAAGTGTAACGGGAGTTGGAAGCCTGGTTAAAATATTTTTAGCGCTGATCTCGATAGGGGCTTGCCAAAACCGCCAAAGGTTTGTTAAATTAATAAAGGACTGAAAAAAGCGCCGGGATAGCTCAGTTGGTAGAGCAGAGGACTGAAAATCCTCGTGTCACCAGTTCAAGTCTGGTTCCTGGCATTAACCACAACCCGTAAAAATACTAAATTTCAGGGTTTGAGGATCAAATTTGAAATTAGAGTCGATGCAATGAGGGCTAACCCTCTATTATATCCCAATTTACGGAACCTATCTATTATTTACTGCGCTAGACAGATGTTTTAGGCTAAGGATAACTATTTATTCGTGCATCAAGGAAGCCCTATCGTGATGATTCGCTCACTGGTAGAGTCTGCTTTTCAAACGGGGTGCCTCAGTGTCGCTTCAGAAGGTCTTATCGGTCAAGTTCTAGCGACGAAAGGCTACCAGTCAGCTGACTTAGAAGCTCTCGTTACGCTTTACAATGCGCTTAACTCAGGTCAGATTCACCGAGAGGCGCGCTCTGACGCGATCCAAAGATTAGCAGAGTCTTGTCAACAGCGTCAGGTATCTGTTTCATCAAGTTACTGCCTATTGATTTGATACTCGTGAAGGCGCTTTCCCGGCAGGGAAGCGCCTTGTGGGTCGCCAAACAATCGCCACTCCCAGGAAGGGGGGGTATTGATGCGCCGTCAGATATCCGTTTTTTTGACCCAGGACTGAGGTAAAGAAACCGGGTTGCTATGAAAAATCGTCGTTGGGAAAATAGAGATGGCAGCAAGAAACTTTGGTGATAGGAACGCCCTGGCGTAAGTCGGGTGACCAAATCCTGATGTGAGAATAATCAAGCGTAACGGTTTTGCAGCCGCTTGAGAGACAACAATGTCAGGAAAAAGCGATGAACGGGTAAAGTTTGTGCTAGGATACCGGCAGGTAGGTTCCAAATAATCGATTCCGACGCGAGTCGGCATGAAGCTTTAGCAGAAGTAATGCTGCTTTTAAAGAGAGCGAGCCTCCAATCACCTGTGGGAAGCGCTCTCAAAAGCTAGTTTGGTGGAACATACCTGAAATGAACGATGGGGAGGCGATCGCTTCTGACACGTTGGTGATAACCTGATATGTTAAGTGAAATTTATGAATTAAGCATTCGATTTTCGAGTGGAATCCTATAAAGTTGCTTACCGACCTGTGAGACAAAGACAATTGTTTATAGAATAATAAGTAGAGCAACGCGATCGCCCTCAGGTAATGCTCGTCTTCCTGAATGCACCGAACCCTAAATGACAAATGCTCAGGCTGCTTTTAAGCTCCAAAGAAATTTTGCACCAACTATCTGCGGCTCAATTCGCGCGAAACCTTGTATCAATAAATCATCAGCCACGGCAAAAGAGTGCTGTATGCAAAAGGGGATGATTTACAAAGAGACGGTTACAGCTACAGATTTGCCTATATCATGGGTAAGAGGCAAAAAAGTATCTATTTTTAAGGCAGAAAAATTGCTACACTCACCTGCAATTCTGGTGAAAAATTTGATTCATCATTTAAAGAGTTCCCTGGTTAGGAGAAGGAACACATGCTACACCGCAAGATATATCAACTCTGTTGCGATGGTCGTGAAGTCTGTGTTTTCTTGCGGGACCAGCAACGCTGGATAGAACGCGCTCGCATCATTGACATAGAAGGAGATTTAGTGACGCTGCGCTATGAAACCGATGAAGAAGACGAAATTTCTTCTTGGGAAGAGATGGTGCGCCTAGAAAGCATAGGTGCTGTGAGTCAGAAGTTGGCTTCAGTCCCGAGAGGGAATGTCGAACCCCTGGTTTCGGACGATTGTCCGGAAGCAGAACAAATCCGCAACCGCTACTCAGACTCTTCAGAAGGGTAAGGCATCGAATAAAACAATAGCAGATTGAAGATTTCAGATTGGCATAAAATCTGAAATCTGCAATTGTTGTATCTCAGGACTTACGCAAGGGCGTTCCTATCACCAAAGTTTCAAGCTGCTTCCGCGAGTGCTAGGGGTGTGCATATCTCTAGTTCCAAAGCGACGATTTTTCAGAGAAACTTTGGTGTTTGCTCGAGTTCTGTATCTGAAATCGGCCTTGCCCAATGCCATACTATTTTTTGGCTTCATCAATCCCTGCAGCTGGCTCAAATACGGGACAGTAACCATCGGGGGTCACCTTGAAGCCAAATAGTGGCGACGCTTGATTCCAACAGCGTTGACCGCGCTGATGGCGGCAATTACCGCAGCAGGCGAGGTCAGTGGGTAGGGAGCGATCGCTGCGGTCAGCGAGGAGTTCCCGTTGGGATAGCCCGCGCAATACCAATTCTTCACCCTGCCAGCGGGCTTCTACTAAACCAGTATCGGCAAAAGCTTGCCAGCGAGGATCGGCGGCGATCGCATCGGGTAGGGTAATCGTCACCACCGTGCCTAACTCGGTCAACTCGCCCTCGTAGTTGGTTTCCGGTGCGGCGGGTTGCAGAAAAGTTTCGCCAATCGGCAGTTCGACTAAAGTGCCAGCAGCAGGACAGTGGACGTGGTAGCGATTTTGTAACTCATCTAACCCGGTTAAATCCGCCAAATAGGTGGAATTACCGTGGATAAACACCACGTGCTGGGGACGCAGATTGTGAATTAGCTGGGTTGTTCCCGGACCATCGCAATGCTGGGCGAGTAAATAGGTTTCCACCGTCAAACGCCCGGTTTTGATGTCGGTTTTGAATTGTTTGGCAGCATCGGGAAACCAATCGCGAGTTAATTCGACCCAACTCGCTGATTCGGGGGTACTGGCAAAACGACTGGGTCGTTGGGGGAGTAGGATTAACCAAGAACTGAGGTCTGCATCCAGATATTCCCTTAAATCGGCAGTTTCATCAGTGATAACGATGCAGGGAGATTGACCGATACTGTGACGCAGTTCGGGTGGTAGCCGCCGCACGCGGGGACGGATTTTTTCATCCCAGAATAAAGGTTGATGGCGGGAAAAATTCTGTACCGATGTGGGTAGGTGGGGCAGTAGATTCAAGTACGCATCGCACCCAGCCGCCACGTTGCCATCTACCCAAATATCGATATTTCGACCTGTAAATTGGTGATGACTCCGCAGCAGCATGAGTATTTCTTGCCCCAGTCCCAAAGCTGGTACTGGTAGCAAAACAGATTGCTCTGTGGCTAAAGCGCGACTAATGCGTTCGGCTAGCTGGTTTTCCTGCTGACGGCGGTGCGGATGGCGCGCCGTGCCGTAAGTCCCCTCAATAATCAGTACTTCAGGCTCTAATCCCCGCAACGCTTCTAGGGGCAACCCATCTACCAGCCGCGAGTTCGACAAGAAAAAGTCTCCCGTATAAAGTAGGGTATAACTGCGGCGGTTTGTGGTGTAGGTGAGTCGGATTGCTGTCGCTCCCGGCAGGTGTCCGGCTGGATATAATTCGCACGACAGTCCATCGGCAAACTCTACCGGACTTCGCAACGGTAAAGCTTGGCAAAAATTGGGGATTTTGTTGGGGTCTATACTCGTCCAATTCAGCGGCAACAGGTAGGTAGTCGCCTCGCTGGCGTATATTGGCAATTGGGGAAAAGCCTGATGCAGCGCCAATAAACCCCTAGCATGATCCGGGTGGGCGTGACTACACAGCACTAAATCCGCTGGCAGTTCCTGGTCTAAACCTGCTGCCAGCGGCGATATGTCTGCCATGCCACAGTCTAACAGAATGCGGTATGGCCCCATCCGCACGAGTAGACAAACCCCTTCATCCTCGTGATTAACACTATAAGGAAAGCATTCCAGCTCGATCACAATCAACCTTTGCCTGTAAACGCCTTATCGCTGTTTACAGAAATATAGTATTTTTGCGCGTAACAAAAAAGCGCGGTAAACCCCCGCTCCTGCCATATTTTAATTGAGTGATAGGCAAATTATTGCACTTTTATGTGCCGTATCACTAGAAAAATAAAAATCGGAGTTAAATCGAGCCAATGTAGGCATATTGATACCCGGGGTTTGGATATAATTCATCTAGGCGTTAATGCGCCCCGATTGAAATTAGAGTACCAGATCTAGGCTTGCTTATTAGTCGAACGGGTATATATTAAAACACTATAAAACGCAAATCCGGCATCCTGAAACATCGATTTAAAAAAAATTGCTGGCAGAGGGAAATTTGGATTTATGCTGGGTAAGGCTTGCTGGCAATCGGCGAGCCTTACCCGGTGAGGCAATAATCTCGCGACACCGAGCGCGGGAGAGTTGCCAGTTGCTTTAGTGAGCCGAGCCGTTACCGTGATAGTTGTCTGTGTCGTAAAACCCGTTTTTGGTGCCAAAAAACAGGCTTGAAAGGATAAACACAAAGGTTAATCCCACTAAAATCAGCTTAACGTCCATTGGTTTGATATGCTCCCGTTAAGGTGGATGAACTTTGACACTCCCTGACTTAAAAGTACAGGGATTCTTAAGACTTCACAGCCTTAATATCCTGATTTCTCAGGTTCCCAGGCTCACCACTGTTGCCACAAGGGCGTAGTGATATCTCCTGACATTTTTTTGGGCGTTTAGAACCAACAGGTTCAGGTTTCCCAGAGTCCCCACGTACCATACCCGACGAAATCGTCCTGGTGCTTGCACTGCATCCCTTGCATGAATGACGGGGGTGCAAGTGCTTCTGGTTAACCATGATAATAGTACATTTAACCAGAATTGGTCAGCCGATGTACGCAATTCTAGAGGCGAATCTCTCGTCCCAACTCGGTGAAGCGAACGGTTTTGACGCGCCATTGGGTATTTCTGGTTAGGGTTTGGCGCAGGCTGCCAAAAAGGATAAACTGTTCGCAACTGCTAAAAGAGACAAAACGCTTGGAGCCGGACGCCCGTCTAAAATCGACGGTGACTTCACCTCGATCGCGTTTGAACTTGACGCTGTATCCGGCTAGTCTAAACCCAGGGATACGCACCCGCATTTTGACACTCCCCGGCTTAAAAGACCGGGGATTCTAAGCTCATCGTCAGAACTTGCTCCACCAGGGTTTCCCCAAGCAGAGTAGCGGTTCCAACTCCCTTAGCGTTACTTTGGGGATGCCCTCCCCTA